>NZ_LVDJ01000016.1:0-91812 GCF_007636505.1 Shewanella sp. KCT
AGCTAACCTGTACTAATGACTCGTGAGGCTTAACCATACAACCCAAAAGGGTTTTACTTGAAACGTTCCAGACGTTTAAAGTACTTCCTCCTTCCATGGAGGTCGCGATAATGGTTTTACGTAATCAAAAGAATACAAAAGTACTTGATTGAAGTGCGAACTCAGATTGACTCTTAGATAAGAGTACAGCTTTCCGAATTTCCAAATTTGTCTGGAAACCATAGCATTGTGGTCCCACCTGATCCCATCCCGAACTCAGAAGTGAAACGCAATCGCGCCGATGGTAGTGTGGGGTCTCCCCATGTGAGAGTAGGTCATTTCCAGGCGCCTATTTATTCTCGAAAGAGAGTCGATAAATCCCCAGCACCTAGTGTTGGGGATTTTTTCGTTTAACAGCTTTTGAAATATCTACTCGAACATGGGAAATATAAAGAGCCCGAACGCAGTGAGGCGCATTTCCATGTGAAGTAGGGCGAATATCGCGATAGCGATGTGCTTATGAGCGCGAAGCTTTAGCGGAGCTGGCCATGACAGGCGCCTAAATTGCTCCCAGCAATTTAGGCATTTCCTACATCCATGTAGGTCGCGCGAAAGTGTTGCTTCACACGCAGCCCACTGCTGCTTACGCAGTGTGGCAGTTATGTGCTCCATTCATTAACTGCATTTCCGCCATCCATGGCGGTCAGGCCCCTCAGCTCGCAGCCTAGCTGTTTCGCGCTACAAAGCCCTTAGATGCTACGCATCTATAGCAGGGCTTCTCCGCCCCCATGTGAGATGAGTCGTTAATAACCACCTGATATTTGATTTGAATATGACTATGAAAGGTGCCTAATATTACCGCTGAGCTTGGCCATAAACAGCATACTGCGTTTATGGCATTCGGCACATCCCCCTGCTCGTAGCTTAGCTGCTTGGCGCTACAAAGCGCCCACGTGAGGGCAGATAAACTGCAGTGTTTAGATAGTCCTGAAGACAAGGTGATGGCATAAGGCGAATGAGTTAATAAACTTAAGTTCGCTAGATAGACGCAATTGAGATGTTGTCTTACTTCTAGCGATAACGTCATTATCTGTATGGCGTTCTCTATAGAACCTTAGTGTTTTTATCTCTTTTACTATTAGGTGGGGCTAAGCTTTATGAAATCTCAGAATAATGCTGTGATCTTAATGACTAACAAGCTACGCAAATATAGGTATAATGCCGTATGAATTGTCGTCTAGGATGTGGTGCTTGTTGTATAGCGCCGTCTATCACCAGCCCTATCCCTGGCATGCCCAATGGCAAGCCTGCCGGGGTGCGTTGCATCCAGTTAGATGAGCGGAATCTTTGCAAGATATTCGGTCAACCTGAGCGCCCGGCGCTGTGTGATCGTTTCATCGCCGAACCTGAAGTCTGTGGTTCGACGGCAGAAGAGGCACTTTGGTTGATTACATCTTTAGAAGCGGCGACCCAGTCTTAGAAGGTAGGTTATGCAGTTAACTCGTTATACAGATTTTGGTATTCGTACGTTAATGTACCTGGCCTTATCGCCAGAGAGAGAAACCCTGTTTAGAATCGCCGAGATCACCGAGGTGTTCGATCTGTCGGCTAACCATGTGTCTAAGATAGTGCACCATCTTGGTAAAGAAGGTTATTTGCAGACGGTACGTGGTAAGGCAGGTGGTTTTAAGCTAGGTAAGCCGGCGGATCAGATCAATATCGGTGTCCTGGTGCGCACGCTGGAAAACTCGCTGTCGCCTATCGATTGTAGCAAGCCCTATTGCCGTTTCTCGCCTGCCTGTCAGCTCAAGGGTGTGCTCGCCGAGGCGGTCGACGCTTATCTGGCCGTGCTAGACAAATACTCATTGGCCGATGTCGTCAGTAACCGTGACGAGTTAAGAGCTTTGCTACCGGATCTTACCATCCCAGTCTTAGAGCTTTAACTTAGCCTTTCTTAAGTTCGCCTATCTTAAATGCGCCTTGTCGCTGGCTGTGGGGTCCTTCTGCACGAGGCGATAGGGCAAGAGCCTGGATGTATTCACCACGGCGATGCCTTCATCCGAGAGTCTGGACAGATTCGCCTTTAAGAAGCTGATGGTCTCCGGATAGGGGTGGGCGATCACTATGAGTTGCCCCTCCTTGTTCGCCCGCTGGATCAGCTGGTTAAATTGTCTCTCAAGTCCTTGCGGCGACACATCGTTATCCAGAAAGAGTTGTCTTCTCAATAGCGGAATCCCCAGCCTGTTGGCTGCGTCGCTGGCCTTGCTGTATCTGGTGGTCATGCTGTCGACAAAGTAGTTGTCATGCTGCTTCAGGCTCTCCATTAGCCAGGTCATGGGAGCGTCTAGTTGTGTGAGCAGACTCCCCATATGGTTGTTGACACCTTTGGCGTAGGGGACACTCTTGAAAGCATCCTCGACCGCCCGCTTTAGAGCCTGTTCGCTCATCTGATTGGTCAGTCCGCCTGGGCCCATCTCCTTGCCATTTAATGCCTGCATGGGCAGGTGCAGCATGATCTCGTGGCCCTTGTTGTGGGCGATGGCGGCAAGCCTTTCGCCCAAGGGGGTATGGGGCAATACGGAGAGGGTGATGTCGCTTGGCAATGCCAACACCGCCTCGTCGGTCTGACGATAGCCTATGTCGTCAATGATGATGGAGACCTGGGCGGCGAAGCAGTGTGGTGTGGTAAATAAGACAGCTAATAAGAGTAATAAGCGCACTGTTTTGGTTATTCACTAACTATTTGTTTTTATCCATGAGATCGCCGATTCGATAACCCTATCGTGGGCGCTCTCCTCATGGGGTGATTGCTCATCGATTATAGGCATACTTTGTCCGGCAGTCATAGTCTCGCCCGGGATATTTATATCCGGCTCTATGCCGATGGCGTGTATGTCCCTGCCTTTGGGGGTGGTGTAGTGGGCTATGGTCAGCTTGATGGCATTGCCCTCGATAAGAGTGGGGATCAGGCTCTGCACCGTGCCCTTACCGAAGCTCTTTTCGCCGATCAGTGTGGCGCGCTTGTTTTCTTGAAGCGCCGCCGCCAACACCTCAGAGGCCGAGGCCGAGCCCTTGTTGATTAGCACGGTAAGCGGCAGCTTGGAGAACATGGTCTGCGGTGAGGCGAAGTAGTCTGAGTTAGCGTCGAAGAAGCGACCCCGGGTAGAGACGATACGCCCCTTGGCGAGGAAGATGTCGGCAATCTTGATCGCCTGATCCAGCAGGCCGCCAGGGTTGTTACGCAGATCCAGGATCAGGCCTGTCATGGGCTCATTTTGCCATTGGGTCAGCAGTTTAATGAGATCTTCCGTGGAATCATCCTGAAAGCTGGAGAGCCTGATGTAGCCTATGCCATTGTCGAGCAGCTCGCCCTCTACCGAGTTGACGTCGATAAGGCTAGGGGTGAGTGTCACGTCGAACAGGGCTTCCGAGTTGGCGCGGCTCAGCGACAGGTTGATGGCCAGATTATGCTTGCTATGGAATTTGATCTCCTCCAGCACATTGTCGAGCTGCTTGGCTGTTACCGTTTCATTGTTGACTTTGACGATGCGATCTCCGGGTTGAATCCCGGCGTTGGCGGCTGGCGAGTGGGGAAAGGGGCTGATGATGGTGACCTGGTTCTGCTCTGTGGCTATCTCTATGCCGAAACCGAAGTATTCGCCCTTGTTGGCATCCTTGATATCGGAGAAGGCCTGACTGTCGAGGAAGTTTGAATAGGGGTCCAGCTTGCTGAATACCCCCTCAATGGCGGCCTGGATCAGATCTTCCTGAGAGATCTTGTCTACGTAGTAGGTCTCTACCGTGCTGATGATGTCGATGAGGAGTGGGTAGTTGACCTTGGGCTGGTATTCCTTGGCATTCTCATGGCCGAACAAGGTGATAGAGAGGCCTAGGGTCAGCCCTAGGGCGACACAGGTGAAATAGCGGATCATTTGAGACATGGACGACCTCCCCATTACTCGGGGTCGTTGTCGCGTTATCGTCTACAGTATCTCGCAGGATCGACCGCTTGCCCCTTATGCCTTACCTCAAAGTATAGGCCAGGTTCTGTCTGTCCACCTGAGCGTCCGACCAGGGCGATGGTCTCACCCTTCTTAACGCTATCGCCGGCATCCTTGAGCAGGGTCTGGGCGTGGCCATAGAGGCTCATGTAGCCCTTGCCGTGATCGACTACCATCACCATACCGAAACCCCTGAGCCAGTCGGCATAGATCACCTTGCCCGAGGCAATGGCGTCGATCGATTGCCCTTCTGGGGCAGCCATCATCACGCCCTTCCACTTCACTTCGCCCGAACGTAGGCTGCCGAACCCGGCGCGGATGCGGCCCTTGGTCGGCCAGCTAAGCTTCTGGCGGCTGGAGAGGCCTTCCATGCTGGGGTTATCTTTCATGGCCCTTAGCGCCTGTTCGACCACCCGCTTTAAGCTGGCTTCCTCTATCTGCAGTTGTTCCAGCTTGGCGCCGTGTGAATTGAGGGTGCGCTCTATCTGCTTCAGGGTCTGCTGACGCTGATGTTGTTCTTGGGTGAGCGCCTTGGCCTGCTGCTCCTGATTGAGGATCAGCTCGTTGAGCTTGGTTTGCTGGGCCTTCTGCTCAGACTCGACGGCCGTCAGTTCGGTCATCGTCTGTTGCAGCTGTTTGATGGCGTCCATCCTCGCCTTGTTGAGAAACTGATAGTAGGCGAGCAGGCGTTCTATGGTGGCCGGACTCTGCTGATTGAGCAGCATCTTAGTGTAATCGTGGTTGCCCGCCAGATAGGCGCTCGCTAGCTGGTTGGACAGTGTCTTCTGTTGCGTCTGTTTGAGGGTATCGAGCTCTGCCTTGCGGCCGTCTAGCTCGGCCAGTTTCTTGTCGGTCTGTGCCAGTGACGCCCTGGTATTGGTCACCTTCTTTGCCGCTGCGGCGATCGCCTGTTCATCTTTTTTCAGCAGAGAAATCAGCTTCTCGTGTTGGCGACTGGTGTCCTTGAGAGCCGACTGCTGGTTGCTTATCTGTTTCTGAATGGCTTCAAGCTCGGATTGACGCTGCTTCAGGTCGGATGCCTGCGCAGTACAAGAGAGCATGATAAAGCCAGCAAGTATGCTGGCTTTATAGAAACCGGAACATTTAAGCAAAGAGTCGTTACTCGCTTAGGGTAATGATTGAGTGCCCTGTCATCTCTGATGGCACGGTTTGTCCCATCAAGGTTAACATGGTTGGCGCTAAATCACTTAATCTTCCGTTTGGTGCGATCTCACCCTTGCGTCCTACATAGATGAGGGGCACGAGTTCGCTGGTGTGGGCGGTATGTGCCTGACCAGTTTGTTCATCTGTCATCTGCTCGGCGTTGCCATGGTCGGCGGTGATCAAACACTCACCATCAACCTTGGCCAGGGCTTCAACCACACGACCGATACAGGCATCGACCGCCTCACAGGCCTTGACGGCGGCATCGAAGTTGCCGGTATGACCCACCATGTCACCGTTAGGGTAGTTACAGATGATCACGTCATATTGGGTAGACTCGATCGCTTCTACCAGTTTGTCTGTCAGCTCGGTCGAGCTCATCTCTGGCTGCAGGTCGTAGGTGGCGACCTTAGGCGACTGGATAAGGATCCTGTCTTCGCCCTCGAATGGCTCCTCTTTACCGCCGTTGAAGAAGAAGGTGACGTGAGCGTATTTCTCGGTTTCCGAGATACGTAGCTGCGTCTTGCCGCTGTTTTGCAGCACTTCGCCTAAGGTGTTGACTAGATCTACCGATGGATAGGCGACAGGTGCCTTAATGTCGGCGGCGTATTCGGTCAGCATGACGAAGTTGATCTTAGGGGTTACCGCTCGCTCGAAGCCATCGAACCCTGGGTCGACGAAGCTGCGGGTGATCTGACGGGCACGGTCGGCGCGGAAGTTCATGAAGATCAGCGCGTCGTCGTCATTGAGGGTCGCAATCTTACCGTCGGCGTCTGTGATGGCCGAGCTGGCAACGAACTCGTCGTTTTCATCGCGGCCATAGGCGGCGTCGAGCGCCTCAACGGCGTCTTGATACTGGTGCAGCGCCTTGCCCTGGGTGATCAGCTCATAGGCTTGTGAGACGCGATCCCAACGGTTGTCTCTGTCCATGGCGTAGTAGCGACCAATGAGGGATGCGATGCGGCCAGTGCCTAGTTCGGCGAACAGCTCGTTGAAGGCCTGCAGGCTGCCCTTGGCGCTTCTTGGCGGCGTGTCACGGCCATCGAGGAAGGCGTGCAGGTAAACCTGCTTGGCGCCGCGCGCTACCGCCATCTTACACATGGCCTGGATGTGACTTTCATGGCTGTGTACGCCACCGGGTGACAGCAGCCCCATGATGTGTACGGCGCCGTCTGCGGCGATCGCCTTATCGACCGCGTCGACAAAGGCTGGGTTAGTGTCGAACTCGCCATCTGCAATCGACTTACCGATACGGGTCAGCTCCTGGTAGACCACGCGGCCTGAGCCGATGTTGATGTGGCCAACTTCCGAGTTACCCATCTGGCCGTCGGGCAGGCCGACATCCAGGCCCGAGCCTGAGATCAGGCTGTTGGGGTATTCTTTGTTGAGGCGATCGAGTACTGGTGTGTTGGCGTGATATACCGCGTTCATGTGGGTATTTTCACGGTAACCCCAGCCATCGAGGATCAGCAGTGCCAATGGGCGTTTGCGTGTCGTCATGGTGGTACCTATTAACGTTAAAAAGAAAACTAGAATTCTGAAATTGGATAAATATTACTACGTACAGGGGCGATCAAAAAGTGATTTACACCGATAGCCCTCATCGAGCCCGTCACAATTTTAGGGATCTCTCAATCTCGGCGCCCTGCCAGAGGTGAACTACATGCTGCAATCTGCAGGGACAATCGGTTATACTCTCAGCCCGAACAGTCTCTCAAGCCACAGAAGTAGGCCGAAAACTATGCAAGAATATATCGAATTTTTTAAAGCCAACCCTATGTTGAGTCTCGCCTGGGTGGGCTTGTTTGCTGCGCTTATTGTGAGCGTTTTTAAGTCTAGTATCTCGAAAGTGAAAACTGTAGATCATCAGCAGGCGACCTTGTTAATTAACAAGCAAGACGCCAAGGTGGTCGATGTGCGCTCTAAGGAAGAGTTTAAGAAAGGCCATATCGTCGATGCGATTAACATGCCTTTAGCAGAAATTAAAAATAATAAGACATCTGCCCTTGAAAAGTTTAAAGCCAGTCCCATTATAATGGTATGCAATGCAGGGATGACCTCGTCGCAAGCGGCTCAGTTGATGGTTAAAGCAGGTTTTGAAACTGTCTATAACCTCAAGGGTGGGATGAGCGAATGGCAACAAAATAACTTACCCGTTGCCAAAACCAAAAGATAACCCACACAAAGTTTGCTTTTATTAAGCATCTTTGATTAGAGTGTCATCTCTTATAAAAAATGGCTTAAATCGCCCATCTGGTGGGATTTAAGGAAATACTAAAATCGGGATGGTGGCTGAGGTCTAGATTAGGACTCGAGTAACAAAGGCCCTGAAGATGATTCTCCATACGGAACGAATCGAACAAAATTGATTAGGTAGGAAATTATGGCTGAAGCAGTAAATAACGAACAACAGGGTCCACAGTTCAACATTCAACGTGTTTACACTAAAGATATCTCTTTCGAAACGCCAAACAGCCCAGCTGTTTTCCAGAAAGAGTGGAACCCAGAAGTTAAGCTAGACCTTGACACTCGCAGCGCTAAGCTGGCCGACGACGTATATGAAGTTGTTCTGTCACTGACTGTTACGGCTAAAAACGGTGAAGAAACCGCGTTCCTATGTGAAGTTCAACAAGCGGGTATCTTCGCTATCTCTGGTTTGACTGAGCAGCAGCTGGCTCACTCACTGGGTGCATACTGCCCGAACGTACTTTTCCCATACGCTCGTGAAGCGGTTGGTAGCCTGGTTGCCCGTGGTACTTTCCCACAACTGAACCTAGCGCCAGTTAACTTTGACGCCCTGTTCGCTCAATACGTGCAACAGCGTCAGGCGCAGGCTGAAGCTGCCGGTGAAGCAGCAGAAGCGAACGCTTAATTACGCATGAACAACACTGCCGATATAACGGTACTGGGGGCGGGCTCTTATGGCACCGCCCTTGCTATTTCTTTAGCCAGTAACGGACACAAAACCCTTATTTGGGGCCATGAGCCTGATCATATCGAGAACCTGAAAAGGGATCGATCCAATGAGGCCTTTCTGCCCGGTATCCCGCTGCCGGATCTCTTAATCCCCGAAGCCGACCTTGCAACTGCATTAGCCGCTTCCAACAATGTGTTGGTGGTTGTGCCTAGCCATGTGTTTGGTCTGGTGCTCAAGCAGGCGAAGCCGCTGCTGCGCAAAGATGCCCGCATCGTCTGGGCGACCAAGGGGTTGGAGCCGGAAACCGGTCGTCTGTTGCAGGAAGTGGCGCGCGAGATTTTAGGTGACGAGTATCCGCTGGCGGTATTGTCGGGTCCAACCTTCGCTAAAGAGCTGGCGGCAGGCTTGCCCACCGCTATCTCGGTTGCCGGTACCGACGAGACCTTCACCAATGACTTGGTGGAGTTGCTGCATAGCCCGAAACGCCTGCGTGTCTACGCCAACGACGACTTTATCGGTCTGCAACTTGGCGGTGCGGTGAAGAACGTTATCGCCATCAGCGCGGGCATGTCAGATGGCATAGGTTTTGGTGCCAACGCCCGTACCGCATTGATCACCCGTGGCTTGGTGGAGCTGTCTCGCCTTGGCGAGGCCATCGGCGCTCAACCTTCTACCTTTATGGGCATGGCGGGTCTGGGTGACCTGGTGTTGACCTGTACTGATAACCAGTCCCGTAACCGTCGATTCGGTTTGGCACTGGGTCAGGGTAAGGATGTCGATACTGCTCAGGCCGAGATTGGCCAGGTGGTCGAAGGTTACCGTAACACCAAAGAGGTCTATACCCTGGCTAAGCGTCTGGGTGTCGAGATGCCGATCACCGAGCAGGTGTATAAGGTGCTCTACCAGGGCGGTACGCCACATGAGGCGGCTAAGGCCTTGTTGGCAAGAGAGAAAAAGTCGGAGACGACTGACAGCGAATAGTGGCCATCGGCGACTCATGCTAAAAATAACAAAGGGTGCTAAAATAGCGCCCTTTTTTATACAAGGATGTATTTATCCCCGGTGTCCAGGCCTTTGATGTTCCCTACATCTAATGGCATTTCCTTCATTCATGAAGGGCAGCGGGCAAAGAGGGGATTTTTATATGGCCAAAAATGTTCCTGACATTTTTAGGCATTTCCTCCATCCATGGGGGTCAGATACTTATCCCTCGCGCCCAAGGCCTTTGATGTTCCCGACATCAAATGGCATTTCCTTCATTCATGAAGGGCTGCGGTGTAAAGAGGGGATTTATACACGGCCAAAAAATGTTCCAGACATTTTGGCTTGTCCCTTTATGTGGGGCTGCGTTCGGTTGCTATTAATTTGTTTGAGGCGGTAGTTAAGTGAAACATCATGACGTGATCATTATCGGTGCAGGCGCGGCGGGCCTCATGTGCGCGGCGACGGCGGGCTATCGCGGCCGAGACGTTCTGGTGTTAGATAACGGCAAACAGGCGGGACGCAAGATCTTAATCAGTGGCGGTGGCCGCTGTAACTTCACCAATCAAAAAGTGGAGCCGGCTAACTTTATCTGTGCCAATCCCCACTTCGTCAAGTCGGCCCTGGCGCGCTACTCGTCCCAAGATTTTATCGAGCTAGTGGAGCGCCACGGCATCGAGTATCACCAGCGAGATCATGGTCAGCTGTTCTGTAACGACTCGGCCAAAGAGATTGTCACCATGCTGCTGACCGAATGCGAATGGGCGGGCGCTCAGGTGCAGCTCAGAACCGATATTCTCGCTATCAGCAAGCAGGATGACGGTCTTTTCAGGCTGGAGACCAGCAAGGGTGAATACCGCTGTGAGTCGCTGGTGGTGGCAACCGGCGGGCTATCCATGCCCAAGCTCGGGGCCTCGCCTTTCGGCTATCAGATCGCCGAGCAGTTTGGTCTCAAGGTGTTGCCGACTCACGCGGGCCTAGTGCCCTTTACCTGGCACAGCGAGCAGAAACAGAAGTTCGAACCCCTGTCGGGTATCGCAGTGCCAAGTACCATTACCGCCAAAGATGGCACCCAGTTTAGCGAGGCACTGCTGTTTACCCACAGAGGCCTGTCGGGGCCGGCTATCTTGCAGATCTCCAATTACTGGCAGCCGGGTGAGAGTATTTCGATCAACTTGCTGCCCCAGCTCGACGCCGCCCAGGCATTGAGTGAGGCCCAGGAGCAGCATCCCAAGCAGAGCCTGCGCAATACCCTGTCGCAGTGGCTGCCGAAACGTCTGGTCGAGGTGCTATTCGACGAGGCGCTGCTCAATATGGCGCTTAATCAGCTGGTGCATGCTCAGCGCGATCAGGTTGTGGACAATCTCCACAACTGGCAGCTGCTGATGAATGGCACCGAAGGCTATCGTACCGCGGAGGTGACCCTGGGTGGCGTGGACACCAATGAACTCTCTTCCAAGGATATGCAGAGCAAGAAGGTTCCCGGACTCTATTTTGCCGGTGAGGTGATGGATGTCAGCGGCTGGCTCGGCGGCTTCAACTTCCAGTGGGCCTGGGCATCGGGCGTCGCCGTCGGTCAGGCGGTGTAGTTGGCGCGCGCCCTCACATTCTCCTCCTTTGACGCGAATATTGGCTGGGCTTTTGCGCTCGCTGGCGGTAACTTACCTGTTTAACAGGTTTTTTCGCGAGATCATGAATAAACTTAACTAGAGGTCATGGTCGTTTTGGCTGAGGAGAGTGGGTATTGTCTACATCCAGAGGGGGCTTTAGTCTGTATGCCGGCGTTAAGATGTCGGTGGCGTCTAGCGTCTTCCTGTTATTGCCCATCTACTTCGATGTGATCTCCCGGCAGTTCGCCGAGCCTGTGCTGACGCTCACCTATGTGGCCACCATAGAACTCATCGGTTTCTCGCTGGCTTCAATCTGCTGTTTCTTCTGGCAGCGAATGAACTTGATTTCGGAGCGCGGCGTCTTCCTGGCCCTGGCGCTTGTTCACTTTGGTAGCGCTCTCTGTTCCGAGGTGGAGTGGTTTGTCGTCTTGCGTTTCGCCGCCGGTTTCCTCGCCGGCATCTTGATCGTCCGCTGCTTCGATACCCTGTCCCGTGACAAGCTGCCCGATGCCGCCTTCGGCCGGGCGATCGCCATGCAGATGCTCTACAGTGGCCTGCTGTTTCTCCTCTATCCTCAGCTGAGGCTGCAAGGGGGATTCGATGGTCTCCTGGTGCTGTTAGCAGGCTTCTGCCTGTTGATGGTGTTGCTGCCGGTGGATACCCGGGCGCAGCAGATGCCGGTGATTCAAGGGGTGAAGACGGGTAAGGTGTTTCTCTATACCGCGCTGTTTGCCATTTTGATGATCATGTTGGCCAATTCCGGTGCCTGGTCCATGCTGAGCGTGGTGGCGACCCGCATCGGCATCAGCGAGATAGATCAGGGGGTGATACTGGCGATCGGTACCCTGTTTAGCCTGCTCGGCGCGGTGAGCGCCTCGCTGTTGGCTAAATATGGCAATCGGCAGCGGGTGATCACCTTTGGGGTGTTGGGGCAAAGCATCGCCATCGTTTTGCTGTTTTCGACCCGGGATCCACTGGTCTATTTTGTGGCGGTGAGCTGTTTCATGTTTATGTGGAACTTCCTATTGCCCTTCTTCATGGGGGTGATATCCGAGGCTGATCCTGAGGGGCATGCGATTCGTCTGGCGGTGGCGGCCCAGTCTATCGGTGCCGCGCTCGCCCCGGCTGTGCTGCTCAAGGAGTGGGTGCTGTTCGAGCTGGTGATCTTCCTGCTGATCACTCTGCTACTGATCATGCCTGCCATCTACAACAATAGTCGGCTCAAGCAGCCATAGTTGGCAGGGTTTCCATGGCATAAAAAAACAGCCACCTCATTAGGTGGCTGTCATGCTTCTGCTTAGAAGTAGTAGTTGGCCTGTAACCAGGTCACAGTATCTTCCTTCATGCGGCCCTGAGGGGTATCGAAGGCGGCGGTGTATTCCACCTTGGCACCGACAGAGATGTTGTCGGTCACCATAAAGCCACCACCCACTTCGACTTGGTTGATGAAGGACTCGTTCTTCACATGGTAGGTGCTCTTAGGGTTGGCGTAGAGCCAGTGACCCGCGTCGAAACCATACATAGCATAGACACCGGCCTGCACCAGGCTACTGCGGTCATACTTGTCGTTCTCCAGTGGACGCTTGGTCTGGGTACCACCCAGGCTCAGCATGGGGAAGATGGAGACGTTGTCGCTCAGTTGGAACTTGTACATCAGGCCACCAAGTAGCGTCTGAGTGTCGGCATCGCCAATCACATCCACCGAGTAACCCAGGCCATCTGTGATATGGAAGTAACGGCCGCGGCCGCTGAAGTCGCCGGTATTCTTGTCGCGGTTCAGATCCAACTGATACATGTTGTTGCCAACACCCATCATGCCGGAGATCTGGTCAACATCTTTGCTGGTGGACACGCCCACTGTGCTGAAGCTGGCGGTTGGATCACCATAGTTGACTTTCTCTTCGGCTGGCGCCTCGGCGGCCATGGCGTTTAGTGACAGCAGGGCACAGGTGGCGACTGCTATGATTGAGGTTTTTGCGATTAATTTGCTCATAGTCTTGATCTCTAGTCTTGGTTGTAAAATGTACTGGCGTTAGTATCTCCGATGAGCTTTAATAACTAGAGTTAGTAAGTATCTTGTAATCGAATAGGTCGCAAATGTTAAATCTAGAACAACTCAACGCATTTATAGCCGCCGTAGAGAAAGGCTCCTTTTCGGCCGCCGCCAGACACATAGGCAAGAGCCAGAGCTCGGTCAGCATAGGGGTGAATAATCTCGAGCTGGATCTCGGGGTCGAGCTGTTTGACCGCAGCACTAAGTATCCACAGCTTACCGAGCAGGGTGAACGACTCTATCACCAGGCCAAGGTGCTCATGCGCCAGGCGACTCGTATGGAGAGTTATGCCAAGGGAGTGATCGAAGAGGTCGAAGATCAGCTGGTCATCGGCGCCGACCCTCTGGTGCCCATGTCTGTATTTGACTCGGCGTTGGAGAAGATGGCGGAGAAGTTTCCCTTCACCCGGGTCAAGCTGGTCAAGCTAATTGGCAACCGCCTTAATCGGGCGATCGAAGCCGATGAGGTCGATGTCGGCTTTAATATCATGTCCGAGGCGGTACCTGAGAATCTCGATTTTGTCGGTATTGCACGTATAGAGTGGGTGTGTATCTGTAGCCCCGACTATAAGTTTGCGGACCTGGAGGCGGTAGACAGCGAGATGTTGATCATCGAGCGGCAGATCGTCTGTTCAAGTATGTTGCAAAATGAGTATCTGGCGAAGCTTGGGCGTGTGTCTCAGGAAACCTGGGAGGCGTCGGATCTGGATGACATGATACGTCTGGTGGAGCAGGGCATCGGCTGGGGGATCATCCCCTTGAGCATGTATGAAGAGAAGGCGGCCATAGGCACACTCTCTACCTTCAAGCCTGTGATCGAGAAAGAGGCCGGCTTGACGACAGTCGATCTGCTATGGAAGTCGACCGCGCAGCAGGGCCCGGCAAAGAGTTTCTTTATCGACCTACTCAAGCGTTAATTTTCCACGCGAGCGGCTGAGGCTTGGTAGCTGAGACAGCCTATTAGTGTCTCAGCAGCTCGATAACCACTTGCTGAATGGCCAGGTCCTGGCCGAATAACGACTCGTAAACCACAAATAGGCTAATGATGGCGCCGGCGGTGATCACTGACATGAATTGATCCATTTTGCCCAGGTTAGCGTTTTTGTTAAACATGATGACCTCGATATTGTACCTTGCTGTTGGTGAGGCCATTATCTATTAACAATCCTGCTTAGGTTAATTAATAACCATCTTTATTTCGAATAGATGTGGTGTCATCCATCCTCGCTACCCCCGCCCCAAACCCATTCGATAACCTAATAATACCTAGTTAAAAGTATTAAAAACTCCTCTGTATAGTGGCCGTAATTTAATCGTTTGTGGCACATGAGTGTCGATGCTTGAGAAGAGGTCATTATGGGTACGTCAGCCAAACTTATTGCGATTTCCCTCCCACTTCTACTCGCTGCCTGTTCGCAGCAAGCCGAAGTCGACGGGGAGTTCACCGAACAACCCAAGGTCACAGTGCAGGTTATGCAACCTCAGCTGATCCAACTCACCGAACAGTTCATGGGTAAGACCCAGGCGGTCGACCAGGTGGAGATCTTGCCAAAGATCTCCGGTTACCTGATCAGCCAGGTTTATACCGATGGCGCCCAGGTTAAGAAGGGCGATCTGCTGTTTGAGATAGACCCTAAGCCGTTTCAGGCCGAGGTCGCCCGCCTGGAGGCCAACCTGGCGCAGAAAACGGCGCAGATGATGCTACAGGCGAAGAAACATGAGAAGGCCCAGGCCCTGCTGACGCAAGATGCCCTGAGCAGCCTGGAGGTCGAGCAGATCGAAGCCGAGCTTCTCGGCATGAAGGCCGAGGTGCAAAGCGCCAAGGCGGCGCTCAGCTATGCCCAGCTGGACCTGGAAAATACCCGCATCTTTGCCCCCTTCGACGGTGTGATGAGCGACAGCCGCGTGAGTGTCGGTGCCCTGGTTGGCCCTGATGTCGAGCCGCTGACCACTCTAGTGAGCAGCAGCGCCATGCATGTGGATATCAAGCTGGATGAGAAGCAGTATCTCAATGACCTGCAGCAACGTGTGCAGGCGGGTGAGGAGATAGCGTCGCCCGAGATGGCGCTGACCCTGGCCAACGGCACCCTGTATCACCACAAGGGTGAGGTCGACTTCATCGACAACCATGTGGACAGTCGCAGCGGTTCTATCCGTTTTCGCGTCACCTTCCCTAACCCAGAAGGCCTGCTGGTACCTGGCCAATTCGTCTCTGTGTCGTCGCGTCAACAGGTAGCCCAGCAACAGCTGGTGGTGCCTCAGGCCGTGGTGCAGGAAGATCAGGGCGGTCGCTATGTGTTTACCGTTAACCAAGACAATGTGGTCGAGGCCCGTTACGTCAAGCTGGGCTTGCGTCAGGCGGATTCCTGGATAGTGCAGGATGGTCTGCAAGCCGGTGAGCGCGTGATCCTCAGTGGCCTTCAGTCGGTGCGAGCTGGCGTCGAAGTCGACGTGCAACAGCCTGTAGCCCTAGCCAAGAAGGGGTAACAACTCATGGCCGATTTCTTCATTAATCGCCCCAAGTTCGCCATCGTACTCTCGATTGTGCTGACCTTGGCTGGCTTACTCAGTCTGGCAAGAATGCCAGTATCGCAATTTCCCAGCATAGTGCCGCCCTCTATCGAGGTGTTTGCCGTGTTTCCTGGTGCCGACCATAACACCATACGTAACACGGTCGCCTCGGTGATCGAACAGGAGATAAACGGCGTCGAGGACATGATCTATATCGAGTCCAAGTCGAACAACGATAACACCTACCTGGCCTATGTAACCTTTGCCATCGGCACAGATCCCGACAAGGCCCAGGTGCTGGTGCAGAACCGGGTCAACAAGGCGATGGCCAAGTTACCCGAAGAGGTTAAGCGTCAGGGGGTGACGGTCGAGAAGGTGGCTAACTCCATCTTGATGACGGTCAACACCTACTCGCCCAACGGCAGCCACGACAATCTCTACCTGTCTAACTATGCCTCGCTCAACATCAAAGATGCCCTGCTGAGGGTGAAAGGTGTGGGTAAGGTGCAGGTGATCGGTGAGCAGAACTACTCGATGCGCGTCTGGCTTAACCCAGAGAAGATGGCCGCCAAGGCGATCACCGCTAACGATGTGGCCGCTGCCATCAGCGCACAAAACACCACGGTTGCCGCCGGTAAGCTGGGCGAGCGTCCTTCATCCGGTAACCAGGTGTTCCAATACACGATTCAGACCCAGGGTCGTCTGGTGGATGTCGAGGAGTTTGAAAACATCATACTGCGCGCCGACAACCAGGCAGGTTTCATCACACTAAAAGACGTGGCCCGTGTCGAGCTGGCGGCGGAGCAATACTCTGCCATGGCTACCTACGGCAAGAATGAGAGCCCTATCCTGGCCATCTATCAGGCACCGGGTGCCAACGCCCTCGAGGTTGCCGAAGGGGTACGCGCCGAGATGGAGCGTCTCAGTCAGCGTTTCCCTGCCGATATGGAGCATGTGATCAGCTACGATTCCACCACCTTTATTGAGGTGTCTATGGATGAGGTGTTTGAGACCCTCTATATCGCCATCGGCCTGGTGGTTGTCGTGACCTTCCTCTTCCTGCAGAGCTGGCGCGCGACCCTGATCCCCTCGATCGCCATTCCCGTGTCACTCATCGGCACCTTCGTGGTGATGGCGGCCATGGGGATAGATATCAACACCATCTCCATGTTCGGCCTGATCTTGGCTATCGGTGTGGTGGTGGATGCGGCCATCGTGGTGATCGAAAACGTCGAGCGCCTGATGAGCGAGGAGCATCTCGATGCCAAGACGGCAACTTCCAAGGCGATGAAGGAGGTGACGGCCCCGTTGATCGCCTCGGCACTGGTGCTATTGGCGGTGTTTGGCCCTGTCTCTTTCGCGCCCGGTCTGGTGGGCCAGATGTATCAGCAGTTCGGTGTGACTATCTCGGTATCGACAGTGATCTCGACCGTGGTGGCTCTCACCCTTACGCCAGCCCTGTGCGCCGCCTTGATGCGTCACGAGGCGCCTAAGACACGTGGCCCGCTGGCCT
This sequence comes from Shewanella sp. KCT, assembly GCF_007636505.1. Classification (NCBI taxonomy): domain Bacteria; kingdom Pseudomonadati; phylum Pseudomonadota; class Gammaproteobacteria; order Alteromonadales; family Shewanellaceae; genus Shewanella; species Shewanella sp. KCT. The sequence continues at coordinate 16,730 of NZ_LVDJ01000016.1, forward strand.
GGTTCAACCAATTCATCAACAGACTGACCAATGGTTATGTCTCGTCGGTAGGCTTCTTCGGTAAGCGTCTGATGCTATCGGGTGCGCTGCTGGCTCTGCTGATGGGCGCAATCTATCTGCTGGGCGACAACATGCCTAAGGGCTTCATCCCGGCCGAAGATCAGGGCTCATTCATGGTAGACATGAACCTACCGGAAGCCTCGTCGCTGGATAGAACCGACAAGATGGTCGATGAGATGATCAGCGAGGTCAGTGCCCTCGAAGGGGTCAAGCATGTGGTGGCCGCCAAGGGCTATAGCCTGCTCAAGGGTGCCTCCTCTTCCAACTCGGGCATGATGATCGTGGTGTTGGACGACTGGAACGAGCGTCAAAGCGCAGCAACCTCAGAGTTTGCGCTGGTGGCTCAGGTGCAGGCGATTATCGACCAGAACAAAGATGTCACCGGCATGGCGTTTTCTATGCCAGCCATTCCTGGCCTGGGTAATGCCGGCGGTCTGACCCTGCAGGTGGAAGATCTCAGCGGTCGCAGCGTCGAGCAGATGGCGCCCGCGCTGGATGGCTATCTGGCGGCGCTCAACGATGCCGACGAGATCGCCATGGCCTTCACAACCTATAGTGCCAACGTGCCACAGCTCTATCTGGATGTGGACAGGGCCAAGGCGATGGTGCTGGGGGTCGATCTTAATGAGGTCAACAGCACGCTGTCTGCCATGATGGGCAATATGTATGTCAATGATTTCACTAAGTTCGGTAAGAACTATCAGGTAAACCTGCAGGCGGAGCAATCTTACCGCTCGCAAGAGAAAGACCTGGAGCAGATCTATGTACGCGCCGTGTCTGGTGAGATGGTCAAGCTGTCGAGCTTCGCCGCCTACAAGCCGCTGGTGGGGTCGGACAACACCGCCCGCTACAACCTGTACAACACGGCGCAGGTGATTGCCATTCCGGCCGACGGTTATAGCTCGGGTGAGGCCATCGCCGCCATGGAGCAGATTGCCGACACCAGCCTGCCACAGGGCTACGCCTACGAGTGGACGGGCATGACCTATCAGGAGCTACAGGCGGGCGATTCGGCGCCTATCCTGTTCGCCCTGGCGCTGCTGTTCACCTATCTATTCCTGGTGGCGCAGTACGAGAGCTGGATGATCCCACTGGCGATTATCCTCTGTGTACCGACGGCGTTGTTTGGTGCCCTGGGCTTCACCGCCCTGGCCGGTGGCAGTATCAACCTCTACACCCAGGTGGGCCTGGTACTGCTCATAGGTATGGCGAGTCGCAACGCGATTCTGATTGTCGAGTTTGCCAAGGTGCTGCGTGAAGAGAAGGGGCTCTCCATCATGGAGGCGGCAAAGCAGGCGATTGCCCTGCGTCTGCGAGCGGTATTGATGACGGCCTTCTCCTTCATCCTTGGGGTATTGCCTTTGGTTATCGCCTCGGGGGCGGGCTCAGCCAGCCGTAACGCCCTGGGTATTGCCAGCTTCGGCGGCATGTTGATTGCCACTGTGATCGGCTGTCTCCTGGTACCTATCTGTTTCATCGCACTGCAACGCCTGCGTGAGCTAAGACGCTCACCCAAGGCGACTGAAGTGACGGCTTAAGGTTTATGTTCTCCGCCGGCGTATCAATGTTTTGGCTGACGGCGTTGCCGGTTGGAGAACACTTTATTCTGCTGCCAAGTGGGCGCAGGGGGTTATCATGCAACATAAGACGAGATTCGATCGCATCAGGTATCTAGTAGGGTTCGAGCTGGGGGCCATGGTGTTAGCCGTGCCCCTGGGGGCCTGGCTGACCTCGGTCGATTCTCGTGCCTTGTTGGCCCTGGCCATTGGCATGTCGCTGATTGCAGCGGCCTGGAACTATGGTTATAACCTGATGTTCGACAAGGCCATGGTCTACTTCAAGTCGACCATGGTGAAATCCATGGCAGACAGAGTCTGGCACAGCCTGTTGTTTGAGCTGGGTTTACTGTTTATCTCTGTGCCCATCATGGCGGCCTATCTGTCCATCTCACTGTGGCAGGCCTTCTGGCTGGATATCGGCTTCGTGGTCTTCTACCTGGTCTTCAACTACTGCTACACCTACCTCTACGAGAAATTTTTCTACGCGTCGCGGGGCTAAGGCCTCGCGCTTTGCGCATCCTCACCAACCTATTACCAAATCGAATAATAGCTAACTAAAGCTATTCGCTTTTTGCTCTTATCATGACCTCGACATTAACAGCATGATTCGGAGCATAAGATGAAAATCAAACCCTTGTTACTCGCTTTATCCCTGAGTGCGGCTTCTGGTTTCGCCATGGCCGATTACTGTGACGACACCCTGGGCGATGTGGTGGCCGGTGCCATCGAAGGTGGCCTCATAGGCACAGCCGCCGGGGCCATCGCCGATGGTGGTGAAGGCGCCAAGCGTGGTGCGGCCATAGGGGGTGCCATAGGTGCGATCGACGGCCTGGTGGAAGGCGAGGTGAAACGCGAGCGCTGCAAGCGTGACCTCGAAGACATTGAAGACGCCATCATAGAGCAAGAGATCGAAGACGCTTACATCGAAGATGCGATCATAGATGACGCCATCATCAACGGTTATTAACAGAATGCGCTTCCCGCATAGACCTTAGCAACGAAAGGGTTTCTCGCTAAGGTCATCCCAACTCCCGAGGCAGAAGATTATGGCAACCCCCAGCTACCCCAGCCTGTTAGCACTCAGCCTGAGCCTGTTAGCCGGTGCTAGTCAGGCAGGCTTTACCGATCAGTTTAAGGATCCCACCGATGGCCGTGTCGATGCCAGTCAGTGGATCCTCAACAACGCCCACGGCTTCATGCCTGTGCCGATTCTGATCACCGAGCCTGCGGTAGGGGTGGGCGGCGGTGCCGCCCTGCTGTTCTTCCATGAGTCCGAGTCGCAAAGGCAGAAGCGGCTCGAAGACCCCTTGGCCGTGGCCGAGATCCCGCCGAGCGTCACAGGCGTGGTGGCCGCCGGCACCAATAACGGCACCAAGCTGGGTGGCCTGTTTCATTCGGGTAACTGGCTGGAAGACAGGGTGCGTTATCTGGGTGGCATCTTCGCCGCCGATCTCAGGCTCAAGGCCTACACGGGGATCGACGCCCCGGCCATGGGGTTCTCGCTGCAAGGCTGGCACCTGTTTCAGGATATCGATGTACGCCTGGGACAGAGCAACTTCTTCCTCGGCGGCGAATATAGCTATACCCGATCCGAGGCCGAGTTCGACCTGGGCGGCGAGCATCCGCTCAACCAGGAGAGTGCCATGGTCGATAGCGATGGCGCCCTGGGCCTCAAGCTCACCTACGACAGCACAGATAACCATTTCTCGCCCCGCAGCGGTATCAAGGCGCGGCTGAAGAGTACCCAGCACGACAAACGACTCGGCGGCGATTTTGACTATCGCACCGACAGCGCCTACCTGCATGCCTATCACAGGCTAAGTGCCAAGTGGGGCGTCAATATGCGTCTGGATGCCAAGTCGCTCTCGGGCGATGCCCCCTTCTACGCCTTGCCTTACCTAGAAATGCGCGGCATGCCGGCGATGCGCTATCAGGGGGATGACACCGCCCTGGGAGAGGTCGAGGTGAGTTATGACCTCGACGATCGCTGGACCCTGCTGGGCTTTGCCGGAGCCGGTAAGGCGGTGATGGCAGACGAGCGTTTTGCCGATAGCCCCTGGCTCAAGACCCAGGGGGTGGGCTTTCGTTACCTGCTGGCGCGCCAGCTTGGGCTGCGCACCGGGATGGATATCGCCAAGGGGCCAGAAGAGTGGACCCTTTATTTACAGGTCGGTGGGGCCTGGTAAGTCATTTTTGATTAGCACAAGAGGTAATTCCTATGGCCAATTTAAATAAAGTGTGTGAACCCGTCGGCGGCGTAGAGCAATTCCTATTGCCCGAATTGCCGCTACTCAAGCAGCGTCGCTCTAAGCTGGTGGGCGTGCTGGGTAGCCTGATGGTTGCGCTTATGCTGTCGATTATTGCCAGCCAACCCGTGCGTGCCGAGTGGGAATGTGCCGCCGGCGACTATGACTGCATCGAGCTCAATCACGATGTTATCGAGCGTGCGCTCGACGAGCGCCTGGCTAAGTTCGAGGCGCAGAAGAAGGCCGAGCAGGCGGAGCAGAAGCAGGGTCAACTTCAGGCCGACAGACTCTGTCTTGCCGACGACGACCCTTACCATTCTCGTGTCGACGAGTGTGAAAGATAACCTCTGGCGGCAGGGTGAGCGCCTCGAGTCTTCTGGCGCTTAAACCTGCTGTCTTTGCTTGCCCCTTTATCTCTCCTTATTTTTCAGTGTGCTTGCCGCGCCGTTGTCTTTGTTTAGCCGTCTCAGGCTGCTCATCTTTGCAGATTGCTCCGCTTAGCCGTTGCTTGGCTTATGTATGTGGCCTTTTCACATCTCAAGTCCTTCATTTCTAGCCATAAAAATTAGGCTGAGCGTCAGATGGCGAGCAGCTTGGGTGTCATTGAGTCACTGATTAATGGCAATTCGTGGGTTGAAGGCGGGGGTTTTTCAGGCTCATAGGGGCGAATTTGAACTTTGATGGCGTGAGTTTCCTGAACCTAAGCTGACAGAGCGCCCCCTAAGATTTTTTTCCCACCCGTTTTAGAACTCTGCTCAAAATTGCATCGCAGATTGGTGCTGCATTGTAAGGCTTTGAAACTGTTATTTTTTGTTTGGTGTGGCTTGTGTTGTGGTACAGCTGGTAGATATTGATGTATTTGAATATCGAATAGTTTCTAATTCAATATTTGCGAAAGTCGCAAGGAAAATGGCCCCCATCTGACGAGCCAAGGTTTGATGCTCGTGAGAGACATTCATCAAAATATAGATATGGGGAATATACATGAAAAAGTCAGCTATTGTTGTTGCTACATTACTTGCGTTATCTGCCGGTGCGGCTAACGCCGACGTGCTAAACGGCTTTACCGGTAAGGTAGAGGCTGAGCATACCACTCAAGACAAGTCGACTAACCTGGAAGCCAGAATTGGCTATGATTTCAACTTCGGCGTCGTGTCTGTGATCCCGTTTGCGTCAGTTGAGACCCAATATGAAGATAAGCGTTTCAACGATGGTTCTTTCGGTGGTGGTCTGCGTGTAGAGACAAACTTCGAGAATTTCTATGCCTATGCCGAAGGCCGCGCGATGCGTAAAGATCGCATCAAGGTCTATGGTGCTGCACCTATGGATATCACAGGCAATGGTGCCGAAGTGATTGTAGATTCAACTGTTAAAGAGTATCGCGCCGAGGTGGGTACAGGTTACCAGTTCGATAATGGCTTATTCGCCGGTGTCGAGGCTTCGTACATACGTGATCGTTTCGAAGGTGTTAACTCAAATACCCGTAACGTGTTCGCCGTTGCCGGCTATGAGTTCATCGACAACCTGTCGGCTTATGTTAAGGTTGGCCGCGAAGAAGCGGATCAGGCTGTGCCTTATGCTAATGGTGCGACTGATTGGGAAACTAAGTCGGTTATCGGCTTAACCTATCGCTTCTAAGCATTCATGATTTTAAAAAAAGGGGCCTGATGGCCCTTTTTCTTTTCTCCAGTTTCATCTGTTGTCCCTCGTATTCTTCTAATAGCCATCGCTTGCCATCTGCCGTGACATCTGTGATGTTAGTGATGGGATTTACGGATGAAAAAATCCTTTCTGCTACACTTAAAAATATCTCTATCCATTTGAAACATTGCGGCTAATTGCTCATGGCTGATTAGGGGATTGCATGGAAGAACAATCTGTAGTGCTGGTGGTTGACGATGTGAAGACCAATGTGCTGATCATGAGGCAGTGTCTGAAGGAGATGTTTCAGGTATGGACCGCCGAGAGTGGCGAAGAGTGCCTCAGGGTCGCCAAGCAGAAACCCGACATCATCTTGCTGGATGTCTTGATGCCCGGCATGGATGGCTACCAGGTGTGTCGCCAGCTGAAGGCCGACCCCGAGACCGCCGAGATCCCCATTATCTTCGTTACCGCCAAAGACTCCGACGATGACGAGCAGAAGGGGCTGGAAATCGGCGCGGTGGACTATATCACCAAGCCGATCCGCCCGGCGATTGTGCGTGCCAGGGTCAGCACCCATATTCAACTCAAGCAACACAGCGACAAGCTTAAATTCATGGCGCTGCACGATCAGCTCACCGGACTTTATAACCGTCATTTCCTCGCCGAGTGTGCCGCCCAGAGCCTCTCCTCCATGGTGCGTCATCAGAAAGAGCTCTCCATCGTGATGCTGGATCTGGATCATTTCAAGAAGATCAACGACTTTAACGGCCATCATATCGGCGATCTCGTGCTGCAGGCGGTGGCCAAGCTGTTGCAGGAGAGCTTTCGTAAGGAAGATCTGGTGGCGCGCATGGGGGGCGAGGAGTTTGTCATCCTGATGGAGTGCGGCCTGGATATCGCCAGAGAGAAGACAGAGGATGTGCGCCGGCAACTGGCGCGCCTCAATCCCATGGGGCTGGAGGTGACCGGCAGCTTCGGTGTGGTGACCGCCAATCCCCAGAATGCCGATCTCTCCCACCTCTTGGTGTTGGCCGATGAGGCCGTGTACAAGGCTAAGGCCGATGGGCGCAACTGTGTGGTCTGTTATCAGGATGGTGCCTATCTGACGGTAGAACATGATTAAGGAAGAACAACAAATGATTAAGGGAATCATTTCTGGGCTATTGCTGTCGTTACTCGCTGTATTCTTGGTCGGTTGCGGGCCGAAGAAGGCCGAAGAACCAATTACCATCGCCATCAACCCCTGGCCCGGCTACGAACTCCTCTATCTGGCCAAGCAGAAGGGTTTCTTTCAGCAGGTGGGCGCCAATATCGAGCTGGTACAGGTGTCGACCCTTTCCGATGCCCAGCGTGCCTACTTAACCGGCTATGTGGATGGTTTCGCCAGCACCATGATAGAGGCGATTCAGGTGGTGCCCCTGGGGGGCAAGCCGATTAAGATCGTCTTGCTGGCGGACTACTCTGACGGTGGCGACGTGATTATCGCGCCCGACGCGTTCGAGAATATGCAGGCGCTCAGGGGCGAAACTATTGGCTGCGAGGTCAGCTCCTTAGGGATCTTCGTGCTGGAGCGGGCCCTCAGGCAGCACAAGATGAACATAGACGATGTGAAGGTGATCAATGTGGAGCAGGGGGCGGCGGCGAGTGCCCTGGCCATAGGCAAGATTGCCGCCATGGTGACCTATCCGCCCTATTCGGTGGAGATACAGTCCAGCGGCGCCTATCGCCAGCTGTTTTCTACCAAGGAGATCCCCGAGGAGGTGTTAGATACCCTGTCGATCTCCTCCAGCGTCCTGGCCGAGCATCCACAACTGGTGGAGCAGATCCGTCAGGCCTGGCAGCTGGCGATGGACTATATGCAGCAGGATCCCGAGGAGGCGATGGCCATCATGGCTAAACGTGAAGGGCTGCAGGTGGCAGAATTCAAGGGGGCGCTGGCGGATCTCAAGTTGCTAAGCGGTGAGGAGCAACGCAAGTTGTTTGCCCAGGGCGATAAGTTGACCCAGTTGGGTTATAGCGTCTGCGAGACCCTGGTCAAGATTGAGGCGATCGAGTCCGATTGCCGTCATGTCGACAATCTCTTCTATCGGGCACCTTAGCCTATGTGGCGTCACTATAGGGACAAGATTGCCCAGGGCATAGTCTACAAGCTGAATCTGGCGACCTTAGTGTGCGCCCTGATCATCTCTGGCCTTATCGCCCTCTATTACTATGACGAGATGACCGAGCGTACCCAGCAACAGGTCGACTATGAGATCGCCCAGGTGTCTGTGTCGCTGCGACTCGCCCTGGAGGCCAGTACAGACTTTAGCAACATGCGCAGGGTGATCAATGGCCTTGCGGCTCAGGGGAGTATCAAGCGTCTGGTGCTGTTCGATCCCCGGGAGAAACAGATAGTGGCCGATAATCTGGGGCAGTATCTAGGCAGTTCCTTGTCGACCAGCCTGGCCCCGGAACTGGCGGAGATGGTTAGTCAGGTCAGCGATAAACACAGTTCCAAGGAGGTCTGGCGCCAGGGCAGCATAGTGCATCAGGTGCAGCAGTTGTATCTGATCTCCCCCGAGTTGCAGCGCCTTAGGGCCTATGTGCTCTATGTCAGGTACGATGCTAGCGAGATAGAGGCCTACAGTTCCGAGGAGCTGATCCACTACGTGAGTATCCTGCTGCTTGGTTTTGCCATACTGCTCACGGTTAACCTCTATGTGCAGCACAGGGTGCTGCTGGATCCCATTCGTCGTATCCGGCGTCAGATAGAGGCCTTCGGTGGTCAGAAGACCATACGCCTGGACAGCGAAGATGAGTTCGGCGTGCTGGTCAACAGCTACAACGAGGCCGTTAGCGCCCGTAATCAGAAGCAGCTTGAGCTGCAAAAGTCCCGGCGCTATATCGACAACATCACTAACGTGATCCCCATTCAGCTGGCTTATGTGGATGCCCAGAGCCGCTATCGTTTCATCAACCAACACTATCTGCAGTGGCTCGGCAAGACCGAAGAGGAGGTGCTGGATCAGACGGTGGAGGCGGTTCAGCCCGCAGATGTCTACCAGTTGATAAAGCCCTATCAGCAAGGTGTGCTGGCGGGCAACAAGCAGGTGTTTGAGGCGGAGACCATAGATGCGGATCAGGCCCCCAGATTCTTCCATATCACCTATGTGCCGGACGTGGGCGACGATGGTCAGGTAGAGGGCTATTTCATCTGTGTCGAAGACCTGACCCGGATGAAGCTTAACGAGCGCAAGATAGAAACCTACGCCCAGGAGATGGAGTTTAGTAACTGGGCGCTGTCGGAGGCGCGGGAGAAGGCTGAGGTTGCCGCCAAGACCAAGGAGGATTTCCTCGCCTGCATGAGCCATGAGATCCGCACCCCGATGAACGGTGTCATAGGCATTCTGGGGCTGCTGGGGGAGACCCAGCTATCGCCGATGCAGAAGCGCTATGTGGATGTGGCCTCGGCCAGCGCCGACTCGCTGCTGTCGCTGCTCAACGATATTCTGGATTTCTCCAAGATAGAGTCGGGCAAGTTTGAGATAGAGGCGATCGAGTTTGACCTGGTGGAGCTGTTGGATCTCTTCGTCCAGTCAGTGTCCCTCAAACTGGAGGAGCGCCACCTGCCGTTGTTTGTGGATATCACCCAGCTGCAGTATCGCTATGTGGTCGGCGACCCCAGTCGTCTGCGTCAGATATTGGTGAATCTGGTGGGCAATGCCATCAAGTTTACCGAGGAGGGGTGGATCGCCTTGCGACTCTCGAATCGTCTGAGCGAGTCGGGCGAGGTGATGCTCTCCTGCGAGGTGGAAGATACAGGTATAGGCATAGCCAAAGAGAAGCTGGCCATGTTGTTTAACCCCTTCATTCAAGTGGACAGTTCCACCACCCGCATGTTCGGCGGCACCGGGTTGGGTCTTTCCATCGCCAAGCGTCTGTGCGAGTTGATGCGGGGTGAGATCCAGGTCAAGAGTCAGCAGGAGGTGGGCAGCATCTTCAGCTTTACCCTGACCCAGCAGCTGGCCGATAGCGACAAGATGACAGATTGGCGCGCCAATTTGTCGCCCGAGCGGGTAACCTTCATGGGTCAGCTAGGCGCGTTTGAGCGCATGCTGGGCGAGTTGCTCACTAGCTGGGGCGCCAGGGTGAGCTACCTGGAAGAGGGGGATGCCATCCCTGAGACGGACGTGATCATCTACAGCTTTGCCCCACCGCGGGAGGCATTTGTCGAGGAGCTGGATGCCTGGCGTGATCTGGTGGAGCGTCAGCAGATCAGAGTCCTGCCTCTGCTCTCCTATTGGCAACAGATAGAGTTTGAGAAGCTGGAACCCAGGGTGCCACACCTAGGTAAGCCTTTGAATATTCGCCAGCTGATCCGTGCCCTATCGGATCGGGCCGATGAGGAGGAGGTCGAGCCTGCCATAGAGCCGATTGTGGAATCCAGCATGCCGGACAAGCCCAAGGTGTTACTGGTGGAAGACAACAAGGTCAATCAGATGGTGGCCCTCGGCATGCTTCACCAGCTGGGGGTAGAGGCGGATGTGGCGGGTAATGGCCGCGAGGCGCTGGCACTCCTGTCTGCGCAGCAGGGGAATCCCTATCAGCTGATCCTGATGGATTGCCTGATGCCGGAGATGGATGGCTTCCAGACGACGGCGGCGATTCGCGAGGGGCTGGGGGGCAGCCAGTTCTGTGCCCTGCCCATCATCGCCCTGACGGCCAACGCCATGAAGGGCGATAGGGAGCACTGCGTGCGGGCGGGCATGGACGACTACCTGACCAAGCCGCTGGTGCTTAGTGTCCTGAAAGAGTGTCTCTATCGCTGGTTCTCCCTGAGCCAGCAAAACTATGAGGCGGCACTGGGCCATGACCCGGATGCCGAAGAGGTAGCTGCCGCAGTCGAGGTTTCCAATCAGCTGTTCGATCGCGACAGCGCCCTGGCACTCATGTCCGGCGATGAGGCGCTGCTGGATGAGGTGTTGCAGGTGTTTGTCGAGGAGATGCAGGCTCATAGGCAGGCCTTTATCGAGGGGATTGCGGCGGCCGATTGCAGCGCTATTCGCTCCAGCGTCCACGCCATCAAGGGGGCTGCCAGCAACCTCAGCATGACGGCGCTGGTGGAGCTTGCCCGTCAGCTGGAGGCCGATGCCCGCCGCGGCGATCTGCAGGCGGTGCTCGCCGGTCGTGAGGCTTTTCTCGAGCTACTCGAGGACACCCTGGCCTGCTGTCACTGATCCGCACGGCGGTTTTCCTGTTTGGCTCACCTTAGGTCGCTAATATTCGACCTGCGTCCCACATTTATCTCTTTTGGGCCACTTTAGCGATCGGCAAAATATGTTATTTTAGGGCGCAACCCTGGCGGGGCGCTTGGCGCCGCGCATGACCCAAACATCTAAAGGATAAAGTGGAATGGCAAAAGCAAAGATAGGCATAGTCACAGTCAGTGATCGCGCCAGCGCCGGCGTGTATGAAGATATTTCCGGTAAGGCGATCATCGAGGTCTTGGGCGAATACCTTACCTCGGAGTGGGAGCCTGTCTATGAAGTCATTCCCGATGAGCAGCCAGTTATCGAGCAGACCCTGATTAAGATGGCCGATCAGCAAGATTGTTGCCTCATAGTTACCACGGGCGGCACAGGGCCGGCCAAGCGCGACGTGACCCCTGAGGCGACCGAGGCGGTGTGCGATCGCATGATGCCGGGCTTCGGTGAGTTGATGCGCGCCGAGTCGCTCAAGTTTGTGCCTACCGCCATTCTGTCCCGTCAAACCGCCGGCCTGCGCGGCGACAGCCTGATCGTCAACCTGCCGGGCAAGCCTAAGTCGATCCGCGAGTGTCTGGATGCCGTGTTCCCGGCGATCCCTTACTGCATCGATTTGATGGAAGGCCCCTATCTTGAGTGCGACGAGGCGGTGATCAAGCCCTTCAGACCTAAGGCGAAATAAGCTGGCTTGCCCTGTCGACTCAAGGAAAGGCCCGGCTTATGCCGGGCTTTTTTATGCCAGTGGCCTTGACCTTAGTATCAGACGCCCTTGCGGATGATCTGGTGGGCGCTGAAGGCGCTAAACAGCAGCAGGCTAGGGATGGCGATGAAATGGGCGAAGAGATTAGGCTGGGTGGTAAAGTGCAGCCACAGCAGCAAGGTCCAGCTCACGCCCAGGTAACTTAGGCTCAACATCAGGTGTAGTGTCCGTGTGTTCATCTGCTTAATCCTTCACTTTGTCGTTAAATCTGCAATGGGGTCAGTATAAAAACTCGACAAACGGCTCAAAAGTGTCATTATTGACAAAATAAGGGTGATAAGTGACAGTTTGGCAAGGGGGTTGAGATGAAGACAATCATGATACTGGCGGCGGGCAACGTGGTGGCCGGTGGCATAGTGGGGCTGATCGATGTGTTCAGCTTTACCAATGCCCTCTATCGCAGGCTGCATCCCGAGGCGACCCAAGATCTGTTTCACTGCCATATCGTCTCAGGCGACGGTAAGGCGATCACCACTAATCAGGGCTTTCAACTCGCTGCCACGGGGTTAAAGGACGCGGCGCAGCTAGAGGCGGCCGATGCCGTGGTGCTGGCATCTTCCTTCGTGACTAACAAGGCGGAGTTTAAGGAATACTCCCAGGATTTTGCGCCCCTGCTTGGGCCGTTAAAAGCTTATGCCGAGACGGGCAAGCCCATCGCCGCCTACTGCTCGGGTACCCTTATGCTGGCCGCCTCTGGGCTGCTGGACAACAGGCGGGCCACCACTGTCTGGTGGCTGTCGCAGATGTTTGAGCGTAACTTCGCTAGGGTCAATCTCTGTATGGACTCTTTGGTGGTGTCAGATGGTCAGTTTCACACCGCCGGGGCGACTACCTCTAACCTGAGTCTGGCCCTGCATCTGGTGGGCTTGCTGGCGGGTGAGGCGCTGGCGCAGCAGATGGCCAAGATTCTGCTCATAGATCCTAACCGCATCTCCCAGCAGCCCTTCATGACCATGGCGATCACCCCTGAGCAGCATCAAGATGAGCTGGTGAGTAAGATTCAGCAGTGGATGCAGTCCAATCTAGATCAAAACTGGTTGCTCGATGAGATAGCGCAGAAGTTTGCCCTGGGTAAGCGAACCCTGATCCGCCGCTTCAAGAAGGCCCTCAACGAGACGCCCGCCAGTTACATGCAGCGTCTGCGGGTCGATGAGGCCAAGCGGCTGCTAGAGACCACAGAGTTGGCGCTGGAGCAGATTGTCGAGCGGGTCGGCTATGAAGACGTCAGCTCCTTTCGTAAGCTGTTCATTCAGTTGACCAGCCTCTCTCCCAGGGCCTACCGGCAAAAATTTAATACCCATAGCTGCTGTTGAGGTTAGTCGCTTTCAGGCGTTTGTATATGGCTGTTTATTAAGGCTGTTAGCAGGAAGCAGGAAGCAGGAGGCGGGCGCTTAGGGCGCCCGTCTTAAGTTAGTGGGTGTCTTTGAGGTGTTTGTCCAAGTAGGCCTTTAACTGGGCGTCACTCTCTTTTCTCTTCTTGCGTTCATGCTCGTTCATGGCGTTCATCACCTGACGCTGGCATTCCAGGCGGTTATTCTCCCGCTGCAGCGGATTGGTGGCGTGGTCGGTCTGGGCGTCGCACAGTGCGCTGGCACAACCCGAAAGGCTGGCCAGGGCAAACAGGCCAACGAAAGTGTGTTTGATGGCGGATATAATGGTCATATCGTCTCGAATATAAGATTTTTACAGCGATTTGCCTTAGTCCGCCATTATAAAACCATTTGCCGCCTGCGGCACAAGTGAAAAACCCTAAAGAACTTGTGGTATTGCTGGGTGCCTTACCTAGTCCAGGGTCTAAATCAGGGCCTAATCCTGGGACTAAGCCAAGCCTAAAGCCAAGTTAAACTAAGCTAAGACAAAAGCCTAAGCACCGCGATTGAGCTCGGCAAACTCCTGTTTCAGCTGATAGTCGCTATCGGTGACGATACGCTCCAGCACGCTGACGCGCTCGGCCAGTCGCTGGTTTTCCTGTCTCAGACGGTTCATCTCATCTGTGTTGCCCCGTGTAGGGCGGCGTCTCTCTTGCCTTAGGCGGTATTTATAGAGTTCGCTGAGGCTGGTGGCGACCACCAAGACCAACATGACGATCATAACCACTTGTTGCTTATCCATAGCATGCTCCTTGTAGGGCCACCCGATGGCGGCCCTTGTCGATGACAAAGTCGGGGTTAGAGTCCGAAGACGATTTTCTCGCTCTTGAGTGAGCGCTCCATGCCCAGTGCCAGTGCCAGGGCGATGACGAAGGTGATGGCACTTGAGAGCGCTAGCTGCATCATGGGGATCTCCTTGCCCTTGATGAAGGCGATCAGCGCCTGCATCTGTCCCGATATCGGCAGCCACTGCAGTGTGTCTGGCGCTATGTTGTAGCTCGCCGCCATCGACAGCATCATGGGCACGATTAGCACTATGGTGAGGTAGGACTGTGCCTCCTTGAACGACTTGGCCATGAAGGAGACGAACAGTTGCAGCGCCGCCGCCATCAGGGCGATGGGCAGGCCGATCGCCAACATCAAGAGGATGAAGTCGACATTGATGTTGACCGAGAAGCCCAGCTCCTGCCAAGGCACGAAGCCATAGGCGACCTTAGAGATCACTAGGGTGAGGATCAGCCCCAGCATGGCGAAGATGGTTACCGCCGTCACCTTGGCCAATACGATATCCCGGGTCGACACCGGGTGACTGAGCAGCAGGGCCAGCGAGTTGCGTTCGCGCTCACCGGCGCTGGTGTCTATGGCCAGGTTCATGCCTGAGATAAACACCGCATAGACCATCATGAAGATGGCGACGCCTAAGATCATGCCGCCCTTGGAGTCTGAGGTGGCCTGATCTTCCACCTTGACCTTGATCGGCTGCATCACTTTAGGGTCTATGCCGCGGGCGATCAGTCGCAGGCTGCCCATCTCGGCGCTGTATTGCTGCAACGCCTTCTCCAGACGGCGAATCGATGACTGTAGCTTCTCGTTGGAGTTGTCGGCGATCAGCACTATCTCGGCGGCCTGACTCTTGGCCATGTTGGCGGCGTAGTCAGGGCTGATGACAAGCTCTATCTCCTTGCGATCGGCCTCATCACCCTGGCTTATCTCGTTGCTGGCGAGGTACTTCACCAGATCCGGTGCGCGCTCACCATGGGTGATGGTGATGTTGAGCGCCTCAGGGCTGGTGATCTGGCCGATGAGGATCATAAACATGCCGCACATCATCAGTGGCGCGCCGATGGCGTAGTAGAGGCCCGCCATCACGGAGCGCTTGTCCCTGGCGGCATCGGTCAACTCTTTTCTGACCATGGTAATGATTGAACTGATCATGCTGCGATTCCCTCGTCGGTACCGATTAGCTGAATGAAGGCGTCTTCCAGTGAGGCCTGGCCCGTCTGTTGGCAGAGTTCCTGTGGGCTGCCGACGGCGACCACGCGCCCCTCGGCCATGACGATGACGCGATCGCACAGGGCGGCGACCTCCTGCATCACATGGCTGGAGAAGAGTACGCAGTGTCCCGCCTGCTTGAGATCCTTGAGCAGGTCGCGCAGCACCCGGGTGCTCATCACGTCCAGGCCGCGGGTGGGCTCGTCGAGTATGATGTTGGTGGGCTCATGCACTATCGCCTGGGCCAGCGCCGTCTTCATTCTCTGTCCCTGGGAGAACCCCTTGCAGCGGCGATCGGCAATATCGTCCATGTGCAGCTTGCTCAGCACCTTGGCCGAGGCGGCCTTGGCCTGCTCGCGGGAGAGACCGTTAAGTTCGGCAAAGTAGCGGATATATTCTCTCGGTGTCAGACGCTCATAAAGGCCGAAAGGGTCTGGGAACAGGCCCAGCTGCTGCTTGGCGGCCACCGGCTGTTTGGCGACATCTATGCCGTCGATCTCGGCGATGCCCTGGTCTGGCTTGAGCAGGCCGAAGACGGTGCGCAGACAGGTGGTCTTGCCCGCGCCGTTAGGGCCTAGCAGGCCGGTGATCTGGCCGTCCAGCGCCTCGAAACTGAGGTCGTTCAGCGCCTGCACCTCGCCGATCCGTTTAGATAAATTCGATACCTTAATCATGGCGTGCTCCTTGCTGCTGGTCGCCACCGAGAGTGGAATGGCTTAGTGTGTCCTGTGGGATGGCCTCAACCGTGTTGGCGTTGAGGTAGAAGTTACGACTGATATCTTTGCTCAGGCACTCCTGAGACAGGCCGTCGACGCTACCGCTGCTGATAAGCTCGGCGATCAGTGTGTTGGCGCAAGACTGATAGGCCACGCCGTGGGTCGCATAGGGAGCGATGAAATGCTTGGCATTGCTCAGCTTGGCCATAGCCAGCTCGCCCCAGCTAGGTGGTGTGGCCGGGTCTATCTGTCCCGACAGCACGAGTGTCGGTAGGGCGCTGGCAATGGGGGCGGAAAAATCTTCACCCACAGCCGGAATATGCCAGATAGGGCAGCTCAGATCGAACGCCTCAAGCATCTCACGACCGAAGTAACTCTGGCCTATCTGCTGACGCTCGGCCTCGCTGAAGCGGTGCCAGTCTTCGCCACAAACCACGGCCGAGTGCATGCCGGCGGCTATGCCTGTGCTGTTAACCGTGAGGGCGTACAGCCCCATGATAGCCTGAAAATTCCCCTCAGCCGCCTGATGGATGGCGTGGGGCAGCAGCGCCCTGACATTAGGCATATACAGCGCCATGCGGATGGCGCCCATAAACTTGGCGCGGGTCATGGTCAGCTGGGTCGGCGCATTGGTAAGGGGATCGCGGGTCTGGCTTATCTGTGGTCCCTGGCTGAGCAGCGTCTCTACCTGGCCGAGTTCAGCTTTGAGATTAGGGAACTCTTGATGACACAGGGCGTTGCCCTGGCAATCTTTAAGCAGCAGGTCGATGGCGCGGGTGATGGCATCGCCGATATTGAGCACACTCTGCTGCATGGGTACCACACCGTCCAGGGTCACGGTAGCCAGCGCCTCCGGGTAGTGACGCATATAGAGCTGGGCCATGCGGGTGCCGTAGGAGATGCCATACAGGTGCAGCTTCTGGTACCCCAGGGCTTGCCTGACCGCCTCGAAATCTTTGAGGGCGGTTTCGCTGCCATACTGGCTGACATCGGCATCTATCTTGGTAAGGCATGCCTTGGTCTCGGCGGCGATATCCAGCTCGTCGTCGTTGAAGGCCAGGCCGCCCTCGAAGCCAGCGCCTTCACAGACGAGTTGGTTGGAGAGACCTGTGCCGCGCTGGTCGATCAGCAGTATGTCCCGCTGCTGGCGCACCTTGGTAAAGATCTTGTCGAAGCTGGCGGCGTTATCTATGGCCGATTGACCCGGGCCGCCGGCGATGGCTAATAGCGCTTCTTTCTCGAAACTGGGCTTGATGGCAGGCAGAACCAGATAGTGGATCTGTATCTGTTTGCCCAGTGGCTTGGCGTAATTTTCCGGTACCGTGATGGCGCCGCAACGCAGACGATCTGGCAGGTCGTCTACATAGCAAGACTCAGGTTTGCTGTCTTGCTTACCTGCTTGATTAGCGTCCGCCCAGGTGGGCTGAGACAACAGCAGTAGCGCCAAGCAGGCGGGCAGGAGTAGCGCGGCCAGCCGCTGCTGCCGGGAGAATCTATTGGCCATCAATTTAACCTTTCCTTGAAGCATGATACCGATTCCTTAGTTGAAATTTACCGTATCTATGTTAATTTAGTACTGTATCGGTGTATCAATGTATTAATACAGTGAATAAAGGCTAATGCTAGATTTACTCAATGTCAACCCCAGTAATGGCGACCCCATCTACCGCCAGCTTAGCGATCAGATAGTGCGTCTGATCGTCGGCGGTCAGCTGCAACCTCAAGAGGTGCTACCGTCGGTGCGGCAGATCGCCGAGCACCTGGCGGTCAATCCCATGACGGTCTCCCGCGCCATTCAGCAGTTGGTGGAACAGGGTTGGCTCGAGCGTCGCCGCGGCCAACCCACCCGGGTGGCGCAGCGTGGCGATAGCCAAGGCACCTCGAGTGCCGACTTGATGGCGCCCCAGGCCAATTCACTTATCAACCAGGCTAAGCAGTTAGGGGTAAGCCTGGAGGAACTCAATGCCATCATCGCCAAGGCATGGCAACAGACGCAATAAAGGAACAGATGCAGATGCAAGAGAGTAATCAAGCCATATTAGCCTTTCATGGGATCACCAAGGCGTTTGACGGCCAACTAGCCATAGACGAGCTGTCGATGACCCTCTATCCCGGCATGGTGGTAGGCCTGCTGGGGCAAAATGGTGCGGGCAAGTCGACCCTGATGCGCTGCGCCTTGGGGATTCTCGAGGTTACCGAGGGGCAGATAGAGATACTGGGCGGGACCAGCGACAACATCAGCTCGGCTCAGAAGGAGCTGATCGGCTATGTGCCTCAGCAACCCTTCGGCTATGAGGGCTTCACCGTCGAGCGCGCCCTGGCCCTGCATCGCAGCTTCTATCCTAACTGGGACAGGTCGCTGGAGCAGGAGTGGCTGAGTCGCTTCCAGCTCGATGGGGCGCAGCAGGTACAGCGCCTATCTGTGGGGCAACGCCAGTCGCTGGCGCTGATCATGGCCATGGCCTATCGCCCTAAGCTGTTGATCCTCGATGAGCCGGTTGCCAGCCTGGACCCTATCGCCCGGCGCGAGTTTATGTCGGATCTGTTCGACCTGGCGCTGGATGCCGGCTCGGCGGTGCTCTTCTCTTCACACATCACCTCAGATCTCGAGCGGGTCGCCAGCCATGTGGCCCTGATGCGCAAGGGCAAGCTGGTGCTCTTCAAGGAGATTGATGCCCTCAGGGAGAGCGTACAGCTGGTGAGCCTTAAGCCGGGCGAGTCTCTGCCCGAGGGGCTTGTTGTGCTCAACCGACAGCAGGATAAGCTGCTGGTGGATCACTATGATCCCTTAATGGCATCAAGCTTCACCTCGGTAACGCCAATGAACCTGGAACAACTCTTCATGGAGCTGCACAGATGATGCCTAAAGCACTGCGCGGCATGTTGCGCTTCTGGCTGTTCGATGTGGGCAGTGCCAGCTTTCTCGGCACAGGGTTACTGGCGCTGGTGATGATGCTGGTGCTGGCGTTCTCGGGTAAATACGACGCCATGCCTATCATGCTGGGGATGATGCAGGTCTCTACCTGCGCAGCAATCGCCTGGCAACTCAACCGCCTGTCGGCCACCGAGTGGGCCAGCCTGGTGCCCGGCTATGCCGAGAGCATTCAATGGCAGGCGCTCATCGTGGGCATTATCGCTACCCTGATCTCGCTGACTGCGGCGATACTATTGCCCCTTGAGTCGGCGGTTCAGCAGGTGTTGCTGGCCAGTTTGGCTGGGGTCGCCTTCATCTATTTCTGTCGCCGACACATCAAGGGGTTTTACTTTTCTTTCGCCCTGTTTCTGCTGCTGCCCTTTACGCCTGAGATGACAGCGTTTCTGCCTAGCCTCAGCTTCTACCTTGTGCCGCTGGCCGTCGTGGGGCTTATCTATCTGATCCGCGCTGACCTTAAGGCCGAGGTCTGGCATCTTGAGGCGAGATCTGTCTACCTCAATGGCCTGGAGATGGGCTGGTTCTGGTTGCCTAATTTGGGCTCAAACAGCCTGATGAATCGTCTGGACAGGTGGCTGCATCCGGTAAACTTCTTTGTCGGCCCCATGCTCTCCATGATGCTGGTGTTGTTGCCTGCGCTGGCGCTACTGCTGGGGCTGGTGAATTATTTTGTCGGCATAGAGCTGCCCGTGCTCTTCATCGTGGCACAGTTCAGTGCGATTGCCTGTTCCTTAGTGCACTGGAGCCGCGTGCAGAGATGGCGGGCGACTGAGACCCTCTATATCTTGCCGGGCTTCGACGGTAAACAGGGGCTGATCGAGGCCTTCGCCAGCGCCCAGTATCGCCTGCTGGGGTATTTCACCGGCACCATGGCGCTGCTGGCCACCTGCACCCTGATACTCACTCCAGACTTTACCCTGCTCATCTGGAGCCATCTGGTGCTCAGCACCTTCTGCGTCTGCGCCATATTGCTTGGCCTTGGCTGCGCCGCCCGCAGCGCCATGCACATCTCGCTGAGTCTGTTTGTGGTGATCTGTCACGCCATCTGGTTGTCCACCGCCTTGGTGGCGATGCGAGATGGCAAGGATCTGAGCACTTGGCTGGCATTGGATATCGGCCTGGTGGCCTTTTCTCTGCTAACGCTTTGGTGGGGCAAGCGAAAGTTGTGGCGTGACGCCCTGGCCTAATCCTGCTAGCGCCGGGCTTTTGTGCTCCAATTAACATTATTGGAGCAAAAACTCTTATTTTTTGGCCGCCATTGCAGTAAAATGCGCCAAAACAGGTACAAGTGTACGCTAAAAGGGTCAGAAAATTATGTCGCTCCAACAGTATCATCCCATCAGCCTGATGCAGGCCCAGAGCCAGCAACGTGGCGATGCCATCGCATTGGAAGGCTATGGCTTATCGGCGCCTTGGCAGCAGATCAGTTGGCGACAATTCGACGAGATTGGTGACCAGATCGCCAAGGCGCTGATCGCTTCTGGCTTCGCGGCCCAAGACAAGGTGGCGATCCTGTCGCAAAACTGCCCCCAGTGGACCTGTGCCGACGTCGGTGCCCTCAAGGCCAAGGCGGTGGTGGTGCCCATCTATCCCACCAGTACCCTGGAGCAGGCGCGCTACATCATAGATGACGCCCAGGCCAAGCTGATCTTCGTCGGTGACGCCGAGCAGTACCGCATGGCCCGCGAACTGCTTGCACTCTGCCCCAGCCTGACCCAGATAGTAGTATTCGATGCCGAGGTGGCTTTGGCGCAAGAGGATACGGCTGTTCATTTCGATAGCCTGCTGACGCAAACCCATTCGCCCGAGGTCGATGCCGAACTGGCTCACCGTCTGGCTAACCTGGCCCTGGACGATCTGCTGACCCTGATCTACACCTCGGGCACCACGGGTGACCCTAAAGGAGTGATGCTGGATTATCGTAATATCGCC
The DNA here is from genome assembly GCF_007636505.1 of Shewanella sp. KCT. Classification (NCBI taxonomy): domain Bacteria; kingdom Pseudomonadati; phylum Pseudomonadota; class Gammaproteobacteria; order Alteromonadales; family Shewanellaceae; genus Shewanella; species Shewanella sp. KCT. The sequence continues at coordinate 37,187 of NZ_LVDJ01000016.1, forward strand.
TCTGTGGTCCGTCAGCACGATAACATATTACCCTTCACGCCTGGCGATGTGTCGCTCGCCTTCCTGCCGCTGAGCCATGTGTTCGAACGGGGCTGGAGCTTCTATGTGTTGTGCCGCGGCGGTCATAACGTCTACCTCAAAGATCCTATGACGGTGAAAGAGGCGATCGTCGATATTCGTCCTCATACCCTTTGTGTGGTGCCGCGCTTCCTGGAGAAGGTCTACAGCGCGGTGCAGGATAAGGTCAATAAGGCGCCCGATACCCGCAAGAAGCTGTTTGCTTGGGCCATGTCTGTGGGCGAGCGTCAGTTCGAGGTCAGTCAGGGGCGTGCCCTGGCTTCCTGGTGGCTCAAGATCCAGTGGAAACTGGCCCATAAGCTGGTGTACAGCAAGCTGCAGCAGGTGCTGGGTGGCAGGCTTAAGTTTATGCCTTGCGGCGGCGCGGCGCTGGATCAGAACGTGGCCAGTTTCTTCCACAGCATCGATATTCCCGTGCTCTGCGGTTACGGCATGACGGAGACTACGGCGACCGTGACCTGTAATACCCTGGATAACCGTGTCGCCGGCTCTAACGGTAAGACGCTGCCGGAAGTCGAGATCAAGCTGGGTAAAGACAACGAGATCTTGGTGCGCGGCGATACCGTGATGCGCGGCTACTACAACCGCCCTCAGGAGACCGCCGACAGCTTCGAAGATGGCTGGTTGAAGACGGGCGACGCAGGCCAGATAGACGAGCAGGGCAACCTGTTTATCACAGACAGAATCAAAGAGTTGATGAAGACCTCAAACGGCAAATACATTGCGCCGCAGCGGGTCGAGGGTAAGGTAGGTTGCTGCCCCTTCATCGAGCAGGTGGCGGTGATCGCCGATGCGAAAAACTATGTGACCGCGCTTATCGTACCAGCGTTCGAGTCGTTAGAGGCTTGGGCCCAGGAGAAGGGGCTGCATTACGAGTCGCCCATGGAGCTGCTGCGCCATAGCCATGTGATCGAGCACTTCGAGCAGCGCCTCAAGCATCTGCAGCAGGAGCTGGCAGGCTTCGAGAAGATCAAGAAGTTTACCCTGCTGCCCGAGGCATTTTCCATGGAGGCTGGCCTGCTGACCCCGACCATGAAGTTAAGGCGTAAGATGATCTATCATAAGTACGCCACCGAAATTAATGCTATGTATTTGAAATAGCCAAAATAGCTTGAATAATAAGGGCGCCTCAACAGAGGCGCCCTTATTCTATGGGGCCAGTATCTATAAGGTCAGTAGTCCAAAAGTCCATCTTGCATCCCCCTGGTATCTCGGTTAACGTCTTTGGCACAAAAATAACGACTTAGTCTTAGGGGCTCCCTGTGCCGTTACGCTCTTTCAGTTTAACCATTCAACCCAGATTCAACGAAACCGATGGCCTGGGCCATATCAACAATACCGTCATGCCCGTCTGGTTTGAGGCGGCGCGCGAGCCTATCTTCGCCATCTTCAATCCCTCGCTCAATCTGGCCGAGTGGAACCTTATCGTGGCGGGCTTCACCATCGCCTATACCTCGCCGACCCAATATGGTCAGCCGGTGGAGATCAAGACCTGGATCAGCCGTGTGGGCAATGCCAGTTTCGAGGTGGCACAGCAGAGTTGGCAGGGCGGCAAGATGACCGCCGAGGCCAAGACCACCTTAGTGCATTACGACTACAGTATCGACAAGAGCCGACCCATAGGGGAAGAGGTGAAGCAGGCGCTGCTGACCCTGACCGGCGAATAAATGGGTTACAAAAACTTCTGCACGTACCAGCAACTGGCGCTGATGGCGAGTTGCTGGGACTTGGCCCATTCTAACCCATGGCGCACCAGGCGCCCGGCCACGCCCTGACCCCTGAGGGGATCCGGCACGAAGGTTCGTACAAAATCCACCTTATCACCTTGTCGCTGATATTCTAATACCGCATCATGGCCTTCAATCGACAACACAAATCGTTGCTGGTCGGCCTGGTGTAATATCGTCTCTTGGGTCATAGTCTGCTTCTCGTTTGGGTGGATGACTCTTAACGTTAGCACAGGGTGAGGAGATAAGTCACAAGATGATTCGGTCAACATTTAGCTTAAGGGTTGCGGCTTGATAGGCATATCTTTCAGTCGTTTAAAGCACGTCGGGGCCCAGGGAATTGCGGCATTGGGACTCACGCTCCTGTTAGGGAGCGGCACCATAGTCTTGGCCCAGGAGATCGACATTCGTGGGGCGGTCGAGGCCAAGGTGAAGGGCGATATCACCAGCGCCATGGTGCTGACCGACGCCAACCTGATCACCTTAGGCATAGTCGACTTCAACCCCAACACCATAGTGGACCTGAGTGAGATAGGCGATATCAACGCCGGCGATGAAGAGTCGCTCAAGCGGCGCAGTCAGCTGACCTCCTACACCTTGCCCTGGGAGAGCGACACTGTGCCGCTCTCGCCCGAGTGGTCCCAAAGTATCCAGGTGCGCCTCTCCTACGTGCATGCCAGCGACAGCATACAGGGGCTGGAGGATGAGACCATCAGCAGTCCGATCAAGGATACCAGCTACCTGCTGGCGGGCGAGTATCGCTGGAAGTATCAGATAAATGAGCAGTGGCGGGCGGTCTTTGGCCTGGGGGCGCAGTTTATCTGGCTGGAAAACCGCCTAACCTATAACGACCCCGTGCTGCGCAGCGTCAGTGGCATTCTCGACGACAAGTTGGTGAACACCAGCTATGGCGCCATCATGTTCGACCCCAACGCCGAGCTGACCTATACGGGTGATCTCATGGGAAATAAGTGGGAATTTATCAGCACCCTCAGATACGGCATAGGCCGCAGCCTGCTGACCGACGATGGCATGCAGGCGGTGACGCCTCAGGTCGGGCGTCTGAGCAACGCCCTGGTATTTCATTATGGGTTGCCAGACTTCTTCGACCGTCAGAACGAGATGCGCCTGCTGGCCAAGCGGATCGATCTTAGCGGCGATGTTATCGACCCCTTGGGGACGCGTCACTACTACGAGTTCGGTGCAGGCTGGGTGGTGCAGACCCCTTCGCTGTCAGCCTGGCTGCGCAACATAGGGATAGGCATCACACTCAACATCAACAGTGGCCTGAGTGGCGGCGGCATAGTGCTGCTGTTTAACGAAGAGATGTGAGCTCGGCACAATCGAGGCTAGTCGATGCAGTGCTCTCTGAGCACGGCCAGTAACTCGTCGGGCAGATTTGCCTTGGCTTGCTTGTTGAAGTCGAACATGACGGCGACCGAGGAGCCTTTGGTGGTGATCGCCTGTTGCTGCTCGCTGAACACCTGATAGTGCATGGTAAAGCGATCCTTGTGGATGTCGCTGATACTGACGCCGATCAATAGGGTGTCGGGGAAGGTGACCGGGCGCTTATAGCGAGCATGGTTGTCGCTGATCACCGGGCCCATGCCGTACTGGTAGAGCTTATCTAGCGGAAACAGCTGGTTAAAGAAGTCTATCCGCGCCGTCTCGAAGTAACGAAAATAGACCGCATTGTTGACGTGCTTCAGGGCATCCATCTCGCCCCAGGCGACTGGGATGCGGGTGTGAAAGGGAAATTGGCTAACGAACTGCTCCATATCTTAACCTTCAATTTTCAAACAAGCGTTTAGTTTTGGGTTAAGATATCAGCATCTCGCCACAATACCAATCCCTGAGGGCGTTCGAGTGGCTAATGAATTTCGATGAGGCTTTCTCTCGTTCTTCGATCTGTTTGGCGAGCGGGCAACAAAAAAGGCACCCTGGGGTGCCTTTATTTTTCAAAGCGACAGATTAGAAGCTCAACTCTTTAAAGTTGGTGATCTGTGGGTAGTCGCCGGTGCGCTGGGTGGTCTCGCGCACCATCTGCATTACACGCATCCCCGCCTGCTCGGCAGCTTTGAGCTCCTCGAGCACATCAGAGATAAACAGCACCTGCTTAGGCGCCAGGCTGATGGTGTTGATGATGTTAAGGTAGGCCTGTTTAAACAGCTTGTTGCCGGTGCGGGTGTCGAAGTGGCCATCGAAATATTCGGTCAGGTCGCCGCCGTCGCTGTGGCTGAACAGCAGTTTCTGGGCATCCACAGAGCCGGAAGAGAAGCTATAGAGACGCACGTTCTGCGCCTTAATCTCTTTCACGCTGTCGATGAAGTCAGGGTAGATGTGGCCCTTAAATTCGCCTTGGGCGTAGCCCTGTTTCCAGATCAGGCCTTGCAGCGTCTTAAGCGGAGTGGCCTTGCGATCTTCGGCAATCCACTGCTGCAGGATCTCTACTACGCGCTCCAGTGAGGCGTCCGGCTCCAGCGCGATATCTTTCACGTCGCTGATGCAGTTGTCGACCAATACATTAGTTTGATTATCTTCTAAAAAATCAGCGAGTGCCTTAGACGAATAGGGAAAAAGGGTGTCCTGAATAAAGTTCAGATCGGTTGTTGTACCTGCTGTATCTACAACTATGGCTCGAATACCCATAACGTTGGCTTACTCCACTATGCATTAATAGAAATGATTCGCTTAAATGACAGGCCAGATCCTAAGCTGAAAACGCCCCTTTGGCTAGTGAATTATCGCCCAAAGACGAGCGAAGGCGCAGCGGATCACAAGGGGAAACAGGTCTGGCGTTTTCGGGTGGAGGTTTGACTTGCTTTTGCTTAAATATCATACTCACTCGCTTGGGGCGTAAAACATGGAAAGGGAAACAAGGAAGGGCGAATGACTGTTAAATACCTCAAATTTATTAGCTGCTTAGTCTTGATTGCTGGCAGTTACTGCCTGCCTCTTGCGGCCAAGATCAAAGTAAAGCCGCTGCCGATTCAGCTGGAGAGCTGTGAGCGTGGCGAATGCGTCGATCATTTCAAGGAATACAAGACGCTGGCCCGTTATGGCCATTCCGATGCTATGTACACCCTGGCCGAGATGTACCGTCTGGGCTATGGCACAGAGAGCGATATGCGTTTATCCACTAAGTGGTATCGCCGCGCGGCTAAGTTAGGTAATCCTTTTGCTCAGTACAAGGCGGCCATCCTCTATCTACAGGAGGGTGAGAATCAGGATATCGACAAGGCGATGCGCTACCTGCGAGACGCCAACCGCGCCGATCTTAACGAGGCGGCTCACCTGTTGGGAATGCTCTACGTAGAAGGCGAGCTGGTGGAGAAGGACAAGGTGAAAGCCAAGGACTACCTGACCAAGGCCTATGAGGCGGGTCATGAGCCGACACTTAATCTGCTGGCCGAAGTTAGTGAGGTGGCCCTCGAGGTCAAGCGCCAGGCTAAGGTGGCGCCGGTTACGCCCAAGAGTCAGGCCGCTCCGACAGATGAGATGGAGGTGATCGAGGTACGTGCCCCGAGTCTGGAAGAGGTGTTTTCCTACCATATCGCCACTTTGCGTGCTCGTGTGCCCGATGGCATCAGCAGTACGGGGACCTCGCTGCGGGGTCGTACCTGTGGCGAGATGATCTCCTGTAATACTCAGGAAGACAGAGAGCGTATTCGCGATTTTCTCATGTCCACCTGGTAATGGCTCAGGTCGCCCTATCACTTAACAATAACAAGGAATACACGTGATAAATAAATGGATTGCTGGTGTTATCTTACTGCTCGGCAGTGGCTTGAACCTGGTTCAGGCGGCGCCGACCAACCTTGAAACTCTGATGGTTAAGGCGCCGGGTGTCGACAAGCCCATGGCCTTCAAGGTCACTCTGCCCGCCAGTTATGGCGAGAACCTAGATAAGCGCTATGTGCTGCTGTTCGACTTTCATCCCCGCAGCCGCGGTTATCTCGAGGGGATGCATGACTGGATGAGCCACAACGGCGACTGGCCCTGGCTGGAGACCATAATCGTCACTGCGCCCGATGGCGACCAGGCGCTGGGCAAGTTGAAGAGTCAGGCGATAGAGCAGGAAGGCAGCGTCGCCCTGCTGGACTTCATGGAGCAGTCGCTGCTGCCCGCCATCGACGCCAAGTATCGCACCAACGGCTTTCGTATCATGAACGGCTTTACCGGCAACGCCGGCCTGGTGCTCTACACCTTGCTCAATCGCCCAGAGCTGTTCAACGCCTACCTGGCGGCGAGCCCGGTATTAAGTGACGATTTTGCCTATGTGATCAAGTCGGCCGCGGACAAGCTGGAGAAGCTCAAGGGCAAGCCACGCTACCTGATGCTGACCACCAGCGACAGCGATTTCGAGCGGCGACAGCTGGCGGATTTCGCGGCTTTAGAGGAGCTGCTCGAGACCACAAATCATCCGGCGCTGCACCATAAGGTGAAGCGTTTCGACGGCACCTACTATATGACCCAGCCGATCCTGGCGACCGCCTACGGCATAGAGTGGCTGTTCGACGACTACCACAGGGTGCTCTCGCCAGACTCAGACATTGCCAAGGGCGGCGTGAAGGCGATTCTCGACCACTATAGTTACCTGTCGCAGCAGAAGTATGGCTTCCCCGTGCCGTCCACCGATTCGCTGATCGCCCTGGCGGACGCCGAGTTTGCCAAGGATAGCGACAAGGGGCTGGCTGTTTATCAGGCGGCGGTGGAGGCTAATCCTGACTCCCACACCGCCCATGATGCCCTGGCAAGAGCCTATGGCGAGCTGAAGATGTTCGACTTAGCCATAGCCCAGCAGAAGCAGGCGCTGGCCAAGACAGATCATCCCTTCTGGACACGCAAGTACAGCGAGAGCCTGGCCGCGCTAGAGGCGCAGCGGCACTAATTGATTCTACATAAGGTTATCTTCACCCTTTACCTTTATTGAAATACGCCGGCATCTGCCCTCTTTTGGTGCAGATGCCAGTGTGTTTCGGCGCAGTCAGAGCGAATTGCACGCCCAGGCTCGGGAGATTCATCTCCTTATCAGCCTCCTCCCGCCTGGGTTTTCGCCCCATGTCGCGGCGTTCTCCTCTGCCTTAGCCGGGTTTCTGTGCCCTCGAGTGGGATTGGCGCCATAGTTGCAAAGCTTAGAGTCGTTATCTAAGGGGAGCAGTCTATGGCGGCAATGAGTTACTTGAGCGTGATCGAGCGGTACCATGAACATGAGCAGCTGGTGAAGGAGTTGCTGGAGTCGATTCTGGTGGGGATAAGCGATCCCCTGATGCTGTCCGACCCTGGCTTTCGGGTGCGGGCCATGGCCGAGATCGCCAACAGCTATCCCTTTATCGAGCTGCTCTATGTGCTCGACGGTGATGGAGTGCAGATCAGCGACAACGTGGCCATAGTCAATCGTGTGGTGCAGGCGATCCCCGTGGGGCGCAACCTGAGTAGAAGCCACAGGCCCTACTTCTCCAAGGCGCAGGAGACGCAGTTGCTCAAGATCACCACACCCTATCTCTCCAACGCCAGCGGCCAGCTCTGCCTGTCGGCCTCCTATCGTATCGAAGACGAATCGGGGCGGGGCTTTATCGTGGTGGATATCAATCTCACTCAGTTGATTGAGTTTATGATGGGCGACCGGGCAAGGCGTAGGGCGACGCCCCTGTTCAAGGGGGTCTATACCGCGCTGGTGGTCGGGCTGTTTATCATGGTGCTGGTGCTGATCAGCATGGCGACCGTGGATATCGCCGCCTTGCTCGCCGAAGGGCTGGTGCCCAGCGGCTCCATCAAGCCCTTTAGCATCATCATCTTCATCACCCTGGCCCTGGCGGTGTTCGATCTGGGCAAGACGATTCTCGAAGAGGAGGTGTTGATGCACAAGGATATCTTCCGTCACAGCTCAACCCGGCGCACCATCACCCGCTTTATCTCCACCATCTTGATCGCCATCTCCATCGAGGCCCTGCTGACCATGTTTAAGGCCTCTCTGGGAGAGATGAAGTATGTGCAGCCCGCCATCGGCATGATGTTCGCCGTGGTCGGCCTGCTGGTGGGGCTGGGGATCTATGTGTTTCTCGGCGCCAAGGCCGAGCTACTGCTCAAGCAGGGCAATGGTAAGCCTTAGGCCCTTGGCTCTTAAGCCATAGGCTAAAGAGTACAGGCATAAGGCGTTATCCAAATTTAGCAGAGAGTACCTGTCTGCTGGATCGGCATGATCCAGTAGCGGCAGGGGTTGTGCTGGCACACCCGAGCGAGTTCGGCGAGCAGCGCCTGCTGCTGGCTGCTGGGGTGCATGATCTCGAACTTGCAGAACTCCCGATAGCCCTCCACTTGCTCCTTGATGTTGAAGTGGCTGTGCTCGCGGCTGAAGCCACAGATATTGCCAAGGCTGAAGCCGGAGAGAAAATCCAGCTCGATCAGGGTGTCGACTATGTCGTCTTTAATATCGTTCTGGGCGATTAGCACCAGTAGTTGTTCACTGCTCATCGGCGTTTCTCCAGCCAGTAATAGAGGATAGGCAACAGGTAGAGGGTGGTGATGGTGGAGGTCAGCAGGCCGCCTATCACCACTATGGCCAGGGGTTTCTGGATCTCGGCACCAGGACCGGTGGCGAACACCAGCGGCATCAGGCCAAACATGGCGGTGGTGGCCGTCATCAGGATGGGGCGTAGGCGGCGCATGGCGCCCTGTTCCACCCGGGTTAGCAGGTCGCTAAACAGGTGACGGGTCTGCTCATAGTAGCTGACCATCACCACGCCATTGAGCACGGCCACCCCCAGGAGGGCGATGAAGCCCACCGACGCGGGGACCGACAGGTATTCCCCCGACAGGTAGAGGCTGACGATGCCGCCCATCATGGCGAAGGGCACGTTGGCCAGGATCAGCCCAGCCTTGGAGAGGGAGCCGAAGGTGGTGAAGAGGATCAGGGTGATCAGCGCCATGGCGATGGGGATCACCAGTAGCAGGTTGTTGGTGGCGCGCTGCTGGTTCTCAAACTCGCCGCCAAAGCTGACGCTGTAACCAGCCGGCAGCTTGATCTGCTCGTCTATCTTGGCGTTAAGCTCCTCGACGAAGCCGACGATATCCCGTCCCTCGACGTTGGTGGTGATCACCGAGAAGCGATCGCCCTGTTCCCGCTCGATCAGTATCGGGCCCTCCTTATAGCTGAGCTTGGCCACATCGGTCAGGCGCCTGAGGGAGTGATCCGGCATCACCAGTAGCTGTTGCTTAAGCTCATTGATGCTGCCAAGCTTACCCTCGCCGCTGGCGATCAGCACTGGGGTGCGCTTCTTGCCCTGTAGCACCTCGGTCACCGCCACCCCTTCGAGTTGGCTCTTGAGGTAGCGGGCAAACTCCATGGTGCTCATGCCGAAGCCTCTCGCCAGCTCGTTATCCAGGGTGAGGTTGATGAAGGGGCTACCCTCGATAAGCGACATCTTCACATCCACGCTGCCGTCTGTGGCGCTCACCAGTTGCTGGATCTCGCCGGTCAGTGTGCCCAGGGTGTCAATATCTGTGCCGAACACCTTGATGGCCACATCGCCTATGCTGCCGGTCAGCATCTCGGAGACCCGCATCTGGATCGGCTGGGTGAAGTTAAAGTTAACCCCGGCGTATTGCAGCAGCTCGCCGCGAATCGCCTCGATCAGTTCGGCCTTGGTATCGAAGCGCCACTCGCTGCGCGGGGCCAGCTCGAGAAACACGTCCGTCTCGTTCAGCCCCATGGGATCCAGGCCTATCTCGTCGGCGCCGGTGCGGGCGACCATCTGCTTGATCTCAGGTACCTTGGTCAGCAGGGTTTGCTGTATCTGTTTGTCGATGGCGATGGAGGCCTCCAGCGAGATAGAGGGCGACTTCTCCAGCTGCAAAATGATATCGCCCTCATCCAGGGTGGGCATGAAGGTCTTGCCCACCAGGCTAAACAGCCCCAGGCTGACGATCAGCAGGCTGAAGGCGATCAGCATAAAGCCTTTCTTCGCCTCGAAGGTGCGTTTCAGGCTGCCAAGGTAGGCGGCCTTGAGCTTCTCTATCGCCCTAGGCTCCTGGGCCGCCTTCTCGTTCACCAGATAGGAGGCGATCACAGGGATCACGGTGAGCGCCAGCACCAGGGAGGAGAGCATGGCAAACACTATGGTGACCGCCACTGGGGTAAACAGCTTGCCCTCCAGGCCGGTGAGACTCAGCAGCGGCGAGAAGACTATGATGACGATGATGGTACCCGAGACCACAGGGATGGCCACATCCTTGGTGGCGCGGAAGATCAGGTGCAGGCGCGGCAGTCGCTGCTTGGAGGCGATCTGATTCACCATGTTTTCGACCACCACCACAGAGGAGTCCACCAACATGCCGATGGCGATCACCAGGCCGCCCAGGCTCATCAGGTTGGCCGACAGGTCGAACAGATCCATCAGCAGGAAGGTCATTAGGGCCGCCAGCGGTAGCGACAGGGACACCACCAAGGCGGCGCGCACATTCCCCAGAAATAGCGCCAGCAGCACGATCACCAGTAGCACCGCCTCGAACAGGGCGCTGGATATGGTGTCTATGGCGGTGTTGATCAGGTTGGCGCGATCGTAGAAGGTGTTGATCACGCTGCCCTCCGGCAGGCTAGTCTGGATCTGCGCTAGCTTCTGCTTAATGCCGTCGACAACTTGCGCCGTGTTAGTGTCTTTCAGGGCGATGATCAACGCCTCGGCGGTCTCATCACCATCCTTGGTGACGGCGCCGTAGCGCGCCAGGTGGCCTATCTGGATCTCGGCCAGATCCTTAAGGCGATAGACCTTGGCATCGTCGGCCTTCACCACGAGTTGTCCCAGCTCGTCGATATCGTCGATGCGGCCCTCGGCGCGCACGATAATGGTGTCTGTGCCTATGGTGAGCTTACCGGCGCCCTCGTTGTGGTTGTTGTCCTTGATCGCCTGCTGCAGATCAGCAAAGCCTATGCCGGCCGCCGCCATGGCCGCCGGGTTGGGATTGATGCTGAAGCTCTTGGCATAGCCGCCGAGAATGTTAACGTCGGCCACCCCGGGCACAGTGCGCAGCAAGGGACGCACCTCCCACTCCAGCAGCTGCCTGCGTTCCATCAGCGACAGGTTGGGGTTTTCCAGGGAGAACATAAAGATCTCGCTCAAGGGAGTGCTCATGGGGGCGACACCGCCGGAGACTCCTTCGGGAAAGCTGTCCCACACGGAGGCCAGGCGTTCGCTCACCTGCTGCCTCGCCCAGTAGATGTCTGTGCCTTCGGCGAAATCCAGGGTGATGTCGCTGATGGCGTACTTGGTGGTCGAGCGCAGAATCGCCTGATTGGGGATCCCCAGCAGCTCTGTCTCTATGGGCACAGTGATCTGCGCCTCTATCTCTTCGGGTGTCATGCCAGGCGCCTTGAGGATGATCTTCACCTGGGTGGGTGAGATATCGGGAAAGGCATCTAAGGGAATCGCCAGCCAGGCCTTGCCGCCGGCGGCCATCAAAATGGCGGCGACGATCAGCACAAACAGGCGCTGGGTGAGGGAGAAGCGTATTACCGAGGTCAGCATCTTATTCGCCCCCTAGGCCGAGCATGATCCCTTTCACCGCCGCTACCGACTGCGACAACACCTGCATCTGGCTCAGATCCTGGTCGCTGGCGACTATGTACTGCTCCGGCGTCGACCCCAAAATCTCTATGGTGACCGCCTCGAGCTGGCTCGCCTGCTGGGTAAATACCTGGCTCTCCTGCTCCCAGCTGAAGACGCTATGCTTGGGCAGCAGGTAGACGGCCTTTTGATACTCGGGTATCACAGTTATCTGCTGTCCCAGCAACAAGTTACAGCCTTGAGGAACCGGCTCAGACCAGGCGTTGATAAAGGCACCGTCGGCGATGGCCGACTGGGCATCTATGGTGAGATGACAGGCATTGATGTTGATTGCCGACAGCGAGGCCGACTGGCTCATGGGCACATTGACCCGGACGCGAATGGCATCGCTGGGCACCAGAGAGAAGAGCTGAGTGCCGGCGTGGTAGGGGGTGTCTAGCTGATTGAGTTTGACGATACCGGCCACGGGCGCGCCTATGGTCAGCGACTCGCTGGCCTCATCCTTGGCGAGCACCATGGCCATGAAATGCTGCATATGTTCATATTCGAGATGGCTGGCAAAATAGTCCTGGCTGATCTCGCGCCACTTATCGGCGCTGATGCTGCCGTTCTTCAGCAGCGGGCGGTTGCGATCGTAACGCTGCTTCGCCAGTTGATACAGGCTGCTGGCGGCCTCGACCTGGGCCAAAAAGTGAAACACCTCAGGGCCGGTCAGCCTGGCGATGGCCTGTCCCTGGCTGACGGGCTGGCCTTGGCCCACCAGGAAGGTGACCTGCTGAATATTTTCTGGCGTGCTGACCCAGTAATCGTTGCCGGGCAGGCGGGCGACCTGGGCGGGCAGGGCGCTGCCCTCATAGCTGGCCACCTTCTGCGGCTGCACATAGCTTAAGGCAAGCTTGCCTAGGGTCTCTAAGCTTAATGGCTCGGCCTGAGCGGGATGCATAAGGCTGGCGGAGAGAAACGCGGATAAACAGAGGAGGCTGGCACCATACTTGGCCGTCATAATGAGATTCCTAAGGCTTGTAGTTGCTGAGAATGGAGTTGTTGTTGGCTGACCCGGTTTAGCGCCAGACGCGATTCGGTATCCAGTGCATCCATGTAGCGGCGCAGCCAGATCTCATAGCTCACCTGGTTCTGATCTTTCACCTTGGCCAGCTTTTCGGTGATGGTGCGGCTCAGGGAGAGCCCCTGCTTGAGCAGTCGCTGCTGCTGGTCTAGCGTCTCTTGTTGCTTGGCTAGCTTCTCCGCCTGGGTCTTGAGTTGTAGATAGATGCGATCGCTTTGCAGTAGCTGTTCCTGGTTGGTCTGTTGCCAGCTGGCGAGGTCACTCTGGGACAGGGCGGAGCTCACCCCTAGGGGGACAGTGATCCCCAGCCCCAGCTGATTGTCGTCGAGCTGGTCGTCGGCGGTACGCTTGGCGGTGAGAGAGAGGGTCCAGGGATCTTGCGTGCCCGCCTGCTGACGCTCGATCAGCAGACGCGCCTGTTGCTGTTGTAGTCGCTGCAGCTGCCACAGGGGGTGCAGGGCCAGTTGGTTGTCGAACTCGGACACCTGCCGCAGCTCGGCGCTTGGCTCATCATCGATGGATTCAGGTGGCTGTTGCTGGCCGGTGAGACGGTAAAACAGCGAGGCCGCCTCGGCCTGTTGTTGTTTAAGCTGGATCTGCTGCAGGTCGATATCCACCTGTTCGCGCTCGAGTAGCAGCAGGTTGGCCACAGGCAGCTCGCCCACGTCGGTGAGGCGCTTCTGCTGTTGATGCAGCTTATCCAGCAGCTTACGTTTGCGCTCCAGCTGGGCCAACTTGACCGTGGCGAGACGATAGTCCCAGATGCTTTGACGGATAAGGCCGGAGAGGTAAAGATTCTGCAGCGCCTGCTGCTGGCTGCCTATGGCCTGGGACAACTGCTTGATCTGGCTGTCGCTGTCGTAGGCGCCGGGGGACTTTAATGGCAAATTGAGCGACACCTCCTGCTCGTAGCTGTTACCATTGTCCAGGCTACCCAGATGGCTCAGGCTGATGCTGGGGAGCCCCATCAACCAGCTTGAGCTGCTCAGCTGCTGGGCGCGTTCATCCTCGATGACGGGCGCCTGGGCGCTGGCATTGGGGAGCCTGGACTTACTGATCTTCAGCAGGTGATGGAGTTGATGAGTCGAGGCCGCATAGCCAAAGAAACTACTGCTACTTAATGCGGTCAACAGACATATCTTGATACAAGACTTAACGACGGACATAAGCGATTTCTGTGGTATTAAAGTGTGCCGTCAGTCTATTGATTGTGCCGCCCCTGTCTTGAGGGAGATGTATCATAAAGCGGCCTATGGTACATATGTACCATAAGTTAACTTATTGATTTTGTGTTGCTTCGCCTTTTTGTTTTATCGGTTTTCGGCTGTAGGTTTGCCTGTGGATTTTGGCTGTCTGGCGCGTAATTGAGTGTGGGCATGCCGTGATAGGAGTAGGAATATCCATGAAAAAGGATCTGGTTATCATCGCCCTCTTGGTGCTTATCATGTTGTTTAAGCTGGTGGATATTGTCGCCGATGTGCAGCTGGAGATCCCCGCTTGGCATATCGCCCAGGAGAGTGTCTTGGTGCTGCTGACCGTGATCGCCACCCTCTACCTGAGCCGCGACCTAATGCGTCGCTCCCGGCAGGTCAAGGCACTGGCCCACAGGCTCGCCCAGGCCGACAAGCAGATAGACAACCTATCTACCCAGATGCGCGCCGCCCGCCAGGAGTATAGTCAGGCGGTGGCCAGCCAGTTCGATACCTGGGGCTTCACCAAGAGCGAGCAGCAGGTGGCGTTTCTTATCCTCAAGGGGCTCAGCTTTAAGGAGATCGCCGAGGTGCGCCAGACTAAGGAGAAGACGGTGCGTCAGCAGGCCTCCACCATCTATGGTAAGGCCGAGGTGGATGGCCGCCACACCTTCTGCGCCTGGTTTATGGAAGACTTCATTCAAGACCACAATCAGGAGCTGGCGAGCAACGAGGCGGCCTAGTCTCTGCTTGTCAGCGCCCTCAGGTCGAGGGTTATTCCCCGCCCTTCCTGGCCCAACCCGCCGGCAGGCTGTTTTCCATGCGCTCCAGACGTTCGAGCAGCAGTACCTGATTGCTGAGCACCTCCTGCTGGTTGGCGATGATCGCCTGTTGAATCGCCTGGGTTTGGCAGTATCTCAGCTTGTTATGACCATAATTGGCGGCCGTCAGCGCCGCCGAAGAGATGCCGTTGAGCAGCTCGCCGAACTTCTTCAGTGGGTTGTTTTTTATGGTGCCGCCCACATAGCCGTGCACCTGAGCGACAGGCTCAATCTTGGTGGTGCCCAGGGCCTTGAGCAGCTGACCAAACAGTTTGATGGAGCCCGCCCCGGCGGTGACGAAGAAGGCGGCCTGTTCAAACTCGGCAGGATTTTGGTTGATAAACTGGCAGCTGTCGCCCACCAGGCTGTCGAAGTTGAAGTTTGCGTTGCTGTTGGGGCCGAGTCCCTGCCTCAGGGTTTGCAGATGAGTCGTCATCTCGTGAAACACATCGAAGAATCCCGACTGGAAGGCGCCGCCGTCGACCGTGAAGGCGCGATAGAGGGGATAGAGGGAGTAGCCCGGCATGGCATCGATCAGGCTGATCATGGGGTCGAAGTGATAGATGTTGCCGAGCAGGCTGCTGTCTTGCATGTTAAACAACAGGTTACCCGTGGATTCCAGATCGTTCACGAAGGCGATAAGATCGTTTTTAAAGCGGTAGCACTCGCTACCCCCGGCGCAGCTGGCCCCACCGAAGGCGGCCAGCCCCTCAAATTCCTGCTGGATCACCATGCGGCCTTCACTGCCGGCATTCTCGATCATGTCGAACATCTGCTGGGTGTAGCCGTTAAAGCTCTGCTGTGCCTGCTGCAGGATCAGCACCTTACCCTGAATATCTACCGTGTTGGTAACTGTCTTGCCTGCATCCTCTGCGGCGTCGGCGGCGTCCGTTGCCGTGGTCTTGAGCTTATCCCAGATGTCAGATAGCAAGTCGGCCTGACTGCTTGGGCTGAAGGTGAGCCCCGCGGCGAGCAGGCTGGCAATTAACAGGGGATAGGCGCGGGAGAATGTGTGGCTGTTCATAGCGACTCCTAATCGATCAGGCTTGATCAAGCAAGGGGAGATCTTTTAGGTATAGTGGCTATCCTTATTTTGCGAGAGTCGATGGTTAAAGAAATTGACTTAAACCTAGGTAATATCGGCGTTACAGGCGGTTTATCATCGAATCACCAAGCTTTACAGCTTGCGCAAAACTATCTTGCCTCATCGTTGGTATTTAGCGCGGTTTTTGGCTAGGTAATAGTCGAGATTCTTGCTTGCTGCAATGTGAGCCCGGCACTGTTTATTTGCGCCCAATCGGCGTAGCTTAAGGTGATGATCCTTGTGTGAGGTTATTATGGCTAATTCTATCCAACTCGAATCCGAGATCACTTGTCCCCACTGCGGTCATAAGCGTGTGGAGACCATGCCCCAGGATGCCTGCCAATTCTTCTACGAATGCCAGGGCTGCCACGAGATTCTCAAACCCCTCCCCGGCGACTGCTGCGTCTTCTGCTCCTACGGCACGGTGAAGTGTCCGCCAATACAACTTGGCGGGTGTTGTCAGGGTAGGTCTTCTTGAGACCCAGAATGGTGGGGATTAGCGCGGGCTCTCTTTAATAATGGTTTGGAACTGAGCCTGTGAGGTAAAGAGCAAATTATTAACTTTGCGCTGAGTTGTCATTTATATAGGTGACTGTATATCTTACCATAATTGCTGTTAATCGCCTGCCGCGGGCTTATGTGCAGGTACGTCTTCGGGACGCTGTAAAGCCATCCCTGGCCGCTTAACGAAAACATCCCTGTTTTCGATACCCTCAGACATACCTACACACCTTATCCAACGTCTCTTCGATTAACATGATTTTGTATCTGTTAGGTCAACAGAAGGAAAACTCATAAGTGATAGAAGAACAAGGAAATATCCAAATTTGATCGCATTTCATAGATGAAATAGTTGAGGCCAAATCGAAGAGACAGATGACCGGGTGTAAGCACGCTTTTGGCCTTCGGTGGCATGGCAGCTCTTTGACATCCATGTCATCGCTGCATTTGTGAATCCATTCACATCAGATGCCACCGCAGAGCACCCAAGGATGGGCTTGAACAACGTCCCTGTTTAAAAGCCAGTTCGGCATCCATGCCTCTCGTTCGTGAGCTAGAAGCTGCGCTTCACTCACCGTGCCAAAAGAGTGCTTGCACATAAGCCCACCGCAGGTGATAGATAACCTATTAAGCCATGGTTATCTCATTCACTTGCCAGATACCAAAACCCTTAGGGGCACAAAACAAGAAGATTACTTCATCATCTTTATTGATGAACCAAGTTCCCGTTTTTCACCACTTCCTTACACACATCCACCCCATAGCTGTAGGCCAGGGCGGCGGGGGTGGTGATATCCCACAGGCAGAAGTCGGCCTGCATGCCAGGTTTGAGTACGCCGACAGTGGCCTCTACTCCCAGCGCTTTGGCGGCATTACGAGTCATGCCCGCCAGAGCTTCCTCTGGGGTGAGGCGGAACAGGGTGCAGCCCATGTTGAGCATCAGCAGGCTAGAGCAGAGCGGCGAAGAGCCTGGGTTATAGTCGCTGGCTAGCACCATGGGCACACTGTATTGGCGCAGTAGGTCGATTGGCGGCATCTGGGTTTCCCGCAGGAAGTAGAAGGCGCCGGGGAGCAGGGTGGCACAGGTGCCGCTCTCGCTCAGGGCCTTCACGCCGGCCTCGTCCAGGTATTCGATATGGTCCACCGACTTGGCGCCCAATTTGGCGGCCATGGACGAACCGCCCAGATTAGAGAGCTGCTCGGCGTGCAGCTTGAGATCCAGCCCGGCGGCTTTGGCGGCGCTCAGCACCCGCTCTGTCTGTTCCAAGCTGAAGGCGATATTTTCACAGAAGACGTCCACGGCATCGGCCAGGTTTTCGTTAATCACAGCAGGCAGCATCTCGTCGATCACCAGGTCCACATAAGCGTCGCTGTTATCTTTATACTCGGGCGGAATGGCATGGGCGCCGAGGAAGGTGGTTTTCACATCCACATGGTGATGCTTGCCCAGCACGCGGGCGACCCTGAGGAGTTTGAGCTCAGTCTCTGTGTCCAGGCCGTAGCCGGATTTTATCTCGACCGTGGTCACCCCTTCTTTGGCGAGGGCATTGAGGCGTTGGCGTCCCAGTTCGAACAGCTCGGCCTCGCTGGCCTCGCGGCAGGCCTTGACCGTGCTGATGATGCCGCCGCCGGCGCGGGCGATCTCTTCATAGCTGGCACCTTGGAGGCGCAGCTCAAACTCGTTGGCGCGATTGCCAGCGAACACCAGGTGGGTGTGGGCATCGATAAGGCCCGGGGTGAGCCAGCCGCCCTTGCCTCTGTAAACCGGCGTTGACAAGACATCGAACTCGGGTAGCTCGCTGCGAGGACCCATCCAGGCGATCTTGCCCTCCTTGACGGCGATGGCGGCATCGGTGATCGCACCGTAAGGCGCTGAAATTTCAGGGTCCATAGTGGCGATGTTGACGTCAATCCAAACCTGATCCCAAGACATTATGTTTCCCTCGACTGGCGCGCCCTAACGGTGGCGGCAATAAATTTATGTGAGCTAGCTTGTATTTACTTGTATATACAAGCTAGGATTATAGCGGTAATTTTCAGCATTTGAAAAGTGTAATCGAGTTTGCGGCGATGCCTGGGAAGTAATAATCCATTGGGTGCGCCCACAGAGGAGCAGAGATGGCGACGCCCAAGTTTGCAGAGATCAAACAGTTTATCTTGACCAAGGTGGAGTCCGGCGAGTGGCAGCAGCATAGCCGTGTGCCGTCGGAGAACCAGTTGGCCGAGCTGTTTACCTGTAGTCGCATGACGGCGCGGCGCGCCCTGACCGAGCTGACCGAGTCCGGCGTGCTCGAGCGCTCCCAGGGACTGGGCACCTTCGTCGCCGGGCTTAAGTCGCAATCCTCCATGATGGCGATCCGCAACATCGCCGACGAGATCAAGGACAGGGGCCATGGCTACAGCGTGAAGCAGCTGGCACTGACCCAGACTCAGGCCACGGCGCCGATCGCCATCGCCCTGGGACTCGAGGAGGGCAGCGAGGTGTTCTACTCGGTACTGGTGCACTGCGAGCAGGGTACGCCGCTGCAGCTGGAGGAGCGTTTCGTTAACCCCCAGCTGGTGCCCGACTATCTGGCCCAGGACTTTAGCCTGCAGACGCCCCACGAATATCTCTCCTTCGTGGCGCCGCTCACCGAGGCCCGCCACACCATAGAGGCCGTGGTGGCCGATGATATTCAGCGCGAGCGATTGCAGATAACCCAAAGCGAGCCTTGCCTACAGATCCTGCGTCGTACCTGGTCCCGTCAGGGCGTGGTGAGTTTCGCTCGCCTGTTGCATCCGGGCAGCCGTTTCCGCCTCGGCGGACACCTGACCTTCAACCGGTAAGGCGATAAACCCATTTGGGAACGGCCTGTTTCCCTTAGCAGCACTTAGGCTGCAACAGGTAATAAGTTACTGAATAAAGATAAAAATAATGTCATCGAGACAGCAAATTGAGGTAAGCAAGAATGGATAAGAGACACGACCCTAGCCGTCGCATCATAGCGCCACATGGCACTACGCTGAGCTGTAAGAGCTGGCTCACCGAGGCGCCGATGCGCATGCTGATGAACAACCTGCACCCAGATGTCGCCGAGCGTCCGGAAGACCTGGTGGTCTACGGCGGTATCGGCCGTGCGGCCCGTGACTGGCAGTGCTACGACAAGATCGTAGAGGTGCTGCAGCGTCTGGAAGAAGACGAGACCCTGCTGGTACAGTCGGGCAAGCCTGTGGGCGTGTTCAAGACCCACAGCAACGCGCCGCGCGTCATCATCGCCAACTCTAACCTGGTGCCACACTGGGCCAATTGGGAACACTTCAACGAGCTGGATAAGAAGGGCCTGGCCATGTATGGCCAGATGACTGCCGGTTCTTGGATCTACATCGGCTCTCAGGGCATAGTACAGGGCACCTACGAGACCTTCGTGGCCATGGCCAAGCAACACTTTGGCGGCGACGCCAGCGGCAAGTGGATCCTCACCGGCGGCCTGGGTGGCATGGGTGGCGCTCAGCCATTGGCTGGCACCATGGCGGGCTACTCTGTACTGGCCTGTGAGGTGGACGAGACTCGCATCGACTTCCGTCTGCGTACCCGTTATGTGGACAAGAAGGCCACTAGCCTGGATGAGGCGCTGGCGATGATCGACGAAGCCAACAAGAGCGGCAAGCCTGTGTCTGTTGGCCTGCTCGCCAACGCCGCCGACATCTTCGCCGAGCTGGTAGAGCGTGGTATCACCCCGGATGTAGTGACCGACCAGACCTCGGCCCACGACCCACTAAACGGCTACCTGCCACAGGGCTGGACTTTAGAACACGCCGCCGAGATGCGCAAAAAAGATGAAGCGGCCGTGGTTAAGGCGGCCAAGCGGTCGATGGCGGTACAGGTGAAAGCCATGCTGGCCCTGCAGGCAGCGGGCGCGGCCACCACAGATTATGGTAACAACATTCGCCAGATGGCGTTTGACGAGGGCGTGGAAAATGCCTTCGACTTCCCAGGCTTCGTGCCCGCCTATGTGCGTCCACTCTTCTGTGAAGGCATAGGTCCCTTCCGCTGGGCGGCGCTCTCTGGCGATCCGGAAGATATCTACAAGACAGATGCCAAGGTGAAGGAGCTGATCCCAGACAACCCACACCTTCACAACTGGCTGGACATGGCGCGCGAGCGCATCGCCTTCCAGGGGCTGCCTGCTCGTATCTGCTGGGTCGGCCTGAAAGACAGGGCGCGTCTGGCTAAGGCCTTCAACGAGATGGTGAAAAACGGCGAGCTGTCGGCGCCAATCGTGATCGGTCGTGACCACCTGGATTCTGGTTCTGTGGCCAGCCCTAACCGTGAGACAGAATCTATGCTGGACGGCAGCGATGCAGTATCGGATTGGCCGCTGATGAACGCCCTGCTTAACACGGCAAGCGGCGCGACCTGGGTGTCTCTGCACCATGGCGGCGGCGTCGGCATGGGCTTCAGCCAGCACTCGGGTGTAGTGATCGTTGCCGATGGTACCGATGAGGCCGAGGCGCGTCTGGGCCGTGTGCTGTGGAACGACCCGGCCACCGGCGTGATGCGTCATGCGGATGCGGGCTATGAGATCGCCAAGCAGTGCGCCAAGGAGCAGGGCCTAGATCTGCCCATGCTCGACCTATAAAAACAATAAGAACAAGAGGTTGTAACTATGAGTCATTTAGTATTAAAGCCAGGCACCCTGAGCCTGGCACAGCTAAGAGCCATCAGCCGTGGCAAGGTGAGCTTGGAGCTGTGTGACAGCGCGGTTGCCGATATCAACACCAGTGCTGGTCTGGTACAGAAGGTGCTTGACGAAGGCCGCACCGTCTACGGCATCAACACTGGTTTCGGTCTGCTGGCCAACACCAAGATTGGTGAGCAAGATCTGCAGCTGCTGCAGCGCTCTATCGTGTTGTCACACGCCGCCGGTACCGGCCAGTATATGCAAGACGCCACAGTGCGTCTGATGATGGTGTTGAAGATCAACTCCCTGAGCCGTGGTTTCTCTGGTATTCGTCTCGAGGTGATCAACTTCCTGATCGCCCTGGTGAACGCCGAAGTCTACCCATGCGTGCCCGAGAAGGGCTCGGTAGGCGCCTCGGGCGACCTGGCGCCGCTGTCACACATGTGTCTGCCGCTGCTGGGCGAGGGTGAGATGAGCTACAAGGGCCAGATCATCTCGGCCGCCGAAGGCCTGGAGATCGCCGGCCTTAAGCCAATCGAACTGGCGGCGAAGGAAGGTCTGGCGCTGCTTAACGGCACCCAGGCTTCTACCGCCCTGGCGCTGGAAGGTCTGTTCAACGCCGAAGATCTGTTTGCGGCCAGTTCGGTGATAGGCGCCATGAGCGTCGAGGCCGCCATGGGCAGCCGTAGCCCATTCGACCCACGCATCCATGCGGCCCGTGGTCAGAAGGGTCAGATCGACTCGGCCGCCGTGTTCCGTCACCTGCTGGGTGATGAGTCTGAGATCAGCCTAGATCACATCAACTGTGAGAAGGTGCAGGATCCCTATTCGCTGCGTTGTCAGCCACAGGTGCTGGGTGCTTGTCTGACTCAGATCCGTCACGCCGCCGAGGTGCTGGCCACCGAAGCCAACGGCGTAACCGATAACCCATTGGTGTTCCAGGATACCGGCGATATCATCTCGGGCGGTAACTTCCACGCCGAGCCTGTGGCCATGGCGGCGGACAATCTGGCGATTGCTTTGGCCGAGTTGGGCTCCATCGCCGAGCGTCGTATCGCCTTGTTGATCGACTCTAACCTCTCTAAGCTGCCACCATTTTTGGTGGAAAACGGCGGGGTGAACTCAGGTTTCATGATCGCTCAGGTGACTGCGGCGGCCCTGGCCTCTGAGAACAAGACCTACGCCCATCCAGCCTCGGTCGACAGCCTGCCAACCTCGGCCAACCAGGAAGATCACGTCTCTATGGCGACCTTTGCGGCGCGTCGTCTGCGCGACATGTCGGAAAACACCCGTGGCGTGCTGGCGGTTGAACTGCTGGCGGCGGCTCAGGGCCTGGATTTCCGCGCACCGCTGCAGCCTGCGACGGCCGTGGCTAAGGCTAAGGCCGAGCTACGTGAGGTGGTGGCCTACTATGATAAGGACAGATTCTTCGGTCCGGATATCGAGGCGGCTACCGACCTGCTGCTGAGCGCCAGCTACAACCAGTATCTACCGGCTGGCGTGTTACCTAGCCTCTAGTGGAAATGTTGTGAGCGAAAAGGGCCTTAGGGCCCTTTTTTATTGGATGGCGTATAGGGCCAACTAGGATCGGTATTAGTCCATAAGTCTGTGTTGCCATGGGGGCGCTATCTCGCTAGCGTAGAAGGCCAATTTGTCGAGGAGTTTACTATGCAGGGAATCGCCTTTCAGGATGCCTACCCAGATGACCTGAGCCATTGTTATGGCTGTGGACGCAACAACGAGCAGGGTCATCAGCTTAAGAGTTACTGGCGCGGTGAGCAGACCATAGCTCATTTTACCCCCGAGCCCTTTCATACGGCGATCCCAGGCTTCGTCTATGGCGGCCTTATTGCTTCGCTTATCGATTGTCACGGCACCGGCAGTGCAAGCGCCGCCGCCCAGCGAGCGCTCGAACAGGCGGGGGAGCAGCTGGATGAGCCGCCAAGATTTGTCACCGCAGCCCTCAACATAGACTACTTGGCGCCGACCCCCATGGGGGTGGGGCTGGAGCTTGTCGGTGAGATCAAAGAGGTGAAGCCCCGCAAGGTGGTGGTGGAGATTGCCCTGTCGGCAGACGGTAAGCTGTGCGCCCGCGGCCATATGGTGGCGGTCAAGATGCCAGAGACCATGGCCGCAACGTCCGCATAAAAAAACAGGCCATTAAGGCCTGTTTTTCTTTTCGACTAACGATTTGCTTTGCTAAGCCGTCAGGGTTAGCGCGAGCTCATGTCGATAATCTTCAGTGTCATCAGCTCCTTGCTCCACCTGGCCTTGTCTATGCCTTCTATCCAGAAGGTCTCACTGTCGCGGGTCTGTCCCTTACGCAGATAGGTCTCTGGCACGCGGAAGATCGCCTGCCAGACGTTGACCGTCTCTGTCTTGATCAGCTCGCCCGAGTCGGCATACAGGCCGATCTCCATCTCGATGATCACATAGTTCTCTTCGCTGTTGCTGCTGAGCTCGAAGTTGAGTCCCAGGCGGCCCTTGCTGTCCCACTGGCTCTTGAGGTAGCTCACCTTGGCGCCACCCTTGGCGGTGGAACGCAGCAGGTTGGCATGATCCATGGCTGATGCCGTCATGGCGCCGCCCACGACCGGGCCGCTGGCGATCACCACAGGCTGCACCTTGGCGACGGGCTGACTGGCCTGCTCGGCTTGTGTCATGGCTTGTGTATTAGATTGTGTATTAGCCTGTGTCTGGACTGTCTCTGTCCCCTGGCTCTCTATCGCCTGGCCTTCTGTTGTGGCAGAGGTGGTCTGAGGCGTCAGGAACACATATTCCCAGGTGAAGTCGGCGTTGAGTCTGACGGTGGCGCCATTTTCCAGGGTGATCAGCGCGACGGCATCGTCAGCCTTATCGGCTGCAAAGGCGGGAGCCATCAGGAGGAAGAGGGCCATGATGGCGCAGCTTTGTAGTGCTTTATACATTGAATTTAACCAGTTTTAGCGGTTTGTCTGTGGCCTCTAGCATAGTCAAACTCGCAGTAAATTCCTATATGCCTGGATCGCGATTAGCGGATTTTAGTTGCTGTAGCCCAGGCTGAAGAGCGCCGACTGGCTGCCCGAGTCATAACCCAGGCCAAGCACCAGATGACGACCTAGCCGATAGCGGACCCCGAGCTCGCCGCCCCAGCGAGTCTCCCGCTCCGTTTCCCAAGTGGGCTTACCGTCGACGATGCGCGGCGAGATATTGTTGGTGTAGGAGTATTCATGGGTGTAGGCGCTGGCACCGCCGTAGAGGCTGAGGTGGTCTGTGAGTCCATAGCTGAGGCCGAACCGCCACAGTTTATCCTGGGTATAGGCTTCGCTGGGGGCCTCCACTTCTATGTCCCGTTTCTGGCTCTGGGCATAGCCCAGATAGTAGCCCCAGTTGGCATAATTCCTGTCATAATGGCTGGGTGCCAGGGTGATACCATAGAGCGCCGACTCGGCCGGAATATAATCCAGGGTGATGGCCGTCTTGGGGCTTGGCCCCTGGGTTTGGTCTGCCGCCAACAGGGGGCTGGCGCCGACGAGCAAGACGGCGCCGAGTAGAGGCTTTAGCATAATTCTCTCCATCATCACGGGACAATGGATTGTTGAGAATCTCTGTATTACAGTCAATCAGATAGGCTAAAATAGCTTTGAAAATAAGTAGTTGTATCGCTTTTGTTGGTGTGCTGAAATAGCCTTGTTGCAGGCTCATTATCGGATTAGCCACAACAGGTGAATTTGCAAGGAGAGAGAATTTTGGATCAAGAATTACGCTCACAGGTGTCGCTCTGGTTGACCCACTTCGGCATAGATAGTCCATCGGACGGGGTATCTACCGGCGTCATGGTCTTTGCTTGTCTGTTGATCGCCTTCATCGGCTATGTGGTGGTGAAACGTGGCGTGGTGAGCACAATGAACATAGTGATCCAGCGCTCTAAGGTGCGTTGGGACGACATCTTCATGCAGCACAGGGTGCTGGAGAAGCTGGCCAAGTTGGTACCCGCCTTGATCCTCAACATCTTGCTGCCGTTGGCCTTGGTGGAGCATCCGCTGCTCAGCAGCCTGGCGGACAGACTGCTGGATGTGGCGATAGTGATCCTCTTCGTGCGGGCCGTCTACAGCGTGCTGGACGCGGGTAACGAGATCGCCGACGTCAACATGATCAGCCGCCGGTTGCCGATCAAGAGTTTCGTGCAGCTTCTCAAGCTGTTTATGTTCTTCGTCGCCATCATCATCTCGATCTCTGTGCTGGCGGAGCAGTCGCCGGTCTATTTCCTCAGCGGCCTGGGTGTCGCCACGGGTCTGGTGATGTTGGTGTTCAAAGACACTATTTTGGGTTTCGTGGCCGGTATTCAGCTGGCGGCCAACCGCATGGTCAGCCCGGGTGACTGGATCCAGATGGATAAGTATGGCGCCGACGGTGCGGTGGAGGAGGTCTCGCTGACCACGGTCAAGGTGCAGAACTGGGACAAGACAATCACTATGATCCCCGCCTACGCCCTGGTATCCGACGCCTTTAAGAACTGGCGCGGCATGTCTGAGTCGGGCGGCAGGCGTATCAAGCGGGCGGTCAATATCGATATCGACTCCATCGCCTTTCTCAGTGACGAACAGCTTAAACGCCTGGGTAAGATCAATCTGCTCAAGGATTACCTGGCCCGCAAAGAGGCGGAGATCGCCGAGTTCAACGCCAAGATTCAGGATGGCGACATGCCGGTGAATAGCCGTAACCTCACCAATGTCGGCACCTTTAGGGCCTATCTGCTGGAATATATGCGTAAGCACCCTAAGGTGCATCAGGAGATGACACTACTGGTGCGTCAGCTGGCGCCGACCACAGAGGGGTTACCCATAGAGATCTATATCTTCACCAACGATACCCGCTGGGCGTTTTACGAGGATATTCAGGCGGATATCTTCGATCATATCTATGCGATTCTGCCTCAGTTTAACCTGCGGGCCTTCCAGGCACCTACCGGCGCCGATGTGCGTAGTCTTAAGGGTTAGTCTCGGGTGACGAGTATGGCGGCCAGGGTGAGAAACACGCCGCCACTGGTGCGGTCGAACCAATGCAGGCGGTTGCTGGCCCTGAGTTTTGGGGCCAGCACGTTTGCCATGCTGGCATAGATCATCACGAAGCTGAAATCCACCAGGGCCCAGGTGAGCGCCAGTATGGCGAGCTGTGGCCCCTGGGGCGCCGTGATATCGATAAATTGTGGAAACAGGGCGCCGAAGAAGAGCAGATCCTTAGGATTGCTTATCCCCACCAGAAAGGCCTCTTTAAACATCTGCTTAGGTGTGCCCTTACCCTTGATGTGTTGCAGGTCCAGCCCCTGTGCGCTGGCCTTGGTCAGTATCAGCTTGATCCCCAGATAGATAAGATAGGCCGCGCCGCAATACTTAAGCAGGGTAAAGCCATACTCGGTGGCGCTCAGCAGCGCGCCCAGGCCGGCGGCTGAGGCAAACATCAACAAGAGGGCCGAGCTGACGCTACCCAGGGCGGTGGCCAGGCTGCGCACCTTGCCGAAATGGATCCCATGACTCATGGACAGCACCGCCATGGTGCCGGGTGAGATGGCGATAAGCAGGATCGCCGCCAGATAGAGTAGCCAGGTATCTAAGTTCATCTGAAAATTGTATACAAAATGCTGGTGGCCGCACTATAACCAGTGCGACCCGATTTGGCAATCTGTTAGGCTGTCTTAGGCGTGGTAATCGGGGATGGCCTTGGCGTGGCGGCCCTTGATGGTGCGGTAGAAGTCGAGGATCTGCGCCATCTCCTTGTCGATATCGCCTGTGACGCTAATCGCCTCGGGGATCACCACACGTTTACCGGCAAAATCCAGCGCTACCGTGACTATGGGCACCTGCGCCTTAGTGGCGATATGGTAGAAGCCTGTCTTCCAACGTTTCACCGGGCTGCGGGTGCCTTCCGGCGCCAGCGCCAGCTTGAACTCGGGATCTTGCTGAAACAGTTGCGCCGCGGCGTCCACCAAGTTGTTGTTCTTGCGGCGATCCACCGGGGTGCCGCCGATGGCGCGGAACAGCCAGCCCCAGGGGGGAATAAACAGCTGATGCTTGCCGAGGAAGTGGATCTTCTGCCCCAGGGCGCCCCTGGCCAATACGCCGACGATGAAGTCCCAGTTGCTGGTGTGGGGGCCGACGATGGCGATATATTGAGGCGCCTCGGGGAGTCGACCGTCTATGGTCCAGCCGCTGAGTTTGAGGATAGCTTTACACAAAGATTGAAACATAAATTGGGCTCTACTGAATCGGTCTAACGAGGCATTTTTATAGAGAAGATAATGCCTTACCAAGCTTTTAATATATACTAAACGGGCCCTGATGCCTCCCTCTGGAGAAGATGATGAACAAAAAAGGATGGATTTTACTGCTCCTGCTGCTGGGACTCCCGGTGCAGGCGGTACCGACGGACGATATCGCCAATATCCTGCGGGATCAGGAGGCGGCCTGGAATCGCGCCGATCTGGATGCCTATATGCAAGGCTACTGGCAGAGTGACAAGATGCGTTTCGTCTCGGGCAATAAATTCCGCTATGGCTGGGCCGAGACGCTGGCGGCCTACAAGAAGAACTATCCCGATAAGGCGACCCTGGGGCAGCTCAAGTTCACCATAGAAGAGACCAAGATGCTCAGCAATTATGCCGCCATCGTCGTGGGCCGCTGGCAGCTGACCCGGGTCAAAGACAAGCCCAACGGCGTATTTACTCTCTTGGTGGAGAAGATAGACGACAAGTGGGTGATCACGCACGATCACTCGTCGGATTAGGCCGTTTTCGGCGATTCATCCTCCATTTCGGCCCCTTGTTCGGGACCAGTCTCGAACTTAAACACCTGCCTGCCCAGGTTTCTCCCCTTACCATCGTACCTGACCTCGACAAACTCACACTTGCCCTGTCTGTCCCGCAGCAGGATGGAGGTCGAGCGGGTGCCGTATTCCGGATGCTTGATATAGATGGAGGAGAGTAGCCGCTCCCACTCGAGGGCGACGCCGGTTTGCGGCAGATCCGCATCGGGCGCCTGACGCTCATCTGTCATTATGGTCAGCAGGGCCTGAATATCTATCTCGTCACTTTGGGTGATCTCCCGTTCCAGGGCCTGGGTCCCCTTGGCCATCTTGGGCCAGATATCGTCGAGGGCGCCGTTGCTGATGGCATGAAAGCCAGGTGACAGCCGCTTCATCGTCTTGCTGACGCTGTGGTAGCAGTAGAGTTCTAACTCCTTGCCGAACAGCAGGTTGAAGGGGTTGTAGTGTTGGCTGTGCTCCCTGAGCCAGCCCGTAGTTATGGTCTGGGACTGGGTCAGCGCCTTGATCACCAGATCGCCCCGGCTGTGACGATTGGCCTCGTGCAGCTCTGGGGCGCGAATGTTGGTGAGTGCGGCGATCTCGCCCTGGCGATTCACCCCGAGCCAGCTGCCGCCGGCTTCGAGATCTTTGCCCGCCAGCAGCCGATTGTCAGGGGGCCAAAAGTGGGCCGGCTCCGTGGGTCTGTGGTGAAACTCGTCCCGATTGGCACAGAGGATCAGCGGATACCTGGGATGTACCTCGAGGGCGACGAAGAGAATGCACATGGATGGCTCCAGAGGGGGCGTTTGTCTCTAACTTAGCCTCCCGTGGCGAGAAAAGCTATCCCCTAACTCCTAGTGCTGGCCGTGCTCATGTTCGTGGTGATGTGTGTGCTTGTGCTCATGGCTGTGCTTGTGTTCATGACCACTAGCAGGATTATGGCTGTGATCATGGGCCTTAGGCTTCCACAGCATGATGCGGGCCATAAACTTGCGCGGCCCCAGTCGTAGCAGGCTAGCGGCAAATAACATGGCGACCAGTGCCAGGCTCAGCTGGTTAACCGTCTCGGGCAGGCTGAGCAGCCGGCTCCATTCAGGGATCAACCAGTGGGTGCCCAGCAGGCAGAGGCCGATCACCCCTGTGAGCGCCAGACGCTGGGTCCAGTCCATCAATTTCAGCTGTGCCAGGTTGAAGACGGGGGCCGCCAGCAACACTAGCATCACAGCCTCCATGGTCCAGCCGCTGTAGGCCAGGGACAGCGCCAATACCGCGCCGCCGAGATTACAGAAACGCATCGGCAGAAGCAGCAGGAGCAATACGCCAACCTGCACCAGAGGAGAGGTGAGGGGCACAGACGGGTGGCCGATAAGGTTGGCCAATACCAGGCTGAGGATGATCCAGGGGGCGCTGCGATCCACCTGGTGGGCGAAGCCGAAGCGCCAGGCGGAGTTAGGTAATCCCAGATGAGGATCCGTGGGTTCGACCCGCGTCATGGTGAGTAAGATCCCCACCAATGTCAGGCCGATCAGCTGGATAAATGCCAGGCTAGGTCCCAGGAGCAGCAGGGTGATCACCAAAGCCTCTGGCCCTGCCAAGCGTTGCAGCCAGCGCTGGCTCAGGCGCTCATGGTGAGGCGACAGGCCAAACAGGTAGCGCATCGCCGCCAGGCTATAGCTCAGCAGGAGCACAGGCGCCAGGGTTAGCAGCCAGTCCAGCAGTTGATCGCTGCTGTGGCTGTGTTCGTGATGGTCGTGGCCGCCGGAGTCGAACGCCAGCAGCACAAACAGCAGGGCGATACCCAACAGGCTGCCTATGCCGGCCTGATATTCATACTTGCCCTGTTTGTCGTCTATGGTGTGGCCATGGGGCTGATGCAGCACCACGTGCAGAATCGAGCCGGTGACGAAGGCCTGCAGATAGACTGTGTTGTCCAGGCTTAGCTGCGCCAGTAACTGCTCGCCGGCGAAATAGCCCACGCCTGTCAGCAGCATCATGCCGCCTAATACTATGGATGCCCAGCGACTACCTACCTGAGGCTTGAGTAGCCACCAGATCGCTAGCCCCACAGGCAGACGATGCAGAATCACCCCTAGGGCCAACAGGCTGGAGTTACCGTCCTGCTGGGCCAGCACCATGGCGCCGCCGTCGGTGAGGGTATGCAGCAGGAGTCCGCCTATGCCGAGTGTCAGGGTCAGGTTATGGGTGACCTCTGAGTAGCGGTGAAACAGGCGCTCGCTAAGGGTCGGGCCCCAGAGGCCGACAATAACAAACGCCAGGGAGAGGAAACCGCCGTGCTCCAGGAGCTCCGGCAGGATATGGATCAGCACCAGGCCGCCAAGGGACACGAAGATGAAACCATCCAAGCCTTTTTGCAGACCTGTCCCTGTCGTAAAGAAACGATAGAAGAGTGGGCCTAACAGGAGTGCAATACAACTGGCGACGAGATAGTACATATAAGTGTTAACAAGGGAACCTAGAAAGCCAGCTAGTATATCAGTCTTATGTCTGCCAATCGAACAATTAACCCGAGGGGAAAAATAATTTACATGGCATGAGCCGGCTGGTGCCCCCGTGGACGGCGGAAAAACCTGGGAAGAGTGTCGATTTTGTTATCTTAGCTACTGATTAATATTGTCATTAAGTTATACAATATAGGTTCAACTTTTGACGAATATTGAGCTATGGACATCTTTTCTGCTGCGGTAATGTTGTTTTTGATCATGGACCCCCTGGGGAACTTACCCATTTTCGCCTCGATTCTTCGTCATATCGAACCTAAGAAGCGGCGCAAGGTGTTGGTGCGGGAGCTGATTTTCGCGCTGATCATCATGCTGCTCTTCCTGTTTGCCGGTGAGGCGATTCTCAGCTTTCTTAACCTGAGATCCGAGTCGGTCAGCATTGCCGGCGGCATCATACTCTTCCTTATTGCTATCAGGATGATCTTCCCCCAGCCAGGCGGCGTGGTGGGGCTGGCGGCGGGTGAAGAGCCCTTTATTGTGCCTATGGCGATCCCTCTGATGGCTGGTCCCTCTGTGTTGGCGGCGCTGATTCTGCTGGCCCATACCGACAGCTCGCGCATGATGGATTGGACCATAGCCCTGTTTGCTGCCTGGGTGGCCAGCGCCGTAATACTGCTCTTCTATAAGCTGTTTACCAAACTTCTGGGTGAGAAGGGCCTGACGGCGGTGGAGCGCCTGATGGGCATGGTGCTGGTGATGATCTCGGTGCAGATGTTCCTCGACGGCGTGGCTAAATATATCGCTCACGCCGCATAAGGGACATGGGCGCTTGCCGTAATGGTCGGCGCCTTCACTCTTTTGACCTGAACAGTCGCGATTTATCCTTTGTCTTAAGGCCGTAACAGCTGTTTGAGGGTAAGAGATCTCCTTGCATCTCGGAAGCGACTCTGGAATGATTTGAATATTGTATTCAATTAACTCTTGAGTGACCCCATGACGCGTCTGCCTGCGCTATCTGTTCGCAGCCTCTTGCTGCTTTCTCTGTCTCTTCTCTGCGCTCTGCCCTCTGTTGCTATGGTGCAGGCCAACGAGTATCGGGATCTGCTCAACTATCGGGGAACCCCAAATAATATGGAACAGAGGGATCCGCAGGGTAACCTGACGATTCCCGCCGTCTACATGGACCA
This sequence comes from Shewanella sp. KCT, assembly GCF_007636505.1. NCBI lineage: Bacteria > Pseudomonadati > Pseudomonadota > Gammaproteobacteria > Alteromonadales > Shewanellaceae > Shewanella > Shewanella sp. KCT. Next base: position 68,304 of record NZ_LVDJ01000016.1, read on the forward strand.
AGGTGCCTGGCATGGTTTTCATCTGCCGGACTCGCCCGCCTACTATGGTGGCTTCACCGGGCCGCTGTTTATTGCCCAGGAGTACAGCCTGCATCTGAGCGATAGCCTGCAGAAACTGCAGCTGTTCTCCGGGGAGTCTGGTCAGAGTGTGGATCTGTCCAAGGCGGAGCAGGTTGAGATCTACAGCGAGCCCTGGGGACTGGTGCAGCGCTTTCGCTTCAAGGATCTTGAACTCACCACCACCCTGGAATATAGCGATAATCGCACCGCCATCGTCTCGACCAGGCTGATTAACCTGACTGACAAGCCAGGTTCCTGGCACTTGAGTTGGTCGGGCAGCCCTTTCGCCACTCATCCCAAACTGAAACAGTATCGCTTGGTCGATAAGCGGCTGCTGAGCGATGACGCCGTGACCTGGCAGTTTACTCCTATAGATCAGACCTGGCAGATGCAGCTCGATGATGCCAGTTACCGTCTGGCATTTGAGCAGGCCGTAACCCTATCGGTCGAGGGGCCCCAGGGCTATCGCGCCGACAGCCAGATGTTGATCCTGGCACCGGGAGAGGCGACTGTGCTACGCGCCGCCCACCAGTATTTTCATACTCAAGTCGAGGCCAGGCATGCGGCTAAGCTTGACTGGCCTACAGTGACAGCGAAGCTTGCGGCCAATCAATCTCGTTGGCAGCAGCGGCTGGATAAGCTAGTACGCGGAGGGGACTTCGAAGCCAAGCGCCTGGCCGCCAAGGCCATGGTGACCCTGCTGCACAACTGGCGTAGCCCAGCGGGCGCTTTGTTGCATGATGCCGTCACGCCATCTGTGACCTATAAGTGGTTCAACGGTGTCTGGGCCTGGGACAGCTGGAAACAGGCGGTGGCGCTTGCGCAGTTCGATGTGGCGCTGGCCGAGTCGAACGTGCTGGCGATGTTTGATTATCAGTTCGATGCCAAGGACCCGCTGCGCCCCGAGGATGCGGGTAACCTGCCCGACGCTATCTTCTATAACCCCGATGCCAGTCGCGGCGGCAAAGGGGGCAACTGGAACGAACGTAACGGCAAGCCACCATTGGCGGCTTGGGCCGTATGGCAGATCTACCAGCAGAGCCAGGATAAGGCGTTGATTACCAAGCTCTACCCTAAGCTGGTTGCCTACCATGAATGGTGGTATCGCAATCGAGACCATAACCACAACGGCCTGGCGGAATATGGCGCTAATCGTCATCCCCGCCATGGCGAGCCGGGTAAGCCGGACAGGGAGGCGGTGATCGAGGCGGCGGCCTGGGAGTCGGGCATGGACAATGCGCCGCGTTTCGACATGGGTAATGGGCTCCAGGTGCTGGAAAATTATGATGCTAAGGGGCGACTGCTGGGTTACTCCATCTCCCAGGAGTCAGTTGATCTCAACAGCTACCTGTATGCGGAGAAGGGCTATCTTGCTCAGATGGCTGAGTTACTGGGCTTGGACAGCGAGGCGGCGGTTTGGCGTAAGCAGGCGGTGAGCCTAGGGGAGCTGATCCGCAGCGAGTTTTTCGATGAGCAGAGTGGCTTCTTCTACGACAGACGCTTAGCGGGTGAGCGCTCACATCTGATGATCGCCGAGGGTAAGGGGGTCGAGGGCTGGCTGCCGCTGTGGGCCGGCGCCGCCAGTCAGGCTCAGGCGGAGCGGATGATCGCCACTCAGCTCAATGCTTCTAACTTTGGGACCAAGCTGCCCTTTCCCACTGTGAGCGCCGACAATTCGGCCTTTGCCCCGCGGCGTTACTGGCGCGGCCCCGTCTGGCTGGATCAGGCGCTGTTTGGCCTGCAGGGAGTCTCCCGTTATGGCCACGACGAGCTGGCGCGGCGCCTCGCCACTCAGTTGGTGAATGAAGCCCAAGGTGTACTGGGTGATGGGCCCATACGGGAGAACTATGATCCTCTGACCGGAGACGGGCTGCACTGCACCAACTTTAGCTGGTCAGCCTCTGTGTTGCTGCTCATCTATCGCAGCTGGCTCAGCACTGATTGAGGCAGAGAGAAGAGATAAGAGATAAGAGTGGCGTGGCGATTGGCCGCGCTTCTCGCTATTTAGCCGCTGACCTATACCTCTTTAGTGAAAAATAGCACTTTTACTCTACTCTACAGGGAAAAATACTGTTAATGTCTTGTAGTGGACCTTGGGTGTTGTTGTTACGTTTGCCGCTAAGTGGGCGTTAACACCCGTCTGGCCGAGTCACCGGCCGCTTAACTCAGCGTGTTTTTTGTGTCGATTTATATTGGCAATGTAAATGCCTATAGCGATGAGTTAGCCCCCTTCCCAAGTCCCCACTAAAATTATCTAAGTTAGGCAGCCTTAGGGTCACCCAGCGGGGAAGGCGTTCCGTTTGGGGATAAATACAGGCACAAGGAATTTTTAGCATGAAGAGACAGTATTATGCCGGTGCGTTGTCCGCATTGAGCTTCTCCCTCCTGCTGATTGGCGCGTCGGCAAATGCCGCCCCGATCACTATGAAGGAAGTGACTGGCGTGGCCGACGCCGGGGTGATTAACGAGCAGCAGATCCTCTATTGGCTGGTGAAGCGTGGTGAGTTGGCCAGTGATGCCAGCGAGGCGGAGAAGCGCGCCGCAATTAAGGCCTACACCCAAAGAGCCAAGGGCTATCAGGAAAAAGGTGGCCAGGTTCAGGCCAAGCTGGAATCTCAGCAGAGTATGCGTCAGAAGGCCCAGCAGAAGGCGCGGGTGATGTCCTTTGTGACGCCCCAGGCCGACGCAGATGTGACTAAGACGGTGAAGGTACTGGGTGTGCTGATCGACTTTCCCGATCTGCCCCACGACAACAACCGCCTGACAGCCGCCGATACGCCCATGTATTACTCTAGCTACCCTGTCGCCCACTATCAGGATCTCATGTTCTCGACGACCGGCTTTGCCGGCCCTCAGGGGCAGAACCTGTTGACCGGGTATCAATATTATCAGGCAGAATCTGGCGGAAGCTTCTATTTCACCGGTAAGGTCTACGGCTGGTATACCGCCAACCAAAACGCGGCCTATTACGGGCAGCATGACCCCAACAACGACGATGACGACAAGGCGGTTCCCGAGCTGGTGAAAGAGGCGGTGACTCAGGCACTGGCCAGCATGACGCCCAGCGAAATCGCCTCGTTCGACGTGGAAGACCCTTATGATCTCGACGGAGACGGCAACCTCAATGAGGCCGACGGCGACATCGACCATGTGATGCTGTTTCACTCCAGCATAGGCGAAGAGGCCGGTGGTGGTGTGTTGGGCGATGATGCCATCTGGTCGCACCGCTACTTTGTCTATGAAGGCAACTCGCCTGGCTATGAGATCCCCGGCACAGGCAAGAAGGTGTTTGGTTACACGGTTCAGCCCATAGATGCGGCCGCCGGAGTGGTTGTTCATGAGTTTGGCCACGATCTCGGCCTGCCCGATGAGTACGACACCAGCAACAGCGGCGACGGTTCGCCCGTGGGCTCCTGGTCTATCATGTCTGGCGGTAGTTGGACCGGGGATATCCCTGGCAGCCAGCCAACAGGCTTTAGTCCCTATGCCCGCTCTTACCTGCAAAACAAGTATAAGGGCAAGTGGATCAATGAGACTCAGGTGGATCTGGCCGCTATCCCAACGGGTGGCCAGGAGGTACAGCTGGCCGAGGCCGTCAATGCCAACCTGGTGAACCAGATCTCCATTCCTCTGCCTTCGGACAATATTCCCTTCAAGCAGCCCTATGCCGGCAGCTATCAGTACTATTCGGGTCAGGGTAATCTGCTGAGCACTGCGGCCTCCTTTAGCCTGGATTTCCCGGCGAGCAGCAGTCTAACCCTGAAGATGAAGGCACACTGGAGCATAGAGACAGATTATGATTATGTGCAGGTGAAGGTGGGCGATGTGGCCTTAGCCGGTAATCACACCAAGGCCAGCAACATCATCAATAACGCTAAGAACATCATCACGGGTAAGTCTTCTGATGTGGCGGGTGCCGAAGGCGCCGATTCCTGGGTGGAGCTAAGCTTCGACCTCAGTGCCTATGCTGGCAGCAGCGATCGTCAGATCAGCATCGTCTACTTCACCGATGAGGCGGTGGGCGACTATGGTTTCGTGTTCGATGAGCTTAAGGTGCTCGACGGTGAGTCGGTTATCTACAGCGACGGCGCCGAGGACCCAAATACCATGGCGCTCAACGGTGGCTTTGCCAGAATCGATAACACCCGTCCAGGCAAGCCGCGCCGCTACCTGGTGCAGCTGCGCAGCTACAACGGCGTCGATGTCGGATTGAAGAGCCACAGTTATGAGCCGGGTGTCTTGCTCTGGCTGGAGAACTTCAACGAGTCCGACAACAACTCCAGCAAGCATCCAGGCAGTGGCCTGATCGGTGTGGTCGACGCCGACCAGGTGCTAATTGGCACCAATGGCACGGCGACTCAGATCCGCGATGCCACCTTTAGCCTGTATAACCAATCCACCTATTTTGGTGATGACCATCTGGCGGGCAACAGCCTGTTTGATGACAGCCAGGACTATAGTGCGCCACTCAAGCCGCAGGCGGGTATCATACTGCCTGAACTTGGCCTGACCATGGAGGTGGTTACCCAGAGCCAGGATTCCAGCAGCGCCAAGGTACGCTTCGAGTATTCGGGCACTGTGACGCCTCCGCCAGCGCCTGGGGCATTGAGCGCCTCTATCGCTAAGACACAAGAGGGCGCGAGCGTTAGCTTCAGCGCCAATGTGACAGGTGGTGATGGCAGCTATCAGTATGCCTGGAACTTCGGTGTCAGCGGTGCTGCTAGCACCCTGGCGGCGCCAACTTATGTGTATCAGGCATCGGGAAGCTATCAGGTAACCCTGACGGTGACAGATGGCGCCGGTGAATCGGTCACAGCCAACACTCAGGTGACCGTCGTCATCCAACCGGTGGCGGATTTCAGTTATAAGGCCAGCGATCTGACGGTGACCTTTAGCAACCTGTCCAATCAAGGGGTTGGCTCGCTGAGTTATGCCTGGAACTTCGGCGATGGGCAGACGAGCACGGCCGCCTCGCCGACACATACCTATGGCGCGGCGGGTAGTTATACAGTGACTTTGACGGTAACCGATGAGGCCAATAATCAGGCGAGCAAGAGCCTGACGCTGACGGTGACCGCTCCCGTGGTGCAGCCGCCTGTGGTCGAGACCAAGCAGGATTCGGGTGGTGGTAGTCTGGGTTGGATCAGCCTGTCATTGCTGATGCTCCTGGGACTGCGCCGTAGAAGCTAAACAAAAAACGCCTCGTTAAGAGGCGTTTTTTTATGCCAGCCGGTCGATGAGCTGGCGGGCCTTGGGCAGGAAGATCTCGCTGACGATCAGCTGCTGGTCCCCATGGCTAAAGTAGCGTCTTCGGCCCCACAGGGGATGGTGACTCTCCTGCTCGAGCGACTCAATGAGATTAGCGAGGGAGTCGCAGGCGGTAAACTCGCCGACCTCTATCTTGCCCGGGGTGAAATCGCCACTGGTGAACAAAAGCTCGCCCAAGGGGCGGGTGCCCAGAGAGAGGAAGTTATCCTGGGCGCTGTCCATCATGGCGCCTGGCACGAGCGTGCGGGCAAATACCCAGGGGATGCCATCGAGACAGAGCAGCACTTCTCTAATCCAGGCTTGCCCTTGGTGGGGCAATTCGCCCGGGAAGGGAGGCAACATGGCCTCGCCTAACACCTTGACCTCAAATTGGTTGCAGTGAGACTTGAGTTTTTGGGTTAAACTACCGGAAGCTAATAGCCACTCCCTGAAGGGGCTGGGTGGCAGCTGGGGAATTTGATCCGGTGAATGCCATTGAATGGATTCACCATAGGGGAAGCTTAACCTGGTCACACTCATTAAATTCTCGGTACAATACTCAAAAACGTCAGCAGTTTATCATGACGAGGCTTTGATGTCGGTAATTAAAGCCTTGAGTACTAAAGCATCTAAGTATTGGTGCCGTTAAATAAGGTATCGTCTGGCTGGAAAGCGAGTGTTGACCATCAAATCATGAACGGAGTATTCGTCTAATATGAAAAAGTTTGCGCTGCTGTGCCTCATGCTAGTGACCAGTGTACTGAGCCTGGGGGCATTTGCCGAAGAGGAAGAGGTGGTCGACACCTACGCCTATTACGGTTTCGAGCCCGATATTGTGACTAACTATATCTCCAATCGGAAGAAGCTGGGCTTTGTGAAGATCAGTGTCGAACTCATGGTCAAGGTGCCGGAAGATCTGATCGTATTGGAACATCACGACCCGCTGCTGCGCGCCGCCCTCATAGAGATCTTAGGGGCGCAGACCGAAGATAAGGTGAAGTCTCTGACCGGCAAGGAGGAGATCCGCCGCGAGTGTTACGATACACTGAATCGTCTGCTGGAGCAGGAGATAGGCAAGCCGCTTATCGTCAACCTGCTGTTTACTAAATACCTGTACGATTAATGTGTTATGGGCTGCATGCCGTGCGTGCAGCCAGGATCCCCTGATGACCCCGTCTCGAAAGCCCACGCGCCCCGGCGCCAAGAAAGTTGTTTCTCAAAAACCGTCTGCTAAGGCCTCAAGGCCAAAGCCTTCGTCTCAATCTAAACCAAAAGCTAAGCCAAAAGCTAAGCCAAAAGCTAAGCCAAAAGCTAAGCCAAAAGCTAAGCCAGAATCGAAACCACAAGCAAAACTAAAAGCCAAGTCTAAGCCAGCTGAGGGCAAGACTCAGGGGGCGAGCAAGGGGCTGCACCCTCGTAATCTCCATGGACTGGGCTATGAGTTCGAGGCGCTGATGGATACCACGCCGGAGCTTAAGCCCTTCGTTCGTCCCAATCCCTATGGCAACCTGTCTATTGACTTTGCCGCTCCCAGGGCGGTGAAGCTGCTTAACTTGGCGCTGCTCAGGCTGCATTATGGGCTGAGCTATTGGGATATTCCCGAGGGATTTCTCTGCCCGCCGATACCGGGTCGTGTGGATTACCTGCACTACCTGGCGGATCTGCTGGCCGAATCGGCTCCCGGGAGCAAGGAGATGGCCAAGCGCAAGCTGCCTAATGTGACGAGAGTGCCCAAGGGAGAGCGAGTGGTCGCCTTGGATATCGGCACAGGCGCTAATGGCATCTATCCACTGCTGGGACATCAGGTCTACGGTTGGCGTTTCGTGGCAAGTGATATCGACCCTGTCTCGCTGGCCAATGTCGAGCGGATCATTGCAAACAATTCACAGCTGTCGGGCAAGTTAAGCCTACGCCTGCAGTCAGATTCGAAACAGATCTTTACCGGTGTTATCACGCCCGAGGACAGGTTCGATCTGACCCTGTGCAACCCGCCCTTTCATGCCTCGCTGGCGGAGGCGAGTAGAGGCAGCGAGCGCAAACTGAAGAACCTGGCAGCCAACAAGCGGGCCAAGGGACATGAGGTCGCGAAGAGTCAGGAGAAGCTTAACTTTGGCGGCCAGAAGGCTGAGCTCTGGTGCGAAGGGGGAGAGCAGGCCTTTCTCGGCCTGATGATCCGTGAGAGCCGGAATTTCGGCTCACAGTGCCTCTGGTTTACCTCTTTGGTGTCGAAGAAGGAGAATCTTAAGCCCTGCTATCGTCTGCTGGAACAGGTGGGCGCCAAGCGGGTAGAGACCCTTGAGATGGCCCAAGGTAATAAGCTGACTCGAGTGCTGGCCTGGACCTTCCTGACGCCAGAGCAGCATAGTCTCTGGCGACAGTATCGGGTTTAGTCAGGCCCTAGGCGCTAGTTCGCTTAGTACTTCCAGAAGTTAGGGTGGAAGAGCACCGCCACCGTCAGGATCTCCAGACGGCCCAGCAGCATGCCGATGGCCAGTGACCATTTGGCGATGTCGGGCAGGCTGGAGAAGTTCCCCGCCGGGCCGATCACTGGCCCAAGCCCTGGGCCCACATTGGTCACCGCCGTCACCGCGCCGGTAAAGCTGGTGGTCGGGTCGAGTCCGGTAGACACCAAGATCACCGACAAGAGCACTATCACCAGCATAAACAGCAGGATAAAGGTGACCAGGGAGCGCACGATATCTTCTGTGATTGGGCGTCCGTTATAGCGCTCCTTGAAGATACCGTTAGGGTGGAACTGTTGTTTCAGCTGTTCGCGCATGATGGCGATGGCGATCTGGAAACGGAAGATCTTAATTCCCCCAGAGGTCGAACCCGAACAGCTGCCGGCAAACATCAGGAAGAGGAAGGCCACGTTGGCCACCGCGCCCCATGAGGTGTAGTCGGTAAGGCCATAGCCAGTGGTCGTCACCACCGAGACCACGTTAAAGCTGGCCAGGCGCAGTGCGTCGGCCGCCGTCATCTCGTGTCCATGCCAGAGCCAGAAGGCCAGACTGCAGGAGACGAACGCCAGGAAGATGAGGTAGCCCTTCACCTGGGCATCGTTCCAGATCCGCAGCGAACGCTGGGACAGGCTGTGAACAAACATCAGCAGGGGAAGGCCGCCGGCCGCCATGAAGATGGTGCCGACCCAGTGGGCGGGCGCAGAGAAGGCCGCCATGGAGCTGTCTGAGGTGGAGTAGCCGCCGGTGGAGAGTGTGGTCATGGCATGGTTGATCGCCTGAAACCAGGTCATCCCCGCCAGGTGGTAGGCCACACCGCAGCAGACCGTCAGTATGATGTAGACATAGAAGAGGTGCTTGGCCATATCCTGGGTTCGAGGCACCGCCTTGTCGCTCCAGTCCGAGGATTCGGTGCGAAACAGCCGCATCCCCCCTACGTTGAGAAACGGCAGAATGGCTACCGCCATCACGATAAAGCCTATCCCGCCCAGCCACTGCAGCAGCGAGCGCCAGATCAGGATGCTGTGATCCATGGTATCCAGGCCGGACAGCACGGTAGAGCCCGTGGTGGTGATCCCCGACATGGTCTCGAAGAAGGCGTCCGTATAGTTGATGCCGTGGTAGAGGGTGAAGGGCATGGCCGCAAACAGGCTGACGATAAACCAGGTCAGGCTGGTGAGCAGAAACATATCGCGGATATTGAGGCGGATGTTTTCGCTCTGCCCCTGATGCATGCAGGCGCTGGCGCAGGTGCCTGTGATCAGCGAGGCGATCATGAAGGCGCCCACCGTCTCCTCGCCATAGAGTAGGGCGAAGATCAGCGGAAAAAACATAAAGGCGGTCAGGGTCGACAGGAACACGCCTAAGATGAAGAGTAGCGGCCGAAAATTTAGCATCGCGAATTAAGTCTTGGCTTCGTGAGTAGCTTAGAAGAAGAATGCACTAGGCTGGAACAGCTTTTCAACTTCACCGATAAATTTCTTGTTCACCAGGAACAAGATCACGTGGTCGCCCTGCTCGATGACCGTCTTATCGTGGGCCATCAGTACCTCGTCGTCGCGGACGATGGCGCCTATGGTGGTGCCCGGTGGCAGCTTGATCTCGCTAATCTGCTTGCCCACCACCTTGGAGGTGCTGGGATCGCCGTGGGCGATGGCTTCGATCGCCTCGGCGGCGCCGCGTCTCAGTGAGTAGACGTTACAGATATCCCCCTGACGAATATGGGTCAATAGCGCCGAGATGGTCGCCTGTTGCGGCGAGATGGCGATATCGATATTGGCTTCTTGGACGATATCCACATAGGCTTCACGCTGGATCAGCACCATCACCTTCTTGGCGCCCATGCGCTTGGCCAGTAGGGCGGCCATGATGTTGGCCTCGTCGTCGTTGGTGACCGCGATAAATACGTCGGTCTGGTCGATATGCTCCTCGAGCAGCAGCTCCTGATCTGAGGCATCGCCGCAGAATACCGTGGTATTTTCCAGCTTCTCAGACAGCGCCTCGGCGCGATCCGGTCTGTGTTCGATCAGCTTGACCGCATGATTACGCTGTAGCTGCTTGGCCAGCCCCAGACCTATGTTGCCGCCGCCGGCGATCATGATATTGCGGTAGGTGTTGTCCAGCTTCTGCATCTCACTCATCACGGCGCGCACGTGGCGGCTGTCGGCGACGAAGAATACCTCGTCGTCCGCCTCAATGATGGTGGTGCCCCTTGGCATGATGGGACGGCCCTGTCTGAAGATGGCCGCCACACGGGTGTCGATGTTAGGCATGTGCTCGCGCAGGGCTGCCAGGGCGTTACCCACTAGCGGACCGCCATAATAGGCACGTACTGCCACCAGGCTTAGGCGTCCCTCGGCAAATTCCAGCACCTGTAGGGCGCCTGGGTATTCCACCAAGCGACGTATGTAGGAAGTAACCAGCTGCTCGGGGGCGATCAACTCATCTATGATGAAGCCACCGCGAGGTCGGTTCTCGCTCTGCTTGGTCTCGCTGTCGATAAACAGCTTGTCCCGCAGTGCCAGATACTGCTCCGAGCGGATACGGGCGATCTTGGTGGGGGTGCCATAGAGGGAGAAGGCTATCTGGCAGGCCGCCATGTTGCATTCGTCGCTATTGGTCACGGCAATTAACATATCGGCATCTTCGGCCCCCGCGTCCTTGAGGACACCTGGGTGGGCACCATGGCCCAGCACTACCCGCAAGTCATACTTGTCTTGCAGCGAGCGCAGCCGGTCGCGGTCATTGTCGACTATGGTGATGTCGTTGTTTTCTCCAACCAGGTTTTCGGCTAATGTGCCGCCGACCTGACCCGCACCTAATATGATAATTTTCATAGCCTAACGTTATCCCTTAACCAAGCGAGCGTAGTAAAACCCGTCCATATTGTCTTGGCCCGGCATGATTTGCCAGCCAATGTCATCGCTGTTTTGTTGTTGTGCGATTGGAACCAGGGTTGCGTCTTGGGTTCTCGCTAAGAAAGCCGTGATCTGCTCGGCGTTCTCTTGCGGTAAAATTGAGCATGTAGCATACAGGAGTGTGCCACCGGGTTTAAGCCACTGCCAGCAATGATCCAAAATTTGTGACTGCAATGTGGCTAGCTCTTCGATATCGGCCTGCTTTCGTAGCCATTTGATGTCCGGGTGGCGGCGGATCACGCCGGTGGCCGAGCAGGGGGCGTCCAGCAGGATGCGATCGAACTTATCGCCCTGCCACCAGGTGTCTATCTTGGCGGCGTCACCATGTACCAGCTTGGCCTTGAGGTTTAATCTGTCGAGGTTCTGCTGCACCCGCTCCAGGCGTTTGGCGTCGAAGTCGACCGCCACCAGATCTATGCTGGATTCACTCTCCAGCAGATGACAGCTCTTGCCGCCGGGGGCGGCGCAGGCGTCGAGAATCAGTTCATTTGCTTCGGGCGCCAACAGGCTGGCGGCCCATTGTGCGGCGCCATCTTGCACCGAGGCTGCACCATCGGCAAAACCTGGGAGCAGGCCGACATCTTTCGGGCTCTCCAGCAGTATGGCGTCATCGCTCGCACCGGGTGTCGCCGTTATCTCCTGCTCGTCGAGTAGCGCCAGGTATTGCTCTCGGGTCTGGGACAACTGATTGTTACGCAGCCACATGGGCGGGCGTTGATGGCTCTGGGTAATCACCTCTTGCCAGCTGTCTGGATAGGCGGCCTTGAGGCGCTTGATCAACCAGGCGGGGGTATTAAAGGCCAGAGTCTCGTTGTCTTCGGGCAGCGGCTTCTGGTTGCGCTGCAGGTTGCGCAGCACGCCGTTAACTACCTTGACCAGTCCCTCAAACTTGAGCTGGCGACAGGCCTCGGCGGTTTCCGAGATCGCCGCATGGCCGGGGATACGGGTAAAATAGAGCTGATAACATCCCACGAGCAGCAGCTGATGTACGATCCGCTGCTTGCCTTTGAGCGGCTTGCTCATGCAGTCGCTCACCAGCTTATCGAGCTGGGGCAGGTGACGCATCACGCCATAGCAGAGCTCGGCTAGCAGGGCCTTGTCTTTACCGCTGGTGAGTCTTTGCTGCTGTTCGGGCAGGGCCACGGACAGTGAAACCCCTTTCTCTAATACCTGGAAGACGACTCTGGCCGCGAGGGCACGCAGATTCTTCATGCCTGCGCCTCGTCGGAGCTATTGTTTACCTTGTCTGTGCCCTGTAGTTGGGTGCCCGGGGTAAACCAGTCGCCGCGGGCGTTAAGCACGTCGGCCACCGCCATGGCTTTTTTGCCCGGCAGCTGAATGGTTTCAAGTACCAGCACGCCTTCACCTGTAGTGACCGCTATGCCCTGCTTGTCGGCGTGGATGATGGTGCCAGGGGCCTGCTGGCTTGTCTCGTCTGACACGCTGGCCTGCCATACCTTGATTGCCGCATCCTGATGGGGGAAGTGGCTGGCGGGCCATGGATTGAAGGCGCGAACTTCACGCCACAGCTGCTGCGCCGGTTTGCGCCAGTCGAGCTGCGCCTCCTCTTTGCTGAGCTTCTCGGCGTAGCTGGCCAGGGCTTCATCCTGTGGCTCAGGCGTTAGGCTGCCTTCGGCGAGGCCTTTTAGTGCCTGGATCAGGGCGGTCGGCCCCTGCTCGGCCAACTTCTCATACAGGCTGGCGGAGGTGTCGCTGTCTTCGATAGGCAGATGGGTCTTGAGCAGCATGTCACCAGTATCCAGACCTATATCCATTTGCATTATGGTGACGCCGGTTGCCGCGTCGCCGGCCCATAGGGCGCGCTGAATCGGCGCTGCGCCGCGCCAGCGGGGTAGGATGGAACCATGCACATTGATGCAGCCCAGTCTTGGGGTATCCAGTACCACCTGAGGCAAGATAAGGCCGTAGGCGACCACCACCATGATGTCGGCGCCGAGAGCGGCGAGCTCTGCCTGGGCATCTTCGTTTCTCAGGCTCACAGGTTGGTAGACTGGGATATCATGTTCGAGTGCCAAGGCCTTGACCGGGCTGGCCTGTAGCTTCTTGCCACGACCCGCGGGTCTGTCTGGTTGGGAGTAGACCCCGATAACCTGGTGTTCTGAATCGATTAAGGCTTGTAGATGGCGGGCGGCAAAATCTGGCGTACCCGCAAAGAGTATCTTGAGTGGTTTCAAATGGGGCTTATCCTTGTTTGGCTTCGAGGCGCGCGGCTTTTTCGAGTTTCTGTTTGATACGCTGACGCTTGAGGGGCGAGAGGTAATCGACAAACAGTTTGCCATTGAGGTGATCAAGCTCATGTTGCAGACAGATGGCGAACAGCCCATCAGCCTCTAAAGTGAACTCGTTGCCCTCTCTGTCCTGCGCCTTGATGGTGACAAACTCTGCGCGATCGACCTTGGCATAGATACCGGGCACCGAGAGGCAGCCCTCTTCGTTGCAAAAATCGCCACTTTTCTCGATTATCTCTAAATTAATGAAAACCTTAGGGCGTTCTACGTCATCTTGCAGGTCCATAACGATCAATTGATGATGATAATCAACCTGGGTAGCTGCCAGACCAATTCCCTTCTCTTCATACATGGTTTCGAACATATTATCGATTTGTGTCTGAAGCTCAGCGTTAAATTCTGTAATGGGCTTCGCAATCGTGCGTAAGCGCTCATCGGGAAAGCGTAAAACTTTTAGTAAACTCATACATAAACTCTTAACAAGTCTGTCAAATTCGAGACAGTTGGTTATACTGACTTAGGCTAATGGGTTAATTTTAATCCTTAGTGGCATTCAATAACAGTAAAAGCTCTATATAAAGGGCAAACAGCATGGATACCCCCATGAAACGACTAATTTTACTCGGTTTAATGATTTTTAGTAGTTCGTTTGTTGTCGCGGATACCTTGACATTGAAGTCTGGCCATCCCGATTCGTATGTGGTGAAGAAAGGGGATACCCTTTGGGACATCTCAGCCCAATTTCTCAAGGATCCCTGGCGCTGGCCCAAGCTCTGGGGCGCCAACCCACAGATCGCCAACCCTCATCTTATCTATCCTGGAGACAGACTGACCCTGGTCTTTATCGACGGTGAACCCAGATTGGTGGTCAAGCCTCATATTCGTAAGAGCCCCGAAGGACGTGTTTTACCGAAAGGTGGTGCGATCCCCGCCGTGGATCTCAGCCTGATCCAGCCTTATCTGGTGCAAAACCGAGTTGTCGATGGCGAGTGGTTCGATGAGCAGCCGATGGTCATGGGGGGCGAGAGTGAGTCTAAGCACCATGTGACCGATGATGTTATCTATGTTCAAGGGGAGCTGACTCTTGGTGACAAGTTTGGTGTCTATGCCAAGGGACGTCAGTTTGAAGATGCCGAATCTGGCGATGATCTGGGGCTGGAGGTGATTCTGACCGCCAGCGGCCGCGTCATAGAGTCGGGCCCTGTGTCTAAGGTGCGTTTGCTGAGCAATATGCGCGAGACCAAGGCGGGTTATCGTGTGCTGCCTATCGAAGATGATTCGCTGATGTCAGCGTATTTCATGCCTAAGGCGGCGACAACGCTTGGCACAGTGCTCGCCTCTGAGAAAGATGTGCGCGCCATGGGTAAGCTAGATGTGGTCTATATCGACCGAGGTAGCCAAGACGGCGTCGAGCCTGGCCATGTGTTCTCCATCTTCCGCGACGGCGCCGAGGTGGTGATCGATGGTGACGGCAAGCCGGTACAACCTAAGGATCGCAGCACCTATGAGGAACTGCTGGCCAGTATCTCGTCAGATAATGCGGTAAAGATGCCGGATATCTATCGCGGTAAGCTGATGGTATTCAAGGTGTTCGACCGTGTCAGCATGGGGCTTATTCTGATCAACGAGAAGCCCGTACGTGTCCATGACAAGTTGCTGCAACCGGATACCCTGTTAGCGAGCGAATAGTGCCATCGACGACAAGCTGGTCGACTGGCTAGTTGTTTCTGCAGTACCCGGGTTAGGACCGGCCCGGGTAAAACAATTATTAAACTACATGGATGTAGCAGAGCTCAGGCAAAGGCTGGAGTATGAACCCGATGCCTTACCCCTGCCTGAGCGCCTATTGACGGCTAAGCTGTCCCCCGATTTTTCTTTGGTCGAACAGGCGCTAGCTTGGCAAGACGCCGCGCCTCACCATCATATTCTCTGTCCCCAAGATACCCTCTACCCCAGCCTGCTACAGCAGATCAACGATCCGCCGCCGATTCTCTTTGCCAAAGGCGATCCTAACGCCTTGGTGCATCCCTGTATCGCCATGGTGGGTAGCCGCGCCGCGTCTCAGTCGGGATTAGCTGCAAGCTATCAACTGGCCCAGGAACTCGCCGCGGCCAAAATTGCGGTGACCAGTGGCATGGCGGTCGGCATAGATGGCGCGGCCCACCAGGGGGTATTAGATGGCGATGGCGTGACCCTGGCCGTGTTGGGCACAGGCATAGAGGTCGTCTATCCAAAGCGCCACAAACCCATCTACGAAAAGATCCAGCAGAGGGGCTGTGTACTCAGTGAGTTCTGGCCTCAGATGAAACCCTATGCGGGTAACTTTCCCAAGCGCAACCGCATCATCAGCGGGCTCTCGCTGGGCGTACTCGTGGTCGAGGCGGCACGAAAGAGTGGCTCGTTGATCACCGCCCGCCTCGCGCTGGAGCAGGGCCGCGAGGTGTTTGCCGTGCCGGGCAATATCCTGGCGGGGGATCATCAGGGCTGTCATGATTTGTTACGAGATGGTGCTAAATTGGTGGAGTGTGCCGCCGATATTATCGAAGAGGTTGCAGCTTTATCAAAATTTCACCTTGAAGAGTTGCATCGTCGTCACCATATAGGGGAGGAGTTAGCTTCTGATTTGCCATTTGCCTCACTGTTAGCTAGTGTAGGCTATGAGGCCACACCATTAGATGTGGTGGTCGAGCATAGTGGAAAAACGATAGAGCTAGTATTAGAGCAGTTGCTTGAACTTGAACTACAAGGTTGGGTTTCAGCTGTACCCGGTGGTTATATAAGACTTAAGAGGAGCTAGCCATGTTCGATATCCTCATGTATCTATTCGAAAACTATGTGCACAGTGAGGTCGAGTTACTGGTCGATGAAGACGAGTTGACCCAAGAACTGACACGCGCTGGTTTTCATCAATCGGCGATTATCAAGGCCTTGTCCTGGTTGGAACACCTGGCATCGCTACAAGAAAGTGATCAACCCTACCTATGTAATCATGATCAACACTCCTTCCGTATCTATACTCAGGCCGAGATGGAGAAGTTAGATGTCGAGTGTCGTGGTTTTCTACTCTTCTTAGAACAGATCAAGGTGCTCAATGTCGAGCTGCGCGAGATGGTGATCGATCGCGTGATGGAGCTGGACGAGCCTGCGCTGATTCTGGAAGACCTTAAGTGGGTGATCCTCATGGTGTTGTTTAATGTGCCGGGCAACGAGTCTGCCTATGAGCAGATGGAGGATCTGATCTTCGAGCAACCCGATGGGCGGCTACATTCCTAATTGACTCGATTCGGATTTAAAAGAAAGGAGGCCTGAGCCTCCTTTTTTAATGCTTGATTAAAAATGTTGATGGGCCCCATCTAACTTGAGATGGCTCGGCATCAGATAATCGCGATAGGCATAACGATTAAGCTTATTTATCTTGGGCGCCTTATCCGTGTCATGCTCCTCAAATTGGGCAACCTGTTCGGTTAGCCAGTTTGAAAAAGCACTTTGCTGTTCTGAGAGTTGATCGAGCAGCTTCTCATAGCCCTCAAAATAATCTGTCTTCAGGTAATGGCTGAGACGCACCAACTCCTCTGGGTGGTGCTCAGCCAAGAAGCGGATGGCCATGTAACTCCACTTATAGGTTCTATCCAGGCCATCCTTATATTCGGTGGCGAAGATGGTCTTGAGATCTGGCGCCTCATCGAGTTTAGCCTTGATGACCTTTAGGGTCGATGGATTGTCATTGCCCTTGGAGACGTACTCGGCAAGCCCTTCCGACCACCACACCAGCTTGCGCGGGAAATGGCCGAAGCCGCCATATTTCACGAAGCGGCCGTCGAGATAATGCACATATTCATGATTCAGGTTCCAGATGGCAAACTCTGGCGCGATCCAAAACTGTCGATAGGCGAAGAAGCTGGCCTGATTATCGGGATTTGACGGCGTGCCTTCGATATACATGCCGCCGTTATCCGTGCCTATGTCGAACAGCAGTTGGCCGTAGGCGTTGTATTGGCTCCAATTTTTGAAGGCCACTACCTGCAGCGCGTCATTGTTATCGTTGGCGGTCGGCTGGTGCTGAGTCTCGAGTAGTCGATGAAAGTTGGCCTCCTGTGAGGTGAGCTTAGTGCAGCTGGTACTCAGCTCATCTGGGGTGAGATCTTGCGCCAGGATATACAGGCTATCTGAACATTGATGGCGTATGGGTAAGACTTGTGTCAGCTCGGGGATCTGACAGACACTGCTGCGGGCCTTGCAGGCCTCCAGACCGGCGAAGGCGTTCACATGATAGCCCAAGGTATAGGTGGTCTTGGCGGTCTCGCCACGCTGGGCGACATCTTGCTCGGCGAGTCTTACCATGGCATCGTCCAGTGTCTGTTCTGCTGGGGTGAGCTTGCCCTCTTCGCCGCTGGGGAGTGCTAGGCGATAGAGGCCCAGTGCCCAATAGGCATTGGCTCTCGGCCAGTCTTGCTGACCATGCAGGCTTTGTGAGGAGGCGGCAAAGTCGAGCAGAGGCTTATCCAGTTCGGCGGCGATCAACTGCTTGTTGAGCGCGCCATCGGGCTGTTTGCGCGCGACATTGAGCAGCATGCCATAGGCTCTCAGTGTCTCCCAAATAGCATAATCTGCTGCCTGACTAGGCGCTTGTTTTGCGGTTCTCTTTAGTTGCCGATTCAGCAGGGGGAGCAAGCTAGCAAGCTGCTCGGCGCGCTGGTCATTGACTTTGTCATCTTTGTCATCAATCCCATAGTAACGATACAGAGTTACCGCGAAGTGCTCCTGTAATCTGGGCGCCTGAGCGATCAACTGACTATTGCCAAGTCGGCTTAAGGCATCTGTTAGAGCGGTATATTCGGTATCGGTCAGCTTATCCATGGGGCCGAAATAGCTAAAGGCTCTTAGGTAATAGAGCAGGGCGTCTAGGCTTGCCTCATCCTGGGCCAGCATGATGGCTTGTAGTGCCTTAGCTAAGCTGGCGGTATCGAGCAGGGGGTTGTCATGGCTGAAGATCTGCTGTGACGGTAAGGTGCTTAGCTCATTGATAAAGGCCGAGTCTATCTGTCTAGGGGTTCTCTTTTCTTGGGCTATCTGTCCTGGTGCAGTGACGCTGCAGCCCACCAAGAGGCTGGGGCCGACGAGCAACAGGGCGCAGAGTGATTGGCGCAACATAGGGTCTCCTTGTTATTTTGCATACAATATATTTCAATCCAGCAAAGAAGACTAGCTATAATTAAGTGCACATTCGATTCCCAAGGCGCTGTAGAGCTTGGTAAAATAGCTAGAGTCACCGGCTGTCGAGAAACTCATGTCTAAGATAGATGATCAACTGTTTAGTTCACACGAGCATGCACTGGAGAAAGAGTATGAACTCTGCCCTAAGTGTGGTTGTGAGCTGTCGGTGAAAAACAGTAAACATGGTGGATTCATCGGCTGCAACAACTACCCAAGCTGTGACTACACCCGGCCTCTGGTGCATCATGAGTCGATCGAGACTCAGGTAATCGAAGACTCAGAGTGCCCAGAATGCGGGGCCGAGCTGGCGGTAAAGTCGGGTCGTTTCGGTATCTTCATCGGCTGTACCCGCTATCCTGATTGTAAGCATATCGAGAAGCATGATCAGGAAGACCCCGCCGAGGCCGTCACCTGTCCCAGCTGTCATAAAGGGGTGATGGAGCATAGAACCAGCCGTTTCGGTAAAAGCTTCTACGCCTGTAGTGCCTACCCTAAGTGTAAGTTCTTGGTGAATTACCCGCCCGTGCAGGAAACCTGCCCCGATTGCGGCTTCGGTATCTTAGTCGAGCGCAAGCGCGCAGCCGGCATGCGCCTGGAATGTCCGCAAAAGAGTTGTAAGTATAAGCGTCCGCTATAGGGCCTGTTTATCCTTTGCCGCCATTGTTCGTATTAGCTTTGTCTGTATAATCTCGACCCATAGGGTCAAGTCGACCCGTTGAACACAGAAAGGTAAGGCGACATGTTACAGCAAGATCCCGCTGCCCTGGTTGAAACGGTACTGCAAGGAGGCGTCATAGCCTATCCGACCGAGGCCGTTTATGGGCTGGGTTGTGACCCCGACAACGATGAGGCGATTCAGAAGCTGCTGGATTTAAAGCAGCGTCCATGGCAGAAAGGTTTGATCTTGGTCGCCAGCGATTTCAATCAGTTAACGCCCTATATCGATAGCTCTGTCCTCACCGAGGCGCAGCTGCAGTCGGCCTTCGACAAGTGGCCAGGCCCCTTTACCTTCATCATGCCGAAACGACCCGGGCTCTCTAGCCTCTTGAGTGGTCAGTTTGACTCCCTCGCCGTGCGCGTCTCTAATCATCCTGGCGTGCAGGCGCTATGTCAGGCGCTGGGTAAGCCCATCGTCTCGACCAGTGCCAACCTGACCGGGGAAGAGCCCGCCTTGACTCCAGAGGAAGTTATACGTCAGTTTGATGGCAAGATAGATGGTCTGGTGGCCGGTAGCCTGGGCGCCGAGCCTAAACCATCGACCATCATAGATGTGATCAGCGGAAAGATTTTACGATAACCAAAGCAAGGAATTTTTATGAAGCCTGATGCCACCCAAGTCAAAGCATTCTTACTCGACCTGCAACAAAGGATCTGTGAAGGCCTGGAACAACTCGATGGCGAGGCCAAGTTTGTCGCCGACTCCTGGGAGCGGGAAGAGGGTGGCGGCGGCACCAGCCGCGTATTGACTAAGGGTAAGGTGTTTGAGCAGGCCGGGGTAAACTTTTCCCACGTGACAGGTGCGGCCATGCCGGCATCGGCTACCGCTCACAGACCCGAGTTGGCCGGACGCAGCTTCGAGGCCATGGGTGTCTCCCTGGTGATCCATCCTAACAACCCCTATGTGCCGACGACCCACGCCAACGTCCGCTTCTTTATCGCCGAGAAGGAAGGAGCCGATCCCGTCTGGTGGTTTGGCGGCGGCTTCGATCTGACCCCTTACTATCCGTTCGAAGAAGATGTGGTGGCCTGGCATCAGAGCGCCAAGGCATTGTGCGAGCCCTTCGGTGAAGACGTTTACCCTAAATATAAGAAATGGTGCGACGAGTATTTCTTCCTGCCACATCGTAACGAGACCCGTGGTGTCGGCGGTCTCTTCTTCGACGATCTTAACGAGCCAGGGTTCGAAAACAGCTTCGCCTTCATGCAGGCGGTGGGCGAGGGCTTCCTGAAGGCCTATGCCCCTATCGTCGAGAAGCGTAAGGAGACGGCATACGGTGAACGTGAGCGTGATTTCCAGCTCTATCGCCGCGGCCGCTACGTGGAATTTAACCTTGTGTATGACAGAGGCACACTATTTGGCCTGCAGACAGGTGGTCGTACCGAGTCTATCCTGATGTCTATGCCGCCGCTGGTGCGCTGGCAGTATGCCTACACCCCTGAGGCGGGCAGCCCAGAGGCCAAGCTTTACAGCGATTATCTCAAGCCGAGAGAGTGGTTAGAGGCATAAGGAATATCACAAAGGGCTCGAATGAGCCCTTTTTTAATCAAGACAATGGCAATACTTTATTGGTTGCGCATATGGTCGGCGAGCGTCGAGATCGCCTGGTAGATTGCTTCCCTGTGTTGCGGCTCTTTAATCTCTATCGCCAATGCCCGTTGCATGCAGAGTAGCCATTGATCACGCATCGTCTCGTCTATGCTAAAGGGCATGTGTCTTGCGCGCAGGGCTGGATGCCCATGACGTTGATGAAACAGCTGGGGGCCGCCCAGCCAGCCGCTGAGAAATTCAAACAGCTTCTGTTCCGACTCGGTAATGGGGGATCTATGCATGGCCAGCAAGGCCTGGGTATCTGGGCTGGTCTGCATCTGATGGTAAAACTGCTTGGCAAGCGCGCGGATCACCTTCTCTCCACCAATTTTGTCATAGGCGTTCGATTGCTGAGGATCGCGCTCGGCCGAAGGCCTAGCCATCATCTTTTTTAACCACTTCATCTGACTCTCTCGCGGGCTCTGTTTTACTGGGTCTTGGTATCAAGCGGCACACTAGCCGATTCTCCGGTCGCAATCAATCCAAGTTTCCCTGAAGAGATTGCATGCTTGCCCCCTTTGCTTCACCGAAAAAGCTCAGTAGACTGAGCGCAATCGAATCAAACAGAGACAACTTCTCCATGACGCAGCAGGTGCAAGACAGATACGCCGTATTTGGCCATCCCATAGGGCATAGCAAATCCCCGGCTATTCATCAGGCGTTCGCCAAGTCGACGGGCGAGTCGCTGCAATATGAAGCCATCTTGGCGCCCCTCGATGGTTTCGCCGAGTCTCTGCAAGCTTTCTTCGAACATGGCGGCAAGGGGGCCAACGTGACCCTGCCGTTTAAAGAGCAGGCCTATGCCTTGTGTGATTGCCTGGGTGATGAGGCCAAGATCGCAGGCGCCGTGAACACCCTCACTTTTCTGGCCGATGGCCGCATCAAGGGCGACAATACCGATGGCTTGGGGCTGGTGGCGGATCTCGAGCGTCACCTTGGTAGCCTGTGCGGTAAGAGTGTCTTGCTTATCGGCGCAGGTGGTGCGGCGCGCGGCGCCATATTGCCGCTACTGAATGCCGGTATCGACTCTTTGACAATACATAACCGTACCCATAGCAAGGCGGAGCAACTGGCCGATGCATTTAAGGCCTATGGCCAGGTTAAGGCCAGTACCTTGGATGAACTGACCCATAGCTTCGATATAGTGATCAACTCAACCTCAGCCAGTTTGAGTGGCGAGCTACCGAATCTGCCCAAGGCGATTATCGCCGCCCATAGCGTCTGCTACGATATGATGTATGGTCGGGAGCTCACCGCCTTTAATCGCTGGGCCTTAGACCAAGGGGCGAGTCAGACGATCGATGGCCTCGGCATGCTGGTGGGGCAGGCTGCCAAGAGCTTCGCCATCTGGCGCGGTGTCGAGCCCGCTGTCGAGCCCGTATTAGCGACGCTGCGTAGTGAGCTCGCGGCGCAGGTGTGATAAGCACTCATATCGATTGGCAATAGGAGTAATGGGCCATGAATCAAAGCATCATATTTACCGAGCAACTGACCTGGGATGCCCAGCTAAGCGCCATTCATTTTACGGCGCAGCAGCAAGGGATGGTGATCGATTGCTACATAGGGCAGAAGGTGCTTGAGCATCTTGCGGCAGAGAAGATTAATAACAGCGAACAGGCACTGTCCCTGTTTGAGCAGTTTCGTTTCGATATCGAGGAACAGGCGGAAAAGATGATCGAGAAGGAGGCGTTCGACGTCCAGGGTCATATTCAGGTGGAACGCGTCGATTAGTTTGCGCTGCTATCTTTCGCCATTGACTACTTCTAGTCGTCATAAAGGCGCCGAGATATCGACGCCTCCTAAATCTAGGCCTTTTAAGGTTTAGCTAGTTTAGGCCTAGCTATGTCCAGCTAGCCGACAATCGTTAGGTTGGCAAATCCTGTAACGCTTCTTCAATGTATTCGTTCTTCAGGCGGACATAGTTGTCGGCCGACTCGGGGAGGAATTTTATTTCAGCCTCGGTCAGCGCTCTCACTTTCTTGGCTGGGCTGCCTACATAGAGGTGGCCACTCTCCAATGTCTTACCGGGGGGCACCAAAGAGCCTGCACCTAATATCACGTCATCTTCTATCACCGCGCCGTCCAGTATGATGGCGCCCATGCCAATAAGGATACGATTACCTACTTGGCAGCCATGCAACATCGCCTTATGGCCTATGGTGACATCGTCGCCGATAAGCAGTGGATGACCCTCTGGGCGGCTGGCCGACTTACGGGTCACATGTAGTACTGTGCCATCTTGCACGTTTGAACGTTTACCTATGCGGATATGATTCACATCGCCTCGGGCCGCCACCATGGGCCAGACGCTGGCATCTGTGTCTAATGCAATATCGCCGACGAGCACACAGGCTTCATCAATATACACACTGGCATCAAATTGTGGGCTAACGCCCTTATAGGCACGGATAGATTTTGTCATGGCTAGGTCCTTAAAACGGCCAAATGAGTGAGGGTCACCCAGTATAATGGGGAAAAAGTAGCTAGTCAGGCTAAAAAGCATGCAAACAATGCAAAAGTAGCACTTTTCTTTAAAAAAGCCCTTGCGTAAAAGTTTCTGCTCCCTATAATGCGCTCCCACTGACACGGCAAACGGCGCTGCTTAGCGACGGTAACAGCCTTCAGATGGTTCGAGTGAAAAGTTGAAAAACTTCTTAAAAATCACTTGACGCCAACATCGGGAAGTGTAGAATACGCATCCCTAAGCCAATGGCCCGGCGCCAGCGGCGGCATCGAAAATAATGATGCAATGCTCTTTAACAAGATAAAACAAGAAATCTGTGTGGACACTCACAGGTATTGAGTTAATCGAAAACGATTTAAATCTCAATGCATGATTTACTAAATCTAGTTTCACTAGAGATAGTGAGTGTTCATAGCAATATGTACAAACATGTAGATGATTCTTCCGAGTCATTTATGTGAATCAGAATTCATTGAGTCGCTTCCTTTTGAATAAAGAGTGGAGCAAAAAAACTTTTAATTGAAGAGTTTGATCATGGCTCAGATTGAACGCTGGCGGCAGGCCTAACACATGCAAGTCGAGCGGTAACA
>NZ_LVDJ01000017.1:0-71713 GCF_007636505.1 Shewanella sp. KCT
TTAATGATTGCCGAAAATTGAGCGATGACTGAAGCATCAATTCTGTCTGTTTTCGCCATGACACCGATAGCTTGGGCAAAGCGACGAACTTTGATTGGATTGACGATAACAACGGGTAAATTAGCTTTATCGCAGGCAAAGACAAAGGCATGCTCATAACGACCCGTCGCCTCAGTGACGATACGTTTTACCGGATGCTTCTTAAGTACCTGAATGACTTTCTGGATATGTTCAGGGTCATATGGGATAGATAAATGTAGGTCGAGTGGATGTAGAACGATATCGAGCTGTGACTTACCGACATCAACGCCGACATTGATTTCAGTTTGGTTTTTATGGTTGTTCATTATAAGCTTACTCTGCCTTGCTATACGGGCTCGAGGCCCCAATGACTGTTCGAGTTATTGCTAGGAGTTATGCAGCGCTACCCACTTGTTACCGGTCTCTCGTAAGAGGAGCCGCCATTCAATCGAGCTACTGCATAAAGACCCTCAACGGCCATTGAGGGTGGGCCTCCAATTTACCCTAAAATGGAACAGGATTAACCATACAAACTGCTCAAGAGGGCTTCGCAACGCGTGGCATTTTTACTATGCGTTGATTTTAGTGATTAATGTGGTATGCGGCGGCTTCGGTATTGCGTTGCTCACCCCTTAGCAGGGCGTTATGCATGATCAATATTCGAGAGAGGTTTAAGATTGGAATCTTTTTACACTAAGGAAGATGGCGAGATTCATTATTACAAGCTTCGCGAGAAAAGTGGGCCTGACACTATTTATGTTTCAAAGCTGGTCGAGTTTGAAAACAGTGTTACTGGCGAAAAGAAAAGTAGACGCGAAATTCGCAAAGTTTTTGGTGAGCCTGAATCAAGCGAGATTGTTCGTGTAAAAGGTGAATTCATTCTTAGAAGTTCACCAACCGGCAGAGACCAAATTAAGGTCATTGTCCATGAAAATGATAATAATCGTATTGGTTTCGTCCTTCAGAAGTTTCGAGGTGATACCGGAAATCCGATGAAAGAAACAAGCTTCAGTTTCTACGATAACGAATTCCATGAGCTTTTAGAGTTTCTTAATCTTGTAAGATTTATCGATCTTTCTGATACGAATAACTTCAAATTGAGCTTGTCCAACCTCAGAGATAAAGTTCTAGTTAACAAAGAAGATAAAGAGCTCCTAGACTCTTTCACTCACCTTGATGGTGAGCATCGTGTGAACTTTCTAGAGAAGATGCGAGAAAGTTCACTTACTAAACAGGATCTGGACATTTTAACCGGAAGGAAGGATGGGCTAACACTTTTCCATCAAAAGCTCTATATCGATAAAGATTGGAATGAAGCTCAATGGCAAGCATTCTTTGCAGAGAATACTTGGATATTTGGCTATGGACTCGATTACCGGTTTCTTTCTATTTTACAAAAAGAGGCTGCTGTATCAGGTGTCGATCTAGACGGGAAGAACACTGTAAATAGTGACTTTCTCATGGGGAGTACTGACTTTACGGTATTAGTTGAGCTAAAAAGGCCTGACACCTTACTATTTGAACATGGAAAGAACAGATCGCATAGCTGGAGGTTATCTCAATATCTTGTTCATGCCGTGTCACAAATACTGGCGCAAAAAGCAGCTTGGGAAATAAAGTCTTCAGAAACTAACTATGATGAAGAAGGCTTTTCAATTGCTCAAAAAACAAGCGATCCAAAAGCGATTCTAATTATTGGGCGCAAGGATGAGATTGCTGGCAATCCTAGAGATTATGAAATAAAAATGAAAACCTTTGAGTTGTACCGAAGGGATTCAAGAAATGTTGAAATACTCACTTATGATGAATTGTATGAGCGAGCATATTATATAGTTCATCAAGAGTTACCAAAAAATGCATAACAAGTTGCTGCAACGGACTCGTCAAACTGTCACTTTTTTTGCCCAAAACCCGGCAAAAAAAGCGCCAGTTCAACTCAGCGCTGAGCAAGGCGTTACTGATCAAATACTCTAACGCGTTTCTGTCCAATTTTGCTTTTAACAGTCTAGGGGGCTCAAACGCCGCCAAATCGAAGAGATGGGATTACCCAGTGTAGATATGGCTGAGAGTATCGAAAACAGGGATGTTTTCGTTAAGCGGTCAGGGATGACGTACAGCGTCTCGAAGCCGTATCTGCACATAAGCGAGCCGCAGGCTATTAACTACTACTAAGGTTCGACTCTAAACACATTTGCAGATCCCCATAGCGCCGAAGTAACAACGTTAAGAATGTTTATTCGCTCGTATGTCATCCATTTCAAGCCATAACACCTTCATTTAATTAACTTACCAGTGATTAAACTGTAGCGAGATGGCACTTCGTAAAATGCCCCACAGCACTGTGCTACTGCTATGTCAGCCAGACATAAAAAAAGCCGCTATTGAAGCGGCTTTTTTCGTTGAGATGAGCGTTAGCCAGAAGCTATGACTTAAACACGCTGATCTTCTGTTTGATCTCGGCAGCGATGTGGGAGAGGTTTTGGGCGGCGTCGACTGTGTCGCCGGCGCGCTGTTCGCCGTCGCGGGCGAGCTCGGTGATCTCATGCAGATTGCGGGTGATCTCGTCGGCCACGGCGCTCTGCTGCTCTGTGGCACTGGCGATGCTGCTCGACGCTATGGCCAGCTCCCCTATGCTTATGGTGATCTGGTTGAGGTTAGTTGCGGCCTCCTGTCCCTGGGCGGCGGAGGCGGTGCCCAGCTGGTGGCTCTGGCCCATCTGCTCGGCGGTGAGCTTGATCTGCTGTTGTAGCTGAGTGATGGTCTGGCTGATCTCTGAGATCGAGGTCTGGGTGCGCTGGGCCAGGGTTCTCACCTCATCGGCCACCACGGCGAAGCCGCGGCCCTGTTCACCGGCGCGGGCGGCCTCGATGGCGGCGTTGAGCGCCAGCAGGTTGGTCTGCTCGGCGATGCTGTTGATCACCTCTGTGACCTGGCTTATCGCCTCGCTCTCCTTGCTGACATTCTCGACGCTCATATGGCTGGCATCGAGCTGTTCGCTGAGTTTGCCAAGGCCCTGCACCAGTTGGTCGAGCTGCTGGTGGCCATCGCGGGAGGCGTTGTCGACCTGCTGGCTCTGGCTGGCGCCTTCGCTAGCATGGTTGGCCACGTCGCGCACCGAGGTAGACATCTCTTCGATGGCGGTGGCGATCTGATCGGTCTGCGCCATCAGCTGCTGGGCCTCTTCGCCGTTGAGTCTGGCCACTTCCTGGGCGCTGCTGGCCTGCTCCTCAAGCGTATTGACCGAGGCGCGTAGGGCGCCGACCAGCTCTCGCAGGCTCAGGGCCATCTGGCGGGCGGCGTGGGTGATTCTGTCGACCTCGTTGTCTGTGTCTGGGCTGACCTGTTCGAACTCTTGAGTCAGGTCACCCTTGCCGAGCTCGGTGAGCTGGTGCTGCAGGTGACGCAGCGGGCGCAGTGTCTTAATCAGCACCATGGAGAGCAGCAGGGTGATCAGCAGCACGCCCACGGCGGCGACGCCGGCATTGATGCTCAGCAGTTTCAGGCTCTCTTCGTTCAGCTCACGCTTCTTGGCTTGGCCGAGCAGGGTCCATTGCCAGCCGGGAATGGTAACGGCGTAGGCGTACATGGGCTCCTTGTTGCTATTGAGGTATTCGCTCTCCTGGCCGCCGCGTTTGGCCGCGTCAAGAGAGAGGCCGTCGAGTATCGCCTCGGTCAATATGGTGCCCGACTCCTGGTTGGGCTGGGCGATGATGGCGCTGTCCACGTTGCGGATCAGAGTGAAGTAACCCGACTCCTCCAGCTTGAGCTGGTTCATGGATCGTTGCAGCTCGGTCAGGGCCTCTGAGATATCGAAGCCGATATAGAGTATGCCTATGATGTCGCCCTGTGGGCCCGTGATGGGGCGATAGACAGTCATATAGTCTTTGCCAAACAGTCTGGCATAGCCTTCATACTCTTTGCCCGCCATCAGCGCGCCGTAGCCTGGGTGCTTCTTTCCCAGGTAGGTGCCCAGGGCGCGTTTGCCGTCGGCTTTTTTCAGCGAGGTTGAGATGCGGATAAAGTCGTCGCCGTCGCGTACGAAGACGGTGGCGTTACCGCCGGTGAGGTTGGAGTAGCGATCAACCTTACTCTTGGAGGCGTTGATCTGTTCGCGCTCGTGTACCAGGGCCGGAGTGGGCTTCCCCATGACCATGACGGTCTTATCTGGCTTGAAGAACTGACCAGGGTACATGGCTCTGAGCACATCGGCGTTGCGTCTGGCGAGAGACAGCAGGCTGTTGTACTCGAGTTCAATCAGGTCGGCGGTGCTGTGCATCTGCGCTTTTACAGCCGTCTTACCTTTATCTTCCAGCACGTTGGCGGCTGTGATGTAGGAGACGCTGCTGATAATGGCAAATACGACGACGGTAAGGATCAGGGCAAGTGCGCCTATCTGTTTGGCGATAGGCCAGTTTTTATAGTTCATTATGGTAATCCACCTTGTGGTTAGACTGTCGCTAATGTAACTAAGGTGGTGCGAGATTGTTTTGACGCAGGTCTATTTCGGTAAAGGAAAAATTGCCCCAGGCCTCGGCGATTAGTCTAAATATGCACTGGATCACCCTGGGCGGGCGAGCCAGTGCATCTTGTGATTAGCGAGCTGACAAGGCAGCTCTCTAGCTGGGCTGCAGTGCGGGCACGGGCGCCGCCTGGCGCTTGGTCATCAGCAGCTGGTACATGGTCGGCACCCAGACCAGCGACAACAGTGTGGTGAGCGCCGTGCCGCCAGCGATGGCGATGGCAAACGGTGGCCAGAAGCCGCCACCTGAGATGATCAGCGGCAGGAAGCCGCCTATGGTGGTGATGGTGGTTGAGCCGATATGGCGGCCGCAGCTGCTGACCACAGCCACTATGGCTGGGATGCCTGCCTCACGCTTATCTGGCATATCCTCAAGCTCCGCCAGTATCACGATAGCGGCGTTGATCGCTAGACCCATCAGGCCCAGCAGGCCGATGATCACAGTAAAACCGAAGGGATAGTTAAACAGGTAGACGGCGAGTAGGCCAAGGCCTGCCGACTGCACCGCGCTCAGCAGTATGATGCCGGTCAGGCGGAAGGAGTTGAACGACAGCACCACGGTCGCCAGCAGCAAAGTGATCACCAAGACTATGTTGGACAGCAGGTTACCCACGGCCTCGTTACGCTTGGCGCTCTCGCCGCCCACCTCGATGCGATAACCGGCGGGCAGGGTGAGGGCGTCGATACGCGTCTTGGCCTGGTTGAGCACCTGCTGGGGCAGCACATCGCTCTCCAGGTAGGCCTCTATGGTGTTGACCCTTTGGCCGTCACGTCTGGGGATGGCGCCCAGGCTGACGTCGGTACGGCTGCTGGCCAGCGCCGAGAGCGGGATGCCGACGCCGTTGCTTGACAGCAGGTTGATCTGTGACAACTCGGTCTGCTGTTCGCGCATCAGATCTTGGGTGCGTACCCGGATCGGCAGCGACTCCGTCTGTTCCAGTATGCTGCCGCCGTTGATGCCGGTAGTGGCCATCTGGATCTGGTTGGCGATATCCGTCAGGCTCAGGCCGCTCATCTTGCTGGCGTCTTCGTTTACCTGAAACCATACCTTAGGCGCGCCGGCGCTCAGGGTGGCGCGGGTGTGCAGCACGTGATCTGTGGTGATCAGAATACGCCGCACCTCATCGCCAATCTCCCTTAAAGTATCTAAGTTGTGGCCGTAGATGCGTAGCTCCACGGGGGCATTGAACGGCGGGCCCTGCTCTAGCTTACGCACCAGGATCTGCGCCTCGGGGAACTCGGTGTCGAGCTGTGTCTGCAATCTTGGGATCAGCTGGTTGGCGCGCTCGAAGTCGGCAACCTTGATCATCGCCTGGGCATAGTTGGCCGCCCCTTGCTGACGCTGCAGAAGGTTGTAGTAGAAGGAAGGCGCATTGCCGCCAATCACCCAGTCGAGCCTCTGCATCTCGCCGGTGGCCCTGAGCTTGGCATCGATACGCTCTACCAGGGCGCGGGTGTTTTCGATACTGGACTGGGGCGCCAGGTGCACCTCTATCTGGAACATGTCCCTGTCTGACGGCGGGAAGAATTGCTCCGTCATCTGCCCCGAGGCGATAAAGCCAGTTATGGGCAATATGCCTATCACCACACCCGCCAGTAGCGGGCGTTTGAGGGCGATATGCAGTGTAGTGCTAAAGGCGCGGGCGATGATGGGGAAGTTGACCCCGCGCTGATACCAGTGCGTGGCGTCGCCCTCGGCGCCGAAGCGGCCGGCGAAGCCGGCGATCAGCGTGTGGGAGATGAGGTAGGAACCCAGCAGGGCGAAGATCACCGAGATAGCGATACCGCCGACAAATTCTCCCGCGGCCCCCGGCATGAGGATGATGGGGGTGAAGGCCAGCATGGTGGTGATGGTAGAGCCCGCCAGCGGCAGCCAGAGATGTTTGAGGGTCTCGCCGACGGCGCTGAGGCGACCCAGCCCCTGGCGGCGACGCTGGGCGATGGCATCGACGATGACGATGGCGTTATCCACCATGATCCCCAGTGCCACCACCAGGCCGGTCACCGACATCTGATGAATCGGCAGGCCGACATATTTCATGCAGGCCAGGGTGAAGAGGGCGGTCAGCGGCAGCGACAGGGAGACGATCACCGCGTTGCGCAGTCCCAGGGTCAGCATGAGCACCACAAGAATGATGATGAAGCCCAGCAGCAGGCTGGCGATCAGGTCGCTCAGGCGGGTGGTGGTATAGCCCTCTTGATCGAACAGCCACTGAATTTCCACGTTGGAGGAGAGATCCCCTTGCACCTTCTCGACCACGCGATGCACCTGCTGCAGCCAGAGGTCGACCCGGGTATTGTTGAGCATGCGAGCCGACACCATGATCCCCTGGGCCTGCTCTATGAGGGCGATGCTGGCGGCCGGAGTCTTGGGCTGGCGCTGCACGCTGGCGACCTCGCCCAGGCGTATGATTTGACCGTTTTCATCGACCTTGAGTGGCACCTGTCTGATGCGGGTGACAGAGTCCAGCTCACCTGAGACCTCCACCAGGGCGCGAAAGGCGTCGTTGGTGATCTCACCGGCGGACACCTTAGTATCGGCGTTAGCCAGGATCTGGGCGATGGCGGCGGCGCTCAGACCGATGCGGTTGACGTTCTGTGCGTCTATTTGCACCAGGATCTCTTCGGTGGGGGCGCCATAGAGTTTCACGAAGTCTGTGCCCGGGATCAGCCTGAGTTGACTCTGTAGCTCCTTGGCGTAGCGGTTGAGGATATCCTGGCGCGGCTCGCCCGCACCTTGCCACACCAGACCCAAAATGGCGGTGTTGGCATAGCCCAGCTGATCATCCAGCAGGGCATTTTGCGCCGCGGGGGGCAGCAGGTTCTTGGCATCGTTGATGAGATCCCTGGCCCTTGACCAGACGGGGTCTGTCTCTGTGATCCTATCCTTTAGCTCTAGCTGGATGACGGAGATCCCCGGGCGTGAGGTAGACTGCACCAGTTTTAATTCTTCCAGGCGTCTGAGTTGATTCTCCAGTACCTCGGTGACCAGGGCTTCGACCCGCTCCGCCGAGGCGCCCGGGTAGTGGGTGACCACAGAGGCGAATCGGTTGGTGATGCTAGGATCTTCCATGCGGGGCAGGCTGGTGATGGCGCCAAGGCCGGCGACGATCAGCAGGGCGATCACCAGGCTGGCCAGACGACCATTTTCGACTAAGGCTTTTATCATGACTTACCTCGTCGCCACTTGGGTGTTGAGCATGACGCGCTCGCCCACCACCACCTTGTGCAGGCCCTGGGTGACGAAGCGCTCATCTTCGCTTATCGCCCCCTGGATGAAGGCCTGATTGCCACGGGTATAGAGGATCTCTATGTCGCGCCGCTCGATAAGGAATTGATCCGGCTGTTGTTCAACCAGCACATACAGGTTCCACAGGCCGCGCAGGCCGTCGGTGAGCGAGGAGATGGGCACCCAGAAACCGGCGGTATTGACTGTCTTGTTGTAATGCAGATAAGCCAGCTCGCCGTTGATCACCTTAGCATCGGTAGGCAGGGTCAGGCGTACGGGTACGGTACGCGTCACAGGATTGACCTCGGCGCCTATGCCGGCCACGGTGGCGAGATAAGGGGTCTCTTTCACCGTCAGGGTAAGCAGCTGGCTGTCTTGCAAACTTTGGGCGAGCCCTACGGGGACGCCGACGATGGCCTGGGGATTGTTGTGTTGGAGCAGGGTAAATAACGGGGCGC
The DNA here is from genome assembly GCF_007636505.1 of Shewanella sp. KCT. Taxonomy (NCBI): domain Bacteria; kingdom Pseudomonadati; phylum Pseudomonadota; class Gammaproteobacteria; order Alteromonadales; family Shewanellaceae; genus Shewanella; species Shewanella sp. KCT. The sequence goes on from NZ_LVDJ01000017.1 coordinate 8,228, forward strand.
CCAGGGCGACCACCTCGCCTAAGTTATTGTTACGTTTGGCGATAATACCATCAAAGGGGGCGACCAGGGTGGACTTATCGATCCGCAGGGCGTTGGCCTCAATGGCGGCGCGCAGACGTTGCTCGGCGGCTTGCAGGCTGCTGAGTTGTCCCTTGAGTTCGTCCAGTTGCTGGGCCGAGGCGTAGCCCTGTTGTTTCAGGGCTTGGCTGCGCTTGAGGGTGCTCTGGGCCAGCTCTCTGTCGGCACGGTTTTGCGCAAGGCTTGCTTGCAGCTCGCGCTTCTCGGCTTCAAGCAAGGAGGTGTCCAGCTGGGCCAGTAGGTCGCCCTGCTTGACATGATTACCACTGTCGACCGCCAGGTGTTTGATCTTACCCGCCAGCTCGAAGCCGATGGCCGTGGTATTGCCGGCGCGTATGCTGCCGGTGAATACCTGCTCCGTGTCATAGTTGGTCGAGCGGATCAGGCGCTGACTGGAGACCTTGGGGAAATGTTCGCTGTCGAGGGCGCTGCTGCTGGACTCATCCTGTTGGCAGCCGCTGGCCGCGAGGCTGAGGCTGCTCCATAACAACACCCTGGCGAGGGATTTGGCGGTAAAGATCGTCATACTGATACACTTCCGTGGTTAACAGTTGGTGAATAAATCGTTAAACTAGACTTGTTAGTCTAATTTGCAAAAACTGGACTGTCTAGTCTAGTTTGTGTATAAATATGTCGTGATTAAAATGAAGACCTTATAGGACGTTTCAATGGTACAAACACCCCTTAGCCGCAGTGAACAGAAGAAGGCGCAGATATTACACGCCGCGATTGAGCTCTTCTGTGGGCAAGGATTTCCCAATACCAGCATGGATGAGGTCGCGAAGTTGGCGGGCGTCTCTAAACAGACCGTCTATTCGCATTTTGGCAGCAAGGATGATCTGTTCGTTGCATCAATCGAATCTAAGTGCGTCGTGCATCAGGTGACGGCCGAGCTGTTTACCAGCCCCCAGAATCCTGAGCAGGCACTGCTGCATTTCGGTAACTATTTTGGTGAGATGATAGTGTCACCCGAGGCGATAGAGGTGTTTAAGACCTGTGTGGCCCAGGCCGATACCCACCCGGAAATTTCGGCGCTGTTTTTTAATGCCGGCCCAGAGTTTCTGCTGAATCTGCTGGAGAATTACTTCGAGCAGGTGGAGAAACTCGGCGAGTATCATTTTGGCGATCTGCGCCATGCCTCGGTGCGTCTGTGTATGATGCTGTTTGGCGAGATGCGTCTCAAGCTAGAGCTAGGCTTACCGGTCGAGGATCTGACTGCTAAGCGCCCGGCCTACATCAAAGAGACGGTGAGCATGTTCCTGCGCGCCCATCGAGTCTAGGCGCTGGCAATTTTAGTTCAAAGCGCGGCTTTAATCAGATTTTTAGCCACGCTTTTAGTAGCAGAGCTTGCCGTTTTTAAAGGGAAAGTGATCTTTTCGCTAGTCTGGTCGTACTAAGCTTGAGTGTACTAACTTTATGATTGGAATTTGGTCGGGTGCCCACATTGAAATCGCGCAGCCGGCCAAATCTTAAGAGCAACTGAGTAGCCCCAGGGAGAGGGTATGAAGCCAAGCCTATTATCTCGCAATAAGTTCAACGCCCTGTTTCTAGGGTTAACCTGTCTGACGGCCGTTTCCGCCCAGGCGGCCCAAGGGGGAGCGCGACAGGCGTCGCCCCTGACCCTGTCGGTATCGCGCATCGGCGTCGGTGAGGCCGATGTGGGTGACAGCGGCCTGGCATTGCAGCGCGACACCTGGCTGTTCGGCGCCAAGACCAGCTATGCCTTGAATCGTCAATGGTCGCTGAGTGCCAGCATTAGTTATGACAGGCTGGATTATGACTGGAGCGGCCGCGGCGCCTCACTGCTGGGTGGTAATCTGGCGCCCTGGTCCAATGTGGACAGGTATGGGGTTGGCCTGGGGGTCAGCTTTCGTCCCAACAATCGTTGGCTGTTCATGCTGGCGCCTAAGCTGCAGTACGCCTATAGCGAGGGCACCTCATCGTCCAATGCCCAAAGTTATGGAGTGGTCGCCTCAGGCATGTATCGCTTCAATGGCGGCAACATGTTGGGCCTCGGGGTCGCCTATCTCAATGACATCTCCGAGGTGCGCACCTTGCCTTATCTGGCGGTGAACTGGCAGATAACCGACAAGCTTAAGCTTGCCAACCCCTTCTCGGCAGGCTTTAGCGGCCCCGCCGGCCTGGAGCTGAGCTATCAGTGGTATGAGTCGCTCGATGTTGGCGTCGGCAGCTCGAAGCGAACCCAGAAATTCTTGGTAAAGGATGAGGATGTGACCCTGGAGATAGACGAATGGGTTGGCTTTGTCAGGGCGGGGTGGCAGGCGAGCGAGCCACTCAAATTTGATGCCTATCTGGGCTATTTCTTCAACGGTGAGATAGAACTCTCCTCGCCGAAAACCCAGGAGTCGCTGGAGAATCAGCTGGCACTGGCGTTTTCCGCCCAGTATCGATTCTAGGGTGCTAATGTTGAATCAGAAAATGTGATGAACACAAAAATGGCCTGAACATACCGTCAGGCCATTTTTTTATGATTTTTCATCTAGTTTTCAGTTAGCTACCGGCTGGCTTCAGCTATTGCTTACTCGCCTAGCATTGCCCGCTTGAGACTCTTCTGCGCTGGCTTGTCGCCAAGCCAGATCTTCAGCAGCGCTTTACGAAAGGCCTCACCTTCGACCGTGGCCTGCTTTTCGCCATTCTTATAGGCGGTGACGCCAAGATCTTTTACTGCCTCCAGGGTAAATTGATCCCCCTCGGCAATCGGCGCCGAGAACAGGGCCATGAAGGCATCTATCTGGGGTTGAATCGCCTGAGGCTCTCCGTCTGTGGCGTCGTCAAAACCTTCGATGATCGCATCTTGCATCTTCTCAGAGGTGATCATGCCTGAGACGATATTCAAGCGAATCGCGACGCTAGGGGCGTTGAGTACGCTCTCCAGCGTTTGGCTCGGGCTCGGGGTATATAGGCTGCCCACATAGAGATCCATAAAGAACTTGCTGCGAATGCCGGCGCCGTTAAGCTGCAAGGCTTGTTCGCTTAGGATTATTTCGTCGGCGAGGGGCATGTCTGCCAGTGTTTTGGCGGCCAGAGGGGCACTGAGCATCGCACTGGTCACTGCGCTGATAAGGAGCAGGTGGCGTAGGAGGGACTTCATATAACCTCTTATAAATATTGTGATAGTAACGGTTAGCCGCGTTTACCCAGCTGATATTGACCGCTTTGATGGAAGAAGGCGGCCTGTTTCTTCTTGGGGGCGATCAGCAGTGGGCCGTCATCGAAGAAGAGAAAACATTTCCAGTTGCGCACAAAGACGTCCCAGCGGGTCTCGATGATCTGGTACTTGTCGTAGCAGAAGTAGACTTGCGTTTCGTCTTGCCAATCGAAGTGGCCCTGAAACAGCTCGGGCAGGGCGGGGGAGTCGCTGTCCCAGGCGCTCTGCCAGTGATCGGTTTCCTGCCAGGCATCGCCTTTCGCGGCCCAGTCGCCCTTGGCAAACTGATCGCTGCGGCTACTCTTGTTACTCACCCACTGGTTCCACACCGTCATGGATGATTTCTGATCCAGCGGCTTGATGCAGGCCTTGTCTTCATCTGTGACAGGAAGATCTTTATGGTTAAAGATCCATTTGCGTTTGTATTGTTCGAGTGGGATATAGGTGTGCGCCACAGGGCCTCGCTATCGGCTGTAAGTTATTAACGCCAGACATTATACGGCGTGCCACAGGACAAGGGAAACGGCGCCGCGGGATAATTTTGCCCTCGGCGCCGAAAAAGCTTAGGGCCTGAGCTGCCCCAGGTAGTTGAGCGCCGCCTGATTATGCTCATCCAGCATGAGGACATTTTCGAAACAGGAGGCTACGTTCTACGTTCATTTGACTGACTTCGGCTAGAAAAACTCCCGATTTTGGCATTACAAGAGTGTAATATTTACGTAAAAATGCAATCTATGAATTAAAAACACTATCCGAAAATCATATAAACTAAAGTCAGATGTTAAAATTTAGCCATTTTTCATTTTTAAAAGACTTATTGTGTCTGGGAAACTTAGAATATCTAAACTTTGCATGATTTCATCAACAATATCGGAAAAACTAGACCGGTGTTGAAGGACAACTTGGTACACTTGAAAACATAAGACTATATATTCTTGAGTTGATTTTTATTTTCAGCCCTAAACCACCTACTTCAGTAGGTGGTTATCATCATTTAGGCTTAGCCTGTAATTCGCATTGATGGATAGATGCAGTTACCCATCGAACGGGGCGGTGTAATCACTTTCCCAATGCTATAAGCAGGCTAAATAGAGCCTAAAATAGGTTGGGTAAATAAATAGACGCTTTTGGCCCCCTTTGAGGGGGCTAATACAAATCCACCTTCTTCAGAAGGTGGATTTTTACAGATAGACGTCTTAAATTATTTAGCGTTAGTCTAATATACAAAAAAATCAACTTTGTGCACAAGTGTGTGCTAACGTTTTTAAAGTTTACTAATATAATCCTTTGCAACTTGATTGTTTGGATCCGCTTTTAGTGCATGATAGAAAGCTGCTTTCGCACTCTCTAATTGTTCAATTTCAATCATAAATGAACCAAGTTTAATCCATATAGTTACGTCTTCTGGGTACTTATCCAAATAGTCTAAATACAGATTAATTGATTCTTGGGATTTTCCTTGAAGTTTTAGAATGTGAGCATACTGAGGAATATATTCATCTATATATTCTGATAGTCTCGATAGTGCTAGTTCGGCAGTATCTATATATCCTAGTTTTAATGCAAGTAGACATATTTGCTTTAATTCTACTTCAGTCTGTAAATTCTCGTCTAAATCGAGTAATACTGACAGTGCTTGATTAATTTTATGCTCTAAAATTAACTGGTGGCTATAAGCTAGGTGATAAAGTCGCTTCGCTGAATCATCGTCTTTTGCAAGTATTTTAAGGTTTGATGATATTTTAACTAGCCCTGTATGATCATTATCTCTAATAAGAACGATGATCTTTTCAAACACATTCTCCATAGAGGCTGATTTCTTGACTGTATCTATATACTCTTTGGGTTTAATGGTTAGTTGTTCTTGATATTCATGACGAATAGAATCCAACAACTTACTATATCTCTCTAGTTGCTGAGGATTTTCTTTTATATTTTCATATGATTTCCAATTAGGATGATTCTTGAGCCATATATTGACACGACCTTGCTGTTGCTCTTTTCGCCAAAACATTACTAAGTCTGTTATATCTGCATCCTTAGATAGTTCACTAAATCTATATGTAAGCCTTGTTTGTGCATCTTTTGACAGTAAAAGTAGTTTTTTAGATATTTTTTTAAATGCGGTATAGTAATTGATTGTCATCTGCAGCATATGGCGAGAATCCCAATCATCAGCTTTTTTTGTTGTTAAAAAGCTTGCAAACTCAGGAAAACCATAGGTTTTAATTAATGCAGATACACTTGAATAATCTTTATTCAATTTGTTATCTATAATCTCAATTTTTCTGATACTCTTTTTAGTGACTTTTTCACCTGTTAATTTTTGAGTTAGATCTAATGCCTCTGAGGAAAGTTTTATTATGTTGGTCAATGTTTTTATAAGCCTGTCTATTTCCCTCTTAGCTTCAACTATATCTTGCACTTTATCTTCTATACTCATATCGGTAATGGAATCGAGAAGTTGTGAAGGCGAGCATTCGATAGGTGATAAGGATATTTGGTCTGGATTTTTGTATTCTATCCCTTTAACCTTGGCGGCATTTGGTGATAGATTAATAAATTCAATTTTAGGGTTGTCTTTTGATTCCTCTTCCAATGCCTCCATTGCTAATTTTAGTTGAATGACAGTTTCTGCTTTTTCGCCACAATATGTATCGACCCATTCACCCATAATACCTAAGTTCGGGCCCAGAGTTGATTCAACAGAATCTTTTGTATGGGTAAACCCGGTATTTGTAAAGCAAAGATCTACGCCTGTGAGTAAGATTTTTGAAAACCCCATATTTGTTGCTAGATAGACAGATGCATTGGTTACCGTTGGCCCTAACGTTTTTATATTTTTTGTATTCTCTATTTGCCATGGATACCTATTATCTAAATATAGATTTTTACCAGGCCATTGACCTAGTAATCTGGAGTTCACATGAAATGAGTTAACAAATAAACTGGAATCGGCTAAAGACATCATGTCCCTATTCACTTCAAAGCTAAAATCATATGGATCAACAGAAACAATGATATGTGGCGTAACTCCTTCTTTGTATAACTTCCCTGCGATACGTGATACTGCAATAATAAATAGACTCTCTCTGTTACGTTTAATCCAATTTATAGTATTATCTAAAGATGGGCCCCCAGCAACCACAAGACAAGTGTGCCCGATAAATTTATTAGCTAAAAAGGATGCAGGAATTACGTTTTCAGAAATGTTCTTAAACTGTTCTTCGAAATATTTCTGTTGTGAAGAACTTATACTTTGTTCTAAATGTTCCGCTTCAAGTAATTTTATTATTTGAGTGTTTAAAATACTGTATTCAGGCAGATGACTTGATGTTGCACCTAAACTTCTGTAATGTTTAAAGTTATTTTTAAGTATATAGATTCCATATGTTATAGATGGGAAGTTTTCGTTGAATTCGTCATAATTATAAATGAATAAATTATCTTTTAGTTCTAATGGGATATCAATATTTAGGAGGCTAAGCACTTCATCTAGCTCAACAAAAATAAAAATACTGCCTTTGGGAATGCCTTTTTCAATCAGATAGTTGACAAGTAAGCCAGAATCCAAGCCCACTATAACTTGCAACATATCTTCCTTTGCAAAGTCATCTTTGAATTTCTTATCGTATTGAGTTTTAGAATCAACCGATTCAAAAATATTTCGATTAACACTGGGAAGGTAGTATTCATTAAATCGACTGATACAGAAAGTACTTTGTATATTTGATTCAGCTAAATGCATTTGGTCTCCATTAAACTCAATTAACCTATGTCGATGTTTAGAAGTCTTTTTGGATTGTAACAAACATCCATATTGTATTTATCTTATATTTCTAATAATTTTAGCTGGTTGTCCTGCAACAACAACATAAGGAGGAACATCTTTAGTTACGACTGATCCTGCCCCTACAACGCTATTTTTTCCTATGGTGACGCCGGGTAAAACAATAGCATTTGCTCCAATCCATGCACCGGTACATATAAGGACTGGTTTTACAGATTTATGCCCTTGAAAAAAAATGGGTAGACTAGGGTCGTTAAATTCATGGTTGGACGTATATATATGGACTCCAGAACCTATCAAAACAAAGTCTTCAATGGTTATATTGACCAATTTCTCCCCATGTTCAGAGCCAAAAAGCATGGTTCCTGGCCTTAGAACGACCTCTTCACCAATAGCAATATGATCGGAACATATGGCATAGCTGCCAGGTCTCATCACACTGTTTTTGCCAAATTTAGCATATTTTCTTTCACACAACCATCTACCAAGCCGTTTGGAATGTAGAAGAAAGTGAGTCAGAGGGATATCAGGTCCTATGCGTTTTACGTTAAGCCAATATTTAAGTTTCTTAAGCATAATTTATAGTGTGAATCCGTCATCTACGATGATATTTTGTCCAGTAACGTATTGAGATTGCTGTGATAGTAAAAAAATAATTGTACCAGTTAGGTCATTAGGCGAAAGCATGCCATGTCCGTGGGTTGACTTTTTATATGCCTCTATAAAAGAAATTGGTTGGTGATCAAATATTCCGCCAGGGCTAATACTATTGACTCTAAAACGACTATCTTTAACAAATGCAGCGACATATTTATTAAGATGGAGTAATGCAGATTTGATGGCCGCGTATTCAATGGGCATTGTCATTGTCGTGCCCTCATAGATAGAGAATTTTGGCGCTACGATACCATAGATAGATGATACATTTACTACCGATAGAGGTGATTGTTGTCGGATAAATAGCGCTGCACATTGTTGCATAAATAGAAATGAAGAGCCTAAATGCAATGAAAGATTTTCGTTAAAACTATCTAATTTTACTTCCAAGAAGTTAGTGCCATATTGTGTATTTCGTGGGTAGGTACAATTAACTGCACCTGAAATTTCATTTTGTTCCAAAAAAAACTGTTTTACTTCAATTTCATTTGTGACATCTAAGGCTGCTAAAGTTAATGAGTCATTATTCGTTTTTATTAACTCTTTAAATTTCGATTTCATGCTAGAGACTGATAAGTCTGCGGCTATGACTTTAGCACCTTGTGCGAGTATTGCAGCTGTAAGTTGAGAGCCTAGAAGACCTGCTGCTCCAGTAATTAGAATCGTTTTTCCTGTTAGCATAGCTGTCCCTTACTGCTTAAAATGGCTTCGGCTAATTTAAAGTCATAGATATCATCGATATCGATAGCTCTCTCTTTTGGAATGATGACATGAGTTACTTTTCCAGCGAAAAGACCGTTGTTCTTCATAATGTAGTTCGGCCTGGCAACATAAGCAACTGTTGTAATATCATAAACCTGAGGAGCATCTTGACGTCGATAGACTTCTGCTGAACCAGTATTAACTAACTCCACATTGCCTGAAGTAGTCTCTTTAATCATATTAAAGTATGGACTACGGTTGGCCGGGGTAGTTGAGATACAAATATCTGCTGCAGTGTGATTAAGCTTATCCATCGCAGACTCAACATCTTCTATACTTCTTAGTGGGCTCGTTGCTGGTAAGCTAATAAATTGTTCAAATTCACCATATTTGCTAGTCACCCAATTAATGGCATGTTGCCAAGAAAGCCATTCTGGTGAATCATCTGAGGCCAAATGCGTAGGCCTGTTTATCACCTCTGCTCCAGCAGCCAAACCAATTTCGGCAATTTCAGTATCATCGGTTGAGATAAATACCTTATCTATATTCGCGACTTTAAGAGCGGTCTCGATGGAGTATACGATCAGAGGTTTGCCCAATAAGTCTTTCGTGTTCTTTCTTGGAAGCCCCTTAGAACCTCCTCTAGCAAAAATAAAGGCGTATCGTGTCATTGTACGACTCCCCATTTCGCTTTTTGTTTGATTTTAGCGACTAATGCTATGGTTTTATGTGCTTCTTCTAGCGCTGAATATGAACATTCATTGTTTTGAATACGTGATATAAATTCAGTCACCATGTTCAGATACATTTGGTTCTTATCCCATTTGGGCTGAGAGTACAGTATTTGTGTACCTTCATGATTGTGGTGAGTAATGGTATTGGTGATTAAGTTCCAATGCAGCCTGCCTTTTGCCCCTATAAATGCACACTCTCTTTGGGCTTGCTTTTGGATGAAATCCATGTGGATATAACAGACCGTTCCCCTTTGAGTTGTTAATATTAGATCTGCGATTTCTTCAACGTCTAGAGCAAGCTCATTTGTGGATCTTAGTTGAGCGTAATTTAGTTCTAACGGACCTAATAACCAATGCAAATAATCCAATTCATGACTCAATTCTAACAGAGCACCACCGCCAAGAGATTTTTGAGCGGAGACTGATTCCGTGTAATGTTTGTTGGGGCGCCAATCAGGCAAATATTGCCCTACAGTTGCTGAGCAGTTATAGATTTCACCGATAAAGTTTTCAGATATCAGTTGCTTGATGACAATTGCGGAACTGAGATATCTTAAGCAATACCCAATTGCAATTTGACTAGAATATTGTTGAGTGAGCGATATAATTCGATCGGCACTTTCTGGTTCTGAGGCTAATGGTTTTTCTATTAGTACTGGAATTTTATTTTTAATTAGAGCGCTGGCATGAGCCTCATGAAAAGGAGAGGGGGAGGCAATAATGACCAGTTCAGGTTTACTATCGATAAGTTTGGTCATATCAGATAGTACAAGGTCAGCAAATTCTACTGGCTCATTTACAACTCTTCCACTGGCAGAAACTGCAATGATACTCGCTTTTGGAAAGAGTAATTTTAGGTTTTGTCTATGTCGTCTGGCAATGTTGCCAAATCCGATAACCGCAAGGATATTCATTCTTCAAAACCGATAGCGCAAATATCGACTTGGGCTTGTTTAAAGTCATCCATACGACCTATATCTAGCCAGTATTCATGTATTGGAAACATGAGTACTTGTCCTTTATCCGCAATTTTTTTCTCTAATAATGTGGGCATATCAATATAAGTATCAGCTGAAACACTTTTTATAATATCTTGATTGATGACATAAATTCCCGCATTAACAAAGAATCGTTGTACAGGTTTCTCTACCATATCAGTTATGCGATTCCCTGTGCCGCTGATCACTCCATAAGGGATCTGATAATCGTATTCTCGAACACACATAGTCGCATCGGCATTATTTTCATGATGAAACTTAAGTAAAAGTTGAAAATCCACTTTAGTTAAAATATCGCCATTCATGACTATTACCGGTAACTGTGGCAGTTCTTTGGGGAGTAATCCGATGGCCCCTCCAGTTCCTAATGGTTTTTCTTCGTGAACATAGTTGATCTTCACATTCCATTGACTACCATCACCGAAATACGCCCTAATTTGTTCTGGCATATAGTGGGTTGAGATATAGAAATTTGTAAATCCAGCTTGGATAAAATTCGACAGTGCAATCTCTAACAGTGGCCTATTACCCACTTTTAGCATTGGCTTTGGACACTTATCTGTTAGCGGTTTGAGACGCGTTCCAAAGCCGCCAGCCATTATCAGTACTGGATTCTTATAATAGGATTGCTGTTGGGCACTTTTTAATGTCTCTAAGCCTACAAGAATATTATCTTTAACCAGTGGAATCGATAAAATACTGTGTTGTTGCATTAATTGAAGCAGCTTTTTCTTTGACGTTGAAGGCGAAGCTGTTTTTGGACTAGTGTTCATTACTTCTGTCACTCTAGCATCAAGCGATAGATTTTTGAGCAGCCCCCTACGAATATCGCCATCAGTGATAATGCCTAATAGACGTTGATTGTCATCGGTAACTAAAGCAACTTGAAGTGCCTGTGAATTTATTAGCTGTAAGGCATCTCGGAGTGTCTTTTCCGGTGATATTGTCACATTTTTCAATATTTGACTCATGTTATGACCTTATCTCTATCTTGCTTCGATAGCCATAGGCAATTGAATTGTCAGGCATATCTTTAGTTACAGTCGCGCCAGCCGAAACAACGCAATTTTTACCTATAGAGATGCCTTGTATTATATTGGCACCCGGTGCGATATGAGAGTATTCGCCTATGCACACACCACCACAAATTGTTGCTCCAGGAGCGATATGGCAGTTAGTACCAATGTGGCAATCATGCTCTATGATCGCTCCTGAGTTAATGATTGTTCCGCAGCCCACGATTGAGCCAGTTTGTATTATCGCACCTGTTAAAATCTGTGCTCCAGCGCCAATAGTCGTATATTGAGATAGCATGGCGTATGGGGATACGACTGATTCAAATTGATAATTGAGCTGAGTAAAGTGGTCAAAAAGTTGATGACGTAAACTTTGTCCAGGTAAGGCGCCCAAACCATTGACTAATTTAACCTCATCATTAGAGAATTGTAAAATATCATCATCAGAAGCAAAATGTTGTATACCAGAAAATAGAGAGCGACGTTCGCTGCTAGGGCTGACTACAGCGATTAAAGTGTAATCGAGCTGCTGTATAATATCGGCTATTACCGCTGCGTGCCCACCCGAGCCAAGCATGATGATTGGTTTAGTCATTGATCACCTCGCCGGCGCTATAATCTCGCTCTGCTGCGGTGTTGAGCTTTTGCCAATATTGAATTGGACTGCTACCCGTACCAGGGCGTTTGATTGCAATATTATGCTCTGAAAATAGTTGACCCTTTTTTATATCTGTAATGGTGACGATACTTTTTCTAGCTATTGGAAGGTTTTTAAGTTCTGATGCCTGTGGGGCTTTTATACCATTGCCCATAGCGAGTTCAACGGTGCGAATTGCGGTCACCATATCCTTTAATTCATCTGGTTCTAGCGACGCTTTATGATCTGGGCCGGGTAACTTTTTATCTAAAGTAAAGTGTTTCTCAATGATAAGAGCCCCACGGGCAGCAGCAGCTATAGGAATGGCGATCCCTTTACTATGGTCTGAATATCCTACAGGTAAGGCGAACGCTGAAGCCAAGGTGTCGATTGCTCTTAGATTGATTTGGTCAAATGGAGCTGGATACTCTGTAGTGCAATGCAATAATGTTACCTTAGTTTTTAGCGCTTGTTGTCCCTCACTAGAAGCGTAGGCAGCTTGGAACGCTTCTTTACTCGGAGGAACATTAGTTGCTGCAGTTAAGCCAAATGCAATAACACCTAATGCCAATTCTATGTCCGCTAAGGTCGACATACCGGTTGATAAAATAAGATCGCAGCCCGTGCGCGCATGTTCAAGTAAAAATGGAGCATTTGTAATTTCACCCGATGCAATTTTTAATGTTTGCACTTGAAGATCATCAACAAGAAACCCCAAACTTTCAGAATCAAATGCCGTTGATAGAAACTGTATCCCAAGTTTTTCGCAATAACTTACCAAGCGCAGGTGGGCTTCATAACTTAGCTCTAAGCGGCTCAACATTGATAGTTGTGACTCAGTTTTTTGAGTATTAGTGATTTGATAATTTGCTTGTTTAGCTTCATGAGTGACTAAACTTTTCGCTTTAAAAGTCTGAAATTTTACAATGTCAGCTCCTGAGTCATATGCTGCATCAATTAAGCTAATTGCTAACGCTTCGCTACCATTATGATTTACGCCAGCTTCTGCAATAATTAAAGTCATTTAATGTCTGCCTTTATATCGTAAAAACACTTCATGGGCCTTTGAGCCATTGACTTTAAAATCTTCACAATTGATTGACTCGCATGACCTTTTCCATAAGGATTCATTACAGGGGAATGCTTTAGCTCTGGCAATTTAACGAGAGCATGATTGATCGCTTCTGTTATTGATTTGCTAGTTGGCTGGCATGTGATAACACTAGTTGCGGCAAGTCTGCCACGTTGTCGTGCACCTATGTTAACGGTTGGGACGTTGAAAGAGGGGACTTCAATAATACCGCTAGAAGAGTTACCTATGACCACAGCAGCATGTTTTACGGCACTTAGGTATCTTGTTTGCCCCAGTGAGGGGATTGTTAAGACCCTTCCGTTTGACTCTCGACTATAGTCCTCAATCATAGAAATGACGCCCCTAGAGCCATTGTCTGCATTTGGGTAAGTTAGAATCACTTGATGTGATGGAAAACTATTTAAACTTGAGAGCAAAGCATGAAATGTTGCTTCTGTGGGCTCATCACTCAGTGTTACTGGATGATATGTGACTAAAAAATAGGGGCTATTAAAATTGAAGTTCAGTGAAGCCGATAGTTCATCTATCGTCATCAAATTACTGCGATGGATGTGATCTAACCCTATAGCACCAACATTATGTACATTATCGGGCATCTCCCCCATTTGGATAACGCGTTGCCTGTAAGCTTCTGTTGAGGTGCAATGAACATGGCTGAGCTTCGTGATAGCGTGTCGAAATGCATCATCATAGGCGCCTTCGGTTATTTCGCCACCATGTATATGTAATATAGTTATTCCGAGAATCGTCGCTGTCTGCGCAATAGCTAAAGCTTCATACCGATCACCCAATATTATTAATACATCAGGTTTTAATCTGTCTAGCGCTTCAGCGTAGCCAATTATTCCTAATCCAGCACTTTTTGCCGTTCCAACTTGGGAGTTGGACGAAAGTAACATTTCAACCTTTTCATCAATTTTAAATCCATCAGTTTCTATTTGTTCGAATGTATTTCCGAATTCAGGTGAAAGATGGCTTCCTGAAACAATTAGTTGAAGAGTTAAACTTTTTTCAGCTCTTATATCAGAAAGTAGCCAATATAGGAGCCCATAATCTGCCCTAGTACCTGTGAATACTGCAATTTTTTTAGGCATAAATTGATTCCAGATTTGTTGGATAACTTGGCAGGTTAATAAGGTGAGACTCGATAAATTCAGAATTGGTCAGCGAACTACGCATCGCATTTTTAAACATTGGTAAGCGGTGCATTAATTGCCATACAGGGCGGGTCATTACACCTGCCTCGTTAGTTATTTTTAGTATTTCATTTCGATAACGTATATCTGGGCAGATTACGGCATTGAGCCAATAATTCGACTTGGCATAACCTGGTTCCTTAACAAATCGAAGATCACTGCTTTCGAAGAATGTCTGGTAGTGTCTCGCCAATGCCCGCTTTTGTTTTATAAAAAGGGGTAAGCTTTCCATTTGCGCACAACCAAGTGCTGCATTTAGATTAGGCATTCGATAATTGAAACCTGCTTCATCATGGTAAAACTCGTATGGATGAGGCACTTTAGCCGTAGTCGTGATATGTTTAGCGCGCTCGCCATCGATTATACTGCTAGCTAATAACATACCACCACCTCCCGTAGTAATGATTTTATTCCCGTTAAAACTGAGCGCGCCAAACTCACCAACAGTACCAGTATGCTTTCCTTTGTAGAAGGAGCCTAAACTTTCAGCAGCATCCTCAATTAAAATTAGATTCCATTGCTGACAAATTAGTTTTAGCTCATCGAGTTCAACCGGATGTCCGAATGTATGCATCGGCATTAGGGCTCTAATAATCTGATTAGTTTCTATATGGATGCATGCCCCTTGTTCGTCGATCACAGCATACTCTTGTAAGTAAGCTTTCACGGCTGAAGGGCTCAAACCTAAGCTTTTTTTTGAAATATCAACAAAAATAGGCTCTGCACCCATGTGGTATAAAGTATTGCAAGTAGCAACAAAAGTTAGGGCTTGAGTGATGACTAAATCACCGCATTTCACACCCGCCATATAGAGGGCAGTATGCAAAGCACTGGTGCCACTTGATGTAGCAACTGCTTTTGGGGATTTAGTAAAGTCTTCAATTTTACTTTCGAAATCGTTCACAAATCGCCCAACGCTAGAGACGAAAGTGCTCGCGATGGTTTCCGTTACATATGCTTGCTCATTACCTGTAAAAGTTGGAGCGTGTAACGGAATAAACTCATCTGTTTGATAAGTAGCCCGAATAAATTCAATCAATGAATGCATTGGGCGTTACCTTTGAAGTTCTATTAGTTTACATTTTTTCATCGAGAGACTTTCCCGTTTCTTTATGACCAAATTCGGGTAACATTAAGGAAAATAGCGCGACTAATTGTTTCTTACTCCAAATTTTTTCTTGTATCATGGACTGAATTTTTTGCTCGAATAACTCGATTAGTTGAAGGTTGTATTCTAGCTCATTTTTAATAATGCCTAGTTCGGCAAAGGTGTCCATATCTAAGTTCTCTTTACTCGTATAGAACTCTTCAATATCCTTTTCACCAGTGGTATCACTTATAGTGAAATAGCATGGCCACAGACCTTTAGCCGGTAGGGTAGATGATAGCTCTCTTGCTTCCTTTTCTGACTCACAAAGATAGACTTCAAATCCTCGTTCTGCGAGGTAGCGAGTCGCTATTTCGGCAAAGGATATGAGGTGAGTTGATTCGTTCAGCTTGGGAAAGTATATATCTCTATTACAGCCAAAAATACAAGACATCAAGCAGAGTTGACCAGATTCTTGCGGAGTAACGAAATAGCGTTTTACGTCAGTTGGAGCGACGATTGGTTGCTGTTTCAGAATGCGTTGATTAAAGCTATGTAGTAAAGAACCATCTGAAAATGCTACATTAGCAAAACGGGCTGTGGAGATAGAGATTTGTTCACTGCGCCGCATTAGAAACATTTCCATGATCCGTTTGGATGCGCCCATCATATTCACCGGATTCGCAGCCTTATCGGTAGAAACACAAAAGTATTTTTTAACACTTTTAGCTATAGATTGTTTTATTGTTTTGTCCGTATTAAAAACATTGACATTGATCATACGCATCAAGGTGAAGGGGTCTTTTTCACTTCTGACATGCTTAAGTGCTGAGAGGTTTAGCACATAGTCATATTTTCCGTCTTGTTCGATGAAGGCATCGTACTCAATTGAGTTGATATCTAGTGCAAAAGTTTGAAAGTCACCTGAAATATAACCAAAAGAGCTGCGTATATCTCTGACAAGTTCGGTTAAGTTATTTTCACTGAGATCAACGATATGGAGTTTTAAAGGAGAACGCTTAAAAATCTCTTTAACAACAGCTTGACCAATAGAACCGGCTCCCCCCAAGACTAAAAAACGAGAACGACTGACCTCTTTACTCAACATGGGGTTGTGTCGTTCTATGTCTGATGTGAAAAGGGCTTTCTCTCTCCCAATCAATCTCAATATGTCTGTCATTTTGCTACCAGTTGCAATTAAATATTTTACTAAATTATAGTAAGTTATCTTAAGTGACTATAAGTCATAACGAAAGCTTACCACTTCTACCTAGTTCAATATTTGGAGGGGCACAACATAAATAAGCAAAATACGAGCCAAAGATTCGACTGTTAGCGATTGAAGTTTGTTGGCAGAAACTAAATAAGTTATAAGCAATCAATAATTAAGTTGTTGATTTAATTTGTGTTTTTTTTGGGGTAGGTTCGGTTGTGACTAGTATAGTCTAAATGTTTCTTTTATAACGGCATAACGACGACAAAAATCTGACACTTAACCAAGTTGAAAAATGAATGATAAGGAAGTTAGTAAAAAAGTGTACCGCTTTTAGTTGGTCACAAATTATTTAGAATAACTAAACTTGGCTGGTCTCCCCACAGGGACTCGAACCCCGATCGATCGCTTAGGAGGCGACTGCTCTATCCTGTTGAGCTATAGGGAGACGCAAGTGATTATACTGTTTTTCATCGCGATGAAAAGGCTTTAGATTTAGTTGCTTAATTAGTGCACTAATTAAGTTAGATTTTAATCGCGATGTCGTTAATTTGTATGTTGATCGCGCCGTTAGCGCCTTGTAGCAGGGCGGTGGCGCTTTCCTGTGTCACCTGGTCTATGGTGATCTTGGCGCGCGATTCGCTGGCGACCGCACGCATATTATCCAGCCTATCCGGCAGGTTTTGCTGTAGCACCAGCTGGAATTTATCCCCAACTTTCACGCCATGATTGCGCCCAAGATTGATGATCACCCGGTTGTCGACACGGGAGACCACCTGCCCAAGTAATGGGCGGCAGTCGAGCACCTTGTCGATATCTTCGCTGGCCTGGGTCAGCAGCATTTCGATGTTCTTACCATAGCTGGATGCCCAGAAACGGTTGCTCTGGGCCGGTACCGTCGCTTGGCGCTCAAATTCCCATGGGGCAGGGGCGTCATAGTACTCACTCCAGATCTGTTCGCCGCTGATGCCATGATACAGAGATAGACGTAGCTGAAACTGACGCTGAGGATAGCTATCCCAGAGGCCAAACAGGCTGGCTTCGACCGGCTCGGTGGAGATGTCGATGATCTCCGGCAGCAGAATGTATTGGCTGTCGGTGATCTCGCTAAGCCAGCTGGGGAGGCGATAACCGCGGATGTCGATCAATGACTGCTCGATATCGAGTCGCTCGTTGGCATGAACATGGGCGAAACTCGCCTTGCCCTCGCGGGCGATGATGTTGCCGAGCTTCTCCGACAGGGCCTTCTCGAAGTTGCCAAGGTTGCCATATCTGAGTTGGCTGCGATCGGCAATTTGCGCCTGGGGCACCAGGATGGCCGCCTTGAGTTGACTCGTGCCGCAGGTTTGCCCCTTAGCGTTTTGAAGCACATCGACTCTTAGGCTGACGCTGAGAGTATCGCCCTGGATACGTTCACTGATAAGCTCAACGCGGCCGGCCTCGGCCTGCTGCGACATAGAGAACTGGGTCTGTGTCAGCTGACCGTTCTGAGTCTGCTGCATGCTAGTAAACTGGCCACCGGATTGTAATGTGACATAGCTCAGCGCCTGCGCTATGGCATCTTCTCGCGCCTGGGTGATATTGCCATTGATGATCTTGGCTTCGCCCTGGGCCTCAAGCCACTGAGCCATCACCTGAGAGTTGAAGGCGGCGAGTAACAGCAATAATAATTGAATTCGTTTCATTGTATCTGTCTCAACTGAGCCGGTTTATCTGGCGCGTAGGTGGTGCCAAAATGCTGACAGTTTTTGCGCCCATTCTCATGTTGCCATTGATTAGTTATGCTCAAAGCAATATCTATGCCTTAGTTGGTTAAAGTCAGTCAAAGTTAATCAACGTTAGTCAAAGTAAGCCAAATTTGGCCACCGTCAGGTCATCTGCCGAACACTAGGATGAGGAATGCCAATCAGTCCTTCAAGGGTTCGCCGAGTGTGAGCCCAATACTTGAGGTTAATCCTAATAAGTGTAAATCGACCAATGCTAAGCTTATGGCATATATATTGCTGCATAATTGCCAATAGGTTTGGTTGGCCGAAAATATGGCGCAGCCAAGTAGGTATATTGGCCTGGGTCAATATCGAAAACCATGGGACATCATGATGCGAAATGCTTTGATAATATCTTCCCTGTTGCTATTGGGGGCCTGCGCGGCAAATGAGCCCGCCACGCCCAGCTTGCAGAGCGGCAATAGTTTGCCTGCGAGTTCATCTGTGATGCATCTGACTCAGCAGCTGGCAAATGAATTGGTGCGCCAGAACGATCAGTTGACGCCTAAGCAGCCCTTGCTGGTGGCGACGCCTGTGTTACTGGATAACCTCAAGTCGACTAACGCCTTGGGGTTACAGATACAACAGGGGCTGATTGCGGCCATGCATGATCATCAGTTTAATCTGGTGGATCTAAATGTAGGCGAGAACGTTAGGGTGACAGATCAAGGTGAGCTGCTGCTGACCCGCGACTGGCGCCGACTGCCAGCGGATCTGCCGGTTGAGCATGTATTGGTGTCAACCATGAGTCTTAAACCCGATGGCGTGGTGGTAAACAGCCGTATCGTTAATGTAACTAACAACCGTGTGGTTTCGGTCGCAGCGGCGAGTGTGAGTCAGGCCGAGCTGGCGGACTACCTTAGCCTGTCTGAGAGGGTGGTGGCCCAGGATGGCAAGCTTATTCGTTACAGCAGCCAGGGGCAGGGAGATGTCCAGATTAAAGGGGTCAAGCAATGAGATATCTAATTAGTGTGTTGCTGCTCGTCCTGAGTGGATGTGCGTCTCAAGACAGATACATTCAATGGGAAACCCAGGCGCCGGAAAGTTTTCCTAAGTTAACCGCAATTGGCTATGCGCCGCTGGCGACTCAACCTGCGAAAGAGGCATCTCAGCGTGTGTTGATGGCGATGCAGGCATCGAAGATCGCCGCCTACCGTGAGCTAGCCGAGCAGGTTTACGGCCAGCAGTTATCGGCGTCGAGCAGCGTGAAGGATTGGATGCTTTCCGATGATAATATTCAGGCCTCAGTGAGCGGGGTGATCCGCGGCGCGAAAGTGGTGAAGAGCTACCCGGTCGGGGATCATTATGTGACTGAGCTTGAGCTCGACTTCCAGCAGGTGTGGGCCTTATACCAGCAGCAGAATCGGCCGCAGACGGTGAAGGAAGTGACCTATTTCTAGGTGCCCGCAAATAAAAAAGCCTCTATTAAGAGGCTTTTTTAATGTCTTCAGCTTGAGCCTGTAACTCTATATTAGTCGTTAGGCTTTCAGATTATTACCGAGCGTGGAGATAGTCGAGGTCTTGCCCTTGCCGTCATAGGTGAGGCTACTGGCATTACGACTGGCCTGCAGTGCCTGGGAGAAACGATTGACGCTGGCCATGCTGTGTTCGATAAGCGCGGCGTTTTGCTCGTTAAGCTGTTTACACTCGGCCAATGCCTGCTTGGCATCGTCGACCAAGGCAACAAGCTGAGGCTCCTGAGTGAGCCTGCCCAGGTCAGGATGCGCAGCTAATTCGGTATCACCTAGTTTGATCTCATTTAACAACTGGGCCTTCTCATTGGCCAGACGCATCAATTGATCCGCATCTTGCGCGATCAGGGCATCCTTCTCTGCCGTGATGGTCTGCTTCAGACTGTCCAGTAATTTGTGTTGATTGGCGATGATATCGGTTATCTGCGTCATAACGTATTAGTTAAAGATCCTGAAGTTCCTTTTCAAACTGCGCTATGTTACTGGCGAGTTTGTCGGCATCTATCTTATAGCGTCCCTCGGCGATGGCCGCCTTAATCTGTTCGACTTTCTTGATATCGATTTCAGGAATGTCGTTAAGCTTGGCCTGGGCACTTTGTAGCTGCTGCGCCTGAGAGGTGATAGAGACAGAATCGCTCTTCACCGTCTGCGCTGGTGCGCTGGTGGCTGCAGCGCCACCTTTGTCCTGCGAGGCTTTCGAGCTGGCGCTGCCAACCCGACTGTTAGTGTTTGTATTTACGTGCTTAATATCTATAGGCATTGTGGGGTCCAACTTACATAAATGAGATCAACATATTTGTCTATCGGCACTCATGGTCAAAGCTTTAGAATAAAGTTTCAAAAAACAGTATAAATTTTTGCGCGTCAAAGGTCATCAGAATCACATCCTGACGTCCACCTCGCCAATGCCTGTCACATGTGCATCAACTGTCTTGTTGGAGCGGCTATTGCGCACCTGTATCTTATCGCCAAGGTTACCATCTTTTAACGCTTCACCGTTGGTTTTTATCACAAAATTATCGGCCCGTGCATAGATGGCCACGATATCGCCCTTGCAGACGAAGCATAGGTTGCTGGCAAACAGCGGCTGATTGGCGGGAATTCTGCGCTTTACCCGGGTGCCGGTCACTGCGGCAGGGTCATCAAATTGCTGACCCCTAAGTTGGCTCTGCTCTACATAGCCTAAGCGTATTTGATCCGATTCGATGAGATCGCCTGGCCCCAAGGTCTGGTTGGCCACCACCACAGGAAAGAGCACCTCGACGCGAACCGAAATGTAGATCTGCCAGGGGTAATCGAGATCTGGGCTGGCGCAGCTGATCTTGACCGTGTTGTTTTTACTGATGGCGCGATCGCTGGCGATTTCCGCCTTGGGGTCTCCCTCACAGGCGGGGGGATTTAGCCGGGTGTCCAGACTTTGGGGGGTAATAATGACCTTGGCATCTTGGGGGAAGACCATTTTTTCCTGCACTGCCTCTGTAGCTAATCGCGCTATGGTCGATACAGAGGGCACGCTGGCGGTCTCAGCCGCCTTTAATGGCAGAGAGATGAGTAGCAAAAACAGAAAATATGCAAAATTTACTTTCATAATGAATTGACTAGCTTGATTAGCCAGATTACACCTATACTTCGTTTTAAGAGCCAAGGCTTTGCCATTTTTTGTGAGAAATGAGTGTCATAAATTTGACAAAGTAAAGGTCTGGTTGTCATATAACTAGATAAAGCAATTAGTATGCCTATACTCATAATTACCATGGGAACGGCTTCGCATTCACCCGACAACAGGGCAAAGGCATTATGTCGAGTATTCTTGAATCAGTTAACAAACGCACCCAACTTGTAGGACAAAACCGCTTAGAGCTATTGCTGTTTAAGTTAAACGGGCGGCAAAGGTTTGGCATTAACGTATTTAAGGTGAAAGAGGTGCTGCAGTGCCCGCCACTGACTGGCCTGCCTAAGCTCAATCCCTACGTGAGGGGAGTGGCCCATATTCGCGGCCAGACCATTTCGGTGATCGATCTCAGCGCGGCTACTGGCGGCAGACCGATAGAAGATACCGAAGGCTGCTTTATCATCATCTCCGAGTACAACCGCAGTGTACAGGGCTTCTTGGTTAAGTCGGTCGAGCGCATCATCAACATGAACTGGGAGGCGATCATGCCACCGCCGCAAGGCGCGGGCCGCTACTCCTACCTGACCGCCGTGACCGAGATTGAGGGGGAGCTGGTAGAGATCCTCGATGTTGAGAAAATCCTCGATGAGATCTCGCCGGTGAAGACTCAGATCAGCCAAGAAGTCGACGAGCAGCTAACTATAGACAGAGACCGTCACTATCACATCATGGTGATCGACGATTCGGCTGTGGCGCGCAAGCAGATCATTCGTGCCCTGGAATCTTTGAGCCTGCAGATAGATACAGCTAAAGATGGCCGCGAGGCCTTAGATAAGCTGGTAAGCGTCGCCGCCGAGATGGATAACGTGGCCCATGAGATCCCGCTGATCATTTCCGATATCGAGATGCCGGAAATGGACGGTTATACCCTGACGGCAGAGATCCGCGATAACCCTAAATTGAAAGACATTAAGGTGGTGCTGCATACCTCGCTCAGTGGCGTATTTAACCAGGCCATGGTGGAGAAGGTGGGCGCTAATGACTTTATCGCGAAATTTAATCCTGACGAATTAGCGGCGGCGGTGAATAAGCATCTTAGTTTGTAATTTGTACTAAGTAGGGCCTGAGCCTAAATTTGCTAAGTTTGGGCTTGTATCAGTGAGTTAGCTAATGTATAACGCTGACCTCTGTAACGCTTGCTATAGTGTATGTTGTAGCCTGTTTTCTTTTTTGATATTGGGATATCAAGGTGCCGAATAAATCACTTGCCGAAGCCGAGTACAACCAATTTAAATTATTTCTGGAACAACACAGCGGTATTGTGTTGGGCGACAATAAGCAATATTTGGTTCGTAGTCGACTCGCGCCTCTGATGGGGAAATATAACCTTCCCTCATTATCTGAAGTGGTTAAACATTCGATGAAGCCCACCGAGCGGCAACTTCGTGCCGAGGTGATCGACGCCATGACCACCAATGAAACCTTGTGGTTTCGTGATCGCTATCCCTTCGAGCTGTTAGCCAATAACCTGTTACCCGAGTACGCCCGCCTGGGACGGCCGCTGAAGATCTGGTCGGCCGCTTGCTCGTCGGGGCAGGAACCCTATTCGCTAGCCATGACCATCTTGGAATATCAGCAGCGCAAGCCTGGCGCCTTGCCCGGCAGTGCGACGATTCTGGCTACTGATCTCTCCCCCTCCATGTTAGAGCGCTGTAAGGCGGCCGAATATGACAACCTCGCCTTGGGGCGAGGTCTGTCCGAGGAGCGCAAACGCCAGTTTTTTGAACCCACGGGGAGTGGCTCCATGGTGGTGAAGGCAAACGTCAAGCGTTTGGTGAATTTTAGGGCGCACAACCTGCTCGAGAGTTACACCTTGCTGGGTAAGTTTGACATCATATTTTGCCGCAACGTGCTGATCTATTTTGCCCCAGAGGCAAAGGCCAAGATATTGCGGCAATTTGCTGCCGCCCTCAATCCCAAGGGGATACTGTTTCTGGGGGCCTCGGAGTCGATTGCCGGTCTGACCGACGAGTTTGATATGGTGAGGTGTAACCCAGGGATCTATTACCAGAAGCGGACCTAAGGTCACAGACTAAGCTCTTGAAGGGGCTAACCCTCTGAGTTCGCAATCAAGTTTTAAATGCCAGCAATCGCTGGCATTTTTTATGCCTGCCATTTCTATATCTGCTTTGCCTTAGCAAGTTACCCATAACGGATTTTATTGGCACAAGTATTGCTTTGTTTATGGCATTCGTGTGTGGAGGCAATTTTATGGCGATTAGTTTCGATAAGGCATTGGGGATACATCAGTATACCTTGGGGATACGTTCGGCGCGTGCCGAGGTGATCTCGTCAAATATCGCCAATGCCGATACGCCCCATTACAAGGCGAAAGACCTGGATTTTGATAAGGCGCTGCAGGCGGCGCGCACGGCCCAAAGCGGGCTGGCGATGAGCCGTAGCAACGAAAAACACTTCGATTTAGCGGCGCTTTCCCAGCAGCACATTAGCTATCGGGTGCCAAATCAGCCCGATACTGGTGATGGCAATACGGTGGATATTCAGCAGGAGCAGTCAGAGTTTATGCAGAATGCGCTCGAGTATCAGATGTCGTTAGGTTTTCTTGACGGTAAGTTTTCCGGCCTGAAAAAAGCCCTTAAAGGAACGTAATTATGAGCCTTTTTAATATCTTCAATGTGGCAGGCTCTGGCATGTCGGCCCAGTCGGTCAGACTAAATACCACTGCCAGTAACATCGCTAATGCCGATTCAGTCTCCAGCAGTGTGGATAAGACCTATCGCGCCCGTCACCCAGTTTTCGAGGCCGAGCTGGCCAAGGCTAGTCATCAGCAGAATACCAGCCAGGCGGTAAAGGTGGCCGGTATCGTCGAGAGCGATAAGCCGTTACAGAAAGAGTATTCACCCGATCATCCGTTAGCGGATGCCGATGGGTTTATTTATAAGCCAAATGTCAATGTGATGGAGGAGATGGCCAACATGATCTCGGCCTCTCGTTCCTACCAGATGAACGTACAGGTTGCCGACGCGGCAAAATCTATGCTTCAGCAAACCTTACGCATTGGCAATTCCTAGGGGGTAAGTCGTGAGCCTAGTTAATCCGTTAAATACTCAGGTTGCGCAAACCAGTTCGACCCAGAGCGCCAAGTCGGTGACGCCTCAGGCGTCGAGCAGTCAGGCAACCACCCAGACCACGGGAAATCCGTTTCTCGACAGCATGCGTCTGCAAGAGGAGTCCTCGATCCCTGAGGCCAAGAGTCAGGAGCTGACCCAGGAGGATTTCTTCTCTCTGCTCAGTCAGCAGCTGTCGATGCAGGATCCTTTTAAGCCGGTGGACAACGATCAGATGATCGCCCAGATGGCGTCTTTCTCTACCGTTGATGGCATCACCAAGCTCAACGAGGAGATAGTTAACCTCAATACCGTGATGACCTCCAGCCAGGCGTTGCAGGCCTCGGGGCTAGTGGGGCAGAAGGTGTTGATCCCATCGGATACCGGGCATATTTCGGCGGAAGATCCCGTGCTCAAAGGGGTGATCAGTACCCCTGAGCCCATCGAGTCGATAACCGTGCGAATCGAAGACGAGAAAGGCCAGCTGGTGAAGACCTTCACCGTCGATGGTAGCGATGGCGGCAATATAGATGTCTCCTGGGATGGACTGGATAAGGATGGGGAACCCGTTGCCAGTGGTAACTATTCCATTAAGGCATCGGGCAAGGTAGATGGTAAGAGTGAAGATTTAGCCGTATCGACCTACGCTCACGTGACGAGTGTTTCGCTGGGAACGGCAAGTACCGGCGCAATTCTCAACTTGAGAGGCATAGGCGGTATCAAACTCGGTGATGTTCTGGCCGTGTCTGAAACCTAGACAAAGCAGAGCGTTAGGGCAGTTAGGTCCAGAACAGATAACAAATTTTTAGTGAGGTGATTTATGTCATTTAACATTGCATTGAGTGGTATCGCGGCGGCGCAAAAAGATCTCAATACCACGGCGAATAACATCGCTAACGTTAACACCACAGGCTTTAAAGAGTCGCGCGCCGAGTTCGCCGACGTGTATGCCAGCTCTATCTTTGCCAACAGCAAGACCACTGTCGGTGGCGGTGTTACCACGGCTCAGGTGGCGCAGCAATTCCAGCAGGGCAGTCTGCAATTTACCAGCAACGCGCTGGATATGGCGATCAATGGCGGCGGTTTCTTCGTGACTTCATCGGAAGTGGGCTCGCAGGATCTCTCCTACACCCGCGCCGGTGCCTTTAAGGTCGATGCCGACAGTTACCTGGTGAACTCAGCAGGCAACTACCTGCAGACCTTCCCGGTGGACAAAGATGGTAATTCGACCTCTGTGAGTCTGACAACTACGCAGCCTGTGAAGATCCCTGACACTGCCGGTAGCCCACAGAAGACAGACAATATCGGCATTCAGATGAACCTCAACGCGGGTGAGGGCACGCTGGATCCGGCGAACTTTAATCCGAATGACCCCGATACCTATAACAACTCGACTTCGGTCACCATGTACGACTCACTGGGTGAGCCACATATTCTGACCACCTATTTCGTGCGTCCACCCGAGGCGGCTTACACAGGCACCAGTAACTGGGTGGCCTTCTATGCGGTAGACGGCAAGCAAGTGGACCTGGCGGGCGCCGCGGGCACCTATGGCCGTGATACCACGGGTGATGGCGTGGCCGACTCTAGTGGCAGTGCGGTTAATGCCAGCGGCTGGAAAGGCTCTGTGCTCTCGTTTAACGATACCGGTGCCTACACAGGTAGCGATCCTGCCGTTATAACCACTGAGCAGTTGGGCGTGAGCGGCGCAAATGTCTTGGGGCCTGGTACAGACGGCACCCAGACACTTACGCTGAACTTTAACAGCCCGACGCAATATGCCTCGCCATTCGAGGTGACCGAGCTGAGCCAGGACGGTACTACGGTTGGTCGTCTGACCAACGTGGAAGTGGGCGCCGATGGCTTGATTAACGCCAGCTACAGTAATGGCTCGACCGTGCCGCTGGCGCGCGTTGCCCTGGCGCGCTTCTCCAACGAGCAGGGGTTGACTCAAGTGGGTAACACCTCCTGGAAGGAGAGCCTGGACTCGGGCCCGGCACTGGCGGGTGAGGCCAACAGCGGCACCTTCGGTAGCATTCGCTCATCGGCCCTGGAACAGTCGAATGTCGACCTGACTACTGAGCTGGTGGACCTTATTTCGGCCCAGCGGAACTTCCAGGCGAACTCGCGCACCTTGGAAGTGAACAATACCCTGCAGCAGACAGTACTGCAGATCCGTTAAGCAGCCGCTTAGTGGAATTCGTGAAATGTGTTGCCCTGGCGGCAACACATTTCCGCTTCTCTTGCCGCTTCTCCTTTCCTTTCTTAGCTTCATTTCTATCTGCTTGATTTCGCCTGCTTAACCAAATCCATTGCTTGGCATGATGTTTGCTTCGTTCTGTTATTAGACAGTTTTAGTTGAAACATTGACGGAGCAGCAAGTGGATAAATTACTCTATGTCGCCATGAGTGGCGCCAAGCAGAATATGCATTCGCTGGCAGTGCGTGCCAACAACCTTGCCAATGCCAATACCGACGGCTTTAAGTCGGATCTGGAACAGGCCAGATCTATGCAGGCCTTTGGCGAAGGGTTGCCGACACGGGTGTTTTCGATGACAGAGAACCCGTCGGCCAACTTTGCCGCCGGTCCCATAAAGACCACGGGACGGGATCTCGATATCGCGGTGAAAGGTGACGGTTGGATTGCCGTGCAGGCCGTCGATGGCGGTGAGGCCTACACTCGCTCTGGCAGCCTGAGTTTCGATACTTCAGGCCTGCTGCGTAACGACAGAGGCAACCCTGTTATGGGCGATGCCGGTCCCATCGTATTACCCCTTCCTATCGAAAAGGTCGAGATTGCCCAAGATGGCACCATCTCGGTCAGACCGCTCGGTTCAACCGCTGAGGTGATCGAGGAGGTCGGCCGTATCAAATTGGTTAACCCTGGTAATCAAAACCTGATGCGTGGCGAGGATGGTCTGTTCCGTCAAATGTCTGGCGTTAACGCTCCGGCCGATCCCAATGTTGCCGTGGAGAGTGGCGCCATCGAAGGTAGCAATGTCAACGCTGTCGACGAGATGGTCTCTTTAATCGATCTGCAGCGTCAGTTTGAGATGCAGGTCAAGATGATGAAAACCGCCGAAGAGATGGATCAAGCCTCTTCGTCATTAATGCGCATTAGTTAGGAGATAGATTATGCATCCGGCGTTATGGATTAGTAAGACTGGCTTAGATGCCCAGCAAACAGATATCTCGGTGATCTCCAATAATGTGGCGAACGCGAGCACAGTTGGATACAAGAAGAGCCGGGCCGTTTTCGAAGACTTGCTCTATCAAACCGTCAACCAGGCGGGGGGGATCAGCGCCTCTAATACTAAGCTACCCAACGGCCTGAACATAGGTGCGGGTACCAAGGTGGTGGCGACCCAGAAGATGTTCACCCAAGGCAATATGCTGACCACAGACAACTCACTGGATCTGATGATCGAAGGCCCGGGTTTCTTCGAGGTGCAGCTGCCAGACGGCACAACCGCCTATACCCGAAATGGTCAATTTACCTTGGACGATACTGGGCAGATAGTGACCCCAGGTTCTGGCTATGTGCTGCAACCGGCGATCACCATCCCGGATGATGCCACCAGTATTACCGTCTCTGCCGAAGGGGAGGTGTCGGTGAAGACCCCAGGCGCGGCGGAAAACCAGGTGGTTGGTCAGCTGAGCATGTCAGACTTTATCAACCCGAGCGGCCTGGACCCTATGGGGCAGAATCTGTATCTGGAAACCGGTGCCAGTGGCACGCCTATTCAGGGCACCGCCTCTCTGGATGGCATGGGCGCCATTCGTCAGGGTGCGCTGGAAACTTCTAACGTTAACGTGACCGAGGAGCTGGTGAACCTGATCGAGAGTCAGCGCATCTACGAGATGAACTCTAAGGTGATCTCGGCCGTCGACCAGATGCTCTCTTACGTCAATCAGAATTTGTAGAGGTTTGATATGACTAAGTTTGTTATGGCTAAGTCATCTGTCCTAGTGGTTGCGCTGGCGTTGGTGGGCTGTGCCTCAACCAACCAAAAGCCGATCGCCGATGACCCTTACTATGCACCAGTTTATCCCGAGGCGCCGCCGACTAAGATCGCCGCCACGGGCTCCATGTATCAGGATAGCCAGGCCTCTAGTCTCTATTCGGACATCAAGGCGCTTAAGGTCGGCGATATCATTACCGTGATCCTGCAAGAGTCGACTAAGGCGAAGAAGAGCGCCAACAACGAGTTGAAGAAGGGTTCAGATTTGACGCTGGATCCCATCTATGCCGGTGGTGGCAACGTCACCATTAGCGGCTCGCCCATCGACCTGCGCTACAAAGACAGCATGAACACTAAGCGTGAGTCGGATGCCGATCAGAGCAACAGCCTGTCGGGTAGCATCTCGGCCAATGTGATGCAGGTGCTGAATAACGGTAACCTGGTGATCCGCGGTGAGAAGTGGATCACCATCAATAACGGCGATGAGTTTGTCAGGCTGACCGGCATAGTGCGCTCGCAAGATATCCGTCCCGACAACACCATAGACTCTCAGCGTGTGGCCAATGCCCGTATTCAGTACAGCGGTACAGGTACCTTTGCCGACGCGCAGAAAGTGGGTTGGTTAAGCCAGTTCTTTATGAGCGACTGGTGGCCCTTCTAAGGAGCGATGCCATGAAGATGAAATTAATATTGGCCTGTGCCCTGATGGTGTTTTCAAGCGTCAGCTCGGCTCAGCGCATCAAAGATATCGCCAACGTACAAGGGGTACGTAGCAACCAGCTGATCGGCTATGGTCTGGTGGTCGGCTTGCCGGGCACCGGCGAGAAGACACGTTATACCGAGCAGACTTTTAAGACAATGCTCAAAAACTTCGGCATCAATCTGCCCGATAACTTCCGCCCTAAGATCAAGAACGTCGCCGTGGTGGCGGTGAGTGCCGACATGCCCGCCTTTATCAAGCCGGGTCAGACGCTTGATGTCACCGTCTCTAGCCTGGGTGAGGCCAAGAGCCTGCGCGGTGGCACTTTGCTGCAGACCTTCCTCAAGGGGGTCGACGGTAACGTGTATGCCATTGCCCAGGGCAGCATGGTGGTTAGTGGCTTTAGCGCCGAAGGACTCGATGGCTCTAAGGTGATTCAAAATACGCCTACCGTGGGTCGTATCCCTAACGGCGCCATCGTCGAGCGCACCGTGGCGACGCCATTTTCTACCGGCGATCATCTAACCTTTAACCTGCGCCGCGCCGATTTTTCGACGGCGAAACGTCTCGCCGATGCCATCAACGATCTTCTTGGCCCTGGCATGGCCCGTCCACTGGATGCGGCCTCGGTGCAGGTGAGTGCGCCGCGAGATGTGTCCCAGCGCGTCTCTTTCCTGGCGACCTTGGAAAATATCGAGGTGGAGCCAGCGTCCGAGTCGGCCAAGGTGATCGTCAATTCTCGTACCGGCACCATAGTGGTGGGCAAAGATGTGCGTCTGCTGCCGGCGGCGGTGACCCATGGCGGCCTGACGGTAACTATCGCCGAGGCGACCCAGGTGTCTCAGCCTAATCCCTTGGCGGGGGGCGATACCGTGGTCACCAGCGACAGCACCATAGATGTGTCTGAAGCGGATAATCGCATGTTCCTGTTTAACCCCGGCACTACCCTCGATGAGCTGGTGCGGGCGGTGAATCTGGTCGGTGCCGCGCCATCTGACGTGTTAGCCATCTTAGAAGCGTTAAAGGTGGCAGGTGCTTTGCATGGTGAGCTTATCATCATCTAAATTTTGTCGCAGACGACTAATCATCGTCGCAGACGCATCGGGATAGAACATGGATAAGCTGTCAAACGCATCGCATTTCTTGGACATAGGGGGTCTGGACTCCCTACGTGCCAAGGCGCAAAAAGATGACAAGGCGGCACTCAAAGAGGTGGCGCAGCAGTTTGAGGGCATCTTCGTGCAGATGTTGATGAAAAGCATGCGCGATGCCAATGCGGTGTTTGAGTCAGACAGCCCCATGAACAGTCAGTACACCAAATTTTATGAGCAGATGCATGACCAGCAGATGTCGGTCAACCTGTCGGATAAGGGGATGCTGGGCCTTGCAGATCTCATGGTGCAGCAGCTCTCGCCGCAGACCAGCCAGATGAGGCCGGCTTCTGTGCTGCGGGGCGGCATAGTGAGTCCGGTTGCCAACAGCGGGCAACAAGTTGATAGACAATCTCTGGCTCAAGCAGAAGTTCAAAGCAAGGTATCGAGCGGTGATAAGCCCTTGCCGCGGATATTTGATGAGCTAGTGAGCGGCAAGGTCTTGCCGTCTCAGGCGCCAATAGCTTTGGCTAATAAGGGTTTCGAGAGCCGTGAGGCATTCGTCAAGGCGGTCTATCCCCATGCAGAGCAGGCGGCTAAGGCCTTGGGCACCAGCCCAGAGGTATTGATTGCCCAGTCGGCACTCGAGACAGGTTGGGGACAGAAGATGGTGCGCCGAGCCGATGGTCAGCCTAGCAATAACCTGTTTAACATCAAGGCCGATCGCCGCTGGGATGGTGAGCGCGCCGGCGTGAGCACTCTGGAGTTTGAACATGGGGTTGCGGTGAAGCAACGAGCCGATTTCAGGGTGTATCAGGATATCAAACAAAGTTTTGACGATTTCGTCTCTTTCATCTCCGAAGGCGAGCGTTATCAGGATGCGATGGACAAGGCCGCTAATCCCGCCGATTTCATCCGTGGCTTGCAAGATGCCGGTTATGCCACAGACCCAGATTACGCCGACAAGGTGATCAAGGTGATGCAGACGGTAACTCAGACAGTAACCCAGACGGTAAACAAACAGCTTGGCGCCGCCATTGGCAAGTGACAAGTGGAGAGTGATAAGCGATGAGTGCTCAGTTAGCAACAGGTGCAATAAGAGGTAAAGCATAATGTCGATGGATCTGCTGAATATCGCCCGTACCGGCGTGCTTGCCTCTCAGTCACAGCTGGCGGTGACCAGTAACAACATTACCAATGCCAATACTCAGGGCTACCACCGTCAGGTGGCGGAGCAGTCTAGCCTGGAGTCCCAGCGTCTGGGCAACAGCTTCTATGGCGCCGGTACCTATATTACCGACGTCAAACGTATCTATAACGAATATGCCGCCCGTGAGCTGCGTATCGGCCAGACGGCGCTGAGCCAGGCGCAGACCACCCAGACTAAGATGAGCGAGCTGGATCAGCTGTTTTCTCAGATTGGTAAGGCGGTTCCGCAGAGCCTTAACGATCTCTTTGCCGGGCTCAACAGCCTGGCTGATCTGCCCGATGATATGGGCATTCGCGGCAGTCTGCTGGGTAATGCTGACCAGATCGCCAAGGCGCTCAATCAGATGCAGTCGCAGCTCGATGGTCAGATAAAGCAAACTAACGACCAGATCTCGGCCATGACAGATAGGATCAATGAGATCAGTACCGAACTTGGCCATATCAATCAGGAACTGATGAAGTCTCAGGGCGCCGACATGCAGCTGCTCGATAAGCAGGATGCCCTGATCCAGGAGCTCAGCGAATACGCTCAGGTTAATGTGATCCCACTCGAATCGGGTGCCAAGAGCATCATGCTCGGCGGCGCCGTGATGTTGGTATCCGGCGAAGTCTCTATGCAGATGGGTGCGACCACGGGGGACCCATATCCTGGTGAGTTGCGTATCACCACCACGGCCGGCAATCAGACCTTAGTGGTCGACCCCAGCAAGATGGGCGGCAGCCTGGGTGCTCTGTTTCAATTTCGCGACGAGACACTGATCCCGGCGCAGCTAGAGATGGGCCAGTTGGCTCTGGGTATTGCCGACAGTTTTAATCAGGCGCAGTCCCAAGGCTTCGATCTTAATGGTGAAGTCGGCAGCGATCTCTTCCTGGATATTAACGATCCAGCCATGTCTGTGGGCCGCGCCGGCGCCTATGGCAATAACACGGGTAACGCGGCACTTAGAGTCAACATAGATGATGTCAATGCCCTGTCCGGTGGCAGCTACGAGCTGACCTTTACCGCACCTGCTACTTATGAGCTAAGGGATCAAGAAACCGGCACTGTGACGCCATTGACCCTTAATGGCAGTCAGCTGACCGGTGGCGACGGCTTTAGTATCAATATCGATTCTGGTGCCATGGCCTCGGGAGATAGATTTGAGATCCGTCCCACATCCGGCGCTGCGGCCGGTATCAAGGTGGTGATGACAGATCCTAAGGGGATTGCCGCTGCCGCACCCAAGATTTCCAGCAATACCAGTACGGGGAGCGAACTGGTCAAACTGGTGAGTATCGACAATCGCAATGCGGCCAATTTTCCCTTGACGGGTAGCGAGCTGACCTTTGCGATAGATAATGGGGCTAGTACCTTCGAGGTGTTCGATGCAGCCGGGAATACCCTTGGTACGTCAGCTTTTACACCACCATCCATCAGTGCCTATGGCTTCACCTTCGAGGTGGACGCTAGCGTTTCGACAACAGACAGATTTACCTTCGATCTCAGCTTCGCCGAAGGAGATAACACCAACGCAGTAGCCATGGCAAAACTCGCGGAAACCAAACTGATGAACAATGGCGGCTCGACCCTGGCCGATGTTTACGAAGGCACCAAGTTGCAGGTGGGCGGCAAGGCAAAGGCGGCCGAGGTGGCCTTTGGTTCGGCCGAAGCCGTTTATTCCCAGGCCTATACCCGGGTACAGAGTGAGTCAGGGGTGAACCTGGATGAAGAGGCCGCCAATTTGATGCGCTTCCAACAGTCATATCAGGCCTCGGCGCGGATCATGACCACGGCCACTGAAATTTTCGACACCCTCTTTAGTTCGGTGAGATAGGAGCCTTTATTATGCGGATCTCAACGGCGCAGATGTTTAATCAAAACATTAATAGCGTGCTTAACAAGCAATCGGCGACCAGCAAGCTCATCGATCAGATCGCCAGTGGCAAGCGGGTCAATACCGCGGGCGACGATCCTGTGGCGGCTATCGGAATCGATAACCTTAATCAGCAAAATGCCCTGGTCGATCAGTTTATGAAGAATATCGACTATGCCACCAATCGTCTGGCCTTGACCGAAAGCAAGCTAGGCACAGCTGAAACCCTGACTGGCTCGGTTAGAGAGCAGATCCTGCGTGCAGTGAATGGCAGCCTGTCTGATTCCGAGCGGCAAATGATTGCCGACGAGCTGAAAGGCACATTGGAAGAGTTGGTTTCTGTGGCCAACACCAAAGATGAATCGGGCAACTATATGTTTTCCGGCTATGAAACTGGCAATCAGCCTTTTGCTTTCGATGTGGCGGGAAATGTGGTTTATAGCGGTGACAGTGGTGTGCGCCAAGCCATAGTGGCTTCAGGTGTCACCCTGGGCACCAATGTGCCGGGTGATAGTGCTTTTATGAAGGCAGTGAATCCATTGGGTGACTTTAGCGCCAATTATTCGGCGGGCCAGGTAGGAGATTTTCGGGTACTGAGCGCAAAAATAACCAATCCAGCAGGGCATCTGCCCGTTGTGCCCGAGCAATATACCTTTTCCTTTACAGATAACGGCGTGGGTGTTCTCGATCTCACCGTAACCGATTCAGCGGGGACGGCTCAGGTGTTTACTAACTTTGATGCCAGCAATCCAGTTATCTTTAACGGTATAGAAGTCACAATCGACGGGGCGCCCGTTGCGGGAGACTCCTTTACGTTGTCCCCGCAAACAGAGATCAGTATTTTCGACACCATCAATCAGGCGATCACCTTGGTTGAAGATCCCAATAAGGTGAATACCCCTGAGGGAAAAGCAGAGTTGGCACAAGTGTTGAATAATATCGACAGTGGTGTCAATCAATTGAGTATTGCCCGCGGTGAAGCCGGCAATAGCTTAAAGCAAATTGAACGTTACAGTTCGACCCATGTGGAAGAGAAACTGGTGAACAGTTCGGCGCTCTCACTGCTTGAAGATTTAGATTATGCCTCGGCGATAACTGAGCTAGAGAAACAACAGCTAGCCTTAAATGCCGTATCGAGCGTGTTTAGCAAAGTCGGGTCGACGACACTGTTTGATTATATCTAAACGGGCTTTGGCCTTTGACTAACTTAACTTTGAATTTATTAGCCAAGCTCAACGTCTTGGCAGTGCAACCAAGAAGAGGAAAACACAATGGCTATTACCGTTAATACTAACGTGACATCGATGAAAGCTCAGAAGAACTTAAATGTTTCTAGTGGTGGCTTGGCCCAATCTATGGAGCGTTTGTCTAGTGGTTTGAAAATTAACAGTGCGAAAGATGATGCTGCTGGTTTGGCGATTTCGAATCGCTTGAACTCTCAGGTACGTGGCCTCGAAGTCGGTATGCGTAACGCCAACGATGCAATCTCAATTGCGCAGATTGCTGAAGGTGCGATGCAAGAGCAGACCAACATGCTACAACGTATGCGCGACCTGACTATTCAATCAGAAAACGGTGCGAATAGTGTAGAGGATTTAGCGGCTCTTAAAGCAGAAATGGATCAACTGGTGACGGAGATTGATAATATCGGTAAAAGTACCGCATTTGGTAATACAAAATTATTACAGGGTGAATTCTCTACTGGCAAAGCGTTCCAAGTCGGTCACCAAGATGGTGAAGATATTATTGTTAAAGTGAAGACGACAGACAAGACCAGTTTGTCTGTTGGATCACTAAAAAATTCCACTGCGGCAAACCGAGCATCAGCATTAGGTGCTATTGATAAAGCGATTAAGACTATTGACACTCAAAGAGCTGATTTAGGTGCGATTCAAAACCGCTTAGCACATAACATTAGTAATAGTGCGAATACGCAAGCAAACGTCGCTGATGCTAAGAGTCGTATCGTAGATGTGGATTTCGCCAAAGAAACCTCGACTATGACTAAGAATCAGGTGCTACAGCAAACTGGTTCTGCCATGCTGGCGCAGGCCAACCAGTTACCCCAGGTTGCTTTGTCATTACTGGGTTAATAATTCGCTTATTTTATAATAGATAGGAACGGTGCAAATGTTGTTATTGCACCGTTTTTTATTTTCAGCCCTAAACCACCTACTTCAGTAGGTGGTTATCATCATTTAGGCTTTGCCTGAATATCTACTCATGTTAATTGGACTCTGACTTTTAGCGAAGTAACAGAGGACAAAAAACAAGAGTAGATATGAGAAAGCATCGCATGTGTATTGGCGATGTCAATATCACATAGTGTGGACGCCTAAATATCGATTTAGGCTTCTAAAAAACAAACTGGGTAAGGATGTATACCGCTGTATTCAAGTTTACAGTGAACAGCTAGGCTGCACTGTTGATGAGCTCAATGTTCAAATAGATCATGTACATCTAGTAATTAAAGTGCCTCCAAAGCTGTCTATTTCAAAATTGATGGGAGCTTTAAAAGGAAAAATAGCTCTAAAAATTTGCAGTAAATATCCCTATTTAAGAAAGAATAAGTTGTGGGGTAACCACTTTTGGCAGCGAGGGTACTTTGTTGACACAGTAGGAATCAATGAAGAAGTCATAAGAAGGTATGTTCGCCATCAGGAAATAGTTGAAAAGCAGGAACTGCCGCAGTTGGAGTTGAACTAGGTAACGCCCCCTTTTAGGGGGCTAATACAAAGCCACCTTCTTCAGAAGGTGGATTTTTACTTTACTGCCGTGTGGATGCAAGTTGTTAAATTTAATGACTTATTTAAAATAAGCTGTTTTTTCTGAAAAATTTTCTAAAGATCGAAAAAGCTCTGCCGTTAAATACACTGTAACCAATAAGCTCAGCCTGGCTTAATCAGACAGGCAAGTGATTAAGTCAGGTATAAAGAGGAAACGATTATGGCTATTACAGTAAACACCAACGTTACATCGATGAAAGCTCAAAAGAACTTGAATCATTCAAGTGGTAACCTAGCTACCTCTATGGAGCGTTTATCAAGTGGTCTTCGCATCAACAGTGCAAAAGACGATGCGGCAGGTTTATCAATTTCTAACCGTCTGAATTCTCAAGTTCGTGGTCTAGAAGTGGGCATGCGTAACGCCAACGACGCGATCTCAATCGCTCAGATTGCTGAAGGTGCGATGCAAGAGCAAACAAACATGCTGCAACGCATGCGTGATTTGACTATTCAAGCCGAAAACGGCGCGAACAGTGTTGATGATATTGCTGCACTTAAAGCTGAAATGGATCAATTGGTTAATGAAATTGATGCGATTGGTTCGACTACAGCTTTTGGTAATACTAAGCTATTGTCCGGTGGATTCGCTACAGGTAAGGCATTCCAAGTTGGTCATCAGGATGGCGAAGATATCACTGTTACAGTTAAAGCGTCTAATAAAACAAGTCTATCAGTATCAGGTTTAGCTTTAGCTACTTCTGCAAACCGCGCTTCTGCACTGGGTGCAATTGATAAGGCTATTAAGACTATTGATACTCAAAGAGCAGATTTGGGTGCGATTCAGAACCGTTTGGCACACAACATCAGCAACAGCGCTAACACTCAGGCTAACGTTGCTGATGCTAAGAGCCGTATCGTAGACGTGGATTTCGCGAAAGAAACCTCTGCTATGACTAAGAACCAAGTGCTTCAGCAAACAGGTTCGGCTATGCTAGCTCAAGCTAACCAGCTGCCACAGGTTGCCCTATCTTTACTCTAATAAAGTAATGGGTTAGACCGAGTTTGATGAAGACAAGGGAGGTTCGGCGACGGATCTCCCTTTCGTGATTTTAAGGATAAATTAACGAAGTAGAGGTATAGGTCATGGATATTAATACTGTTAATTCATCCAATGCTACAGCTGCTAAAATTGATATAGGCATGACGCCTGTTAAAGCAAATGCGGCAGAGGACGTGGAATTAGCCAAAGGATCGATAAAGGCGGTTGAGCAGACTAATCAAGCCGAAGCGGAGCAGGCGCAAGAACAAGAGACGTCGCCTGAAGCGATGCAGAAGTTGGTCGAAGAGATGTCAAATATGATGTCTGTGATGCGTAAGGGCTTGGCCTTTAAGATTGATGAAGATTCTGGCACAAATATTGTTAGCGTTATGGATATTGATTCGGGTGATGTAATCCGTCAAATTCCAAACGAAGAAGCATTGAGGTTGGCACAGAAACTTTCTGAAGTCACTGGATTATTAATGAAAACTGAAGCTTAAGTTTCAGCTGGAGTTTGAGTAGAGGTAGTTATGGCATTAACGGCAACAGGCATAGGTTCAGGGCTTGATATCAACACGATTGTGGGGGTGCTGGTTGATGCTGAGAAGGTGCCTAAAGAAGCGATCTTTAATAAGACAGAAGACACAATCGATGCGAAAGTCTCGGCCATGGGCTCGCTAAAGAGTGCTCTGTCAAAGTTTCAGGATGCCCTTGAAAAACTCAAAGATGGCAGCAGTCTAAATCAACGTCAGGTTTCAACCGGTGACAGCAGCTTCTTTACGGCCACTGCCGATAAAAATGCGCAGACGGGTAGCTATAACATAGTCGTTGAGCAACTCGCCCAGCGTCACAAGGTGGCAGGGGCCTTCACGGCCGATGCCAGTGCAGCAGTAGGTGAGGGCAGTCTCGGCTTTACCGTAAATGGTCAGAGTTTCTCTGTCGATGTGGCCGCAGGCGACTCGCTGTCAGCCATTGCAGACAAGATTAACAGTGCCGACGACAATGTCGGGGTTACCGCAACGATAGTCACTACCGATGGTGGCAGTCGTCTGGTGATCAGTTCCGATACCGAAGGGCCGGATAATAACATCAGCGTAACTGCAAGCGATACCTCTGGTACAGGTCTTAGCGACATGTTTGGCGTAGGAAATCTGAGCGAAGTGCAGGCCGCCAAAGAGTCAATCGTCTACATTGATGGCCAGAAGCTACAGTCGCAAACCAACGAAATTAAAAATGCGATTGCCGGTGTGACCCTTAATCTTACCGACGCCGATCTTAATAAGACCTCAGTGCTTAAGATAGAACTCGATGAAGATGCGGTAAAAGAGAATGTTCAGGGTTTTGTCGACGCCTATAACAACCTGATGAGCACCATAGACAAGGTCTCTTCCTACGACGCAGAGAAAGAGAAAGCCTCTGCGCTTCAGGGGGATTCGATGATACGCTCAATTGAGTCTCAGATGCGTAATATGATCTCAAATCGTGTTGATCTTGGTGGTGGACAGTCGGTTGCCCTCTATGACATAGGTATAGAGGCAGATCGCTACGGCAAGCTGTCGGTTAATAGCACTAAGCTTGATAAAGCCATCAGTGAAGATATGAGTAGCATCGAGGGCTTGTTTGCGACAGATACCACAGGTTTGGCCAACAGATTGGACACCTTAGTTGAAGGTTATGTTAAGAGTGGTGGCCTGATCGATTCTCGTAATAATGCCTATACCGCCGATAAGAAACGCTTGGATGATCAGAGAGAAGCTTTTTCTTTGAAGATGGAACAATTACAAGCCCGTCTGTTCAAGCAGTTTAATGCGATGGATCTGGTTGTGGGTAAATTGAATCAACAGTCAGCAGGTATAGTTAACGGACTGAACTCGCTGCCAGGTGTTGTTTCTCAGAAGGGCTAATCGAGAGTGTTGTAAGAAGGAAGTGTATTGGAGCCTTTAGATAAGCTAAACGAACAAATTACCCAGGTCATGCGGCGTCTGGAACAGCTACCTGCCGAACAGGAAGACGCGGATGAGTTGGTATCGAACTTGCTAGACTTGGTTGGCAAGCGTCAACTTTTACTCGACGAGGTGCTCGCCTCACCTAAAGAGGAAGACAGAGCCCTATTGCAGACTCAGCTGGAATTAACCAGCAGCTTTACAACACAGGCGGTAAGCCTGTTAAAGCATCGTCAAGAGTTACTGCATGTCGGACGTAAGAGTCAACGCCAACTTAATGTTTATAAGTCTATAGATGCAGAAAGGTAGGTTTTTATGAGAAAGTCACTGCAGTCATATCGCAAGGTGTCATTAGAGAGCGAGATTTCAGTCGCTTCACCACACAGAATTATCCAGATGATGTTTGAAGGTGCGCTGCAACGATTGGCCCAGAGTCGTTATGCAATAGAAAACAATGATATAGAAAATAAAGGTATCTATATCGGCAAGGCCATAGGCATTATCACTGGGCTTAACAACAGTTTGAATATGGAAGCAGGTGGCGAGATCGCCAGTAACCTTAGCGACCTCTATGATTTCATGTTGCGTAAGATCTCCGAGGCCAACATGAATAACGATGTAAAGGCCATCGATGATGTGAGCGAGATCATCCGAACCATCAAGGAAGGGTGGGACGCGATTCCACAAAATGAACACCATTTAGCATCACACACAGAGGCAATTTAATCGCCTCGACTATCTTTCTGAACAACAACTTTTTGTCAGGCGTCAAATGATTGGCGCCCGATGCTTGATACGTTGAGAATTTGCTCTAAAATCAGATGAGTTTGTCAGAAAATGAATCTGATACTTGCTAATGTGCTGCTGATAATACACTATTCCGTGTGATAGTCATTTTTTGGAAAACTGGATTAAAACGATTATCTCGCTTTCGAAGCAACTAACACTAATAATTAATGCGAATAACACTGAGTGCTTTACGGCCTTCTTAAATGATGCATACAGATCAACGAATTCTACTTGTCGGTAATCAGTCAGAGCGAATTAATCGCTTATCTTGTGTTTTTGAGTTTCTTGGTGAGCAGGTCGAGTTGCTTGCCGTCGATAAACTCGAATCTCGAATGTCGAATACCCGCTATAGAGCACTTGTGATTGCACAAGAGGCGCAAAACAAGACCCTGTTGCAATCTATCGCCACCTCTATGCCTTGGCAGCCAATCTTGTTGTTGGGCTCTAATGGCGATGTGTCGGCAGGCAATGTGTTGGGGTGTATCGAAGAGCCGTTAAATTATCCTCAATTGACCGAGCTGCTGCATTTTTGCCAAGTGTTTGTGCAGGCTAAGCGTCCAGATATTCCTACCAGTGGTAACCAGACAAAACTGTTTCGCAGCCTAGTGGGCCGCAGTGAAGGGATCGCCCAGGTGCGTCACCTGATCAATCAGGTCGCGGGTTCAGATGCTACTGTCTTAGTCTTAGGCCAGTCCGGTACAGGCAAAGAGGTGGTTGCTCGCAATATCCACTATATTTCCGAACGTCGTGATGGACCTTTCATCCCGGTGAACTGTGGCGCCATCCCGCCAGAACTACTCGAGAGTGAGCTGTTCGGTCATGAGAAGGGCTCATTTACCGGCGCGATCAGTGCCCGTAAGGGACGTTTCGAGCTTGCCGAAGGGGGAACCCTGTTCCTCGATGAGATAGGTGACATGCCTTTGCAGATGCAGGTGAAACTGCTGCGTGTATTGCAAGAGCGCGTCTTCGAGCGTGTCGGTGGCAGCAAGCCTATTCACACCAATGTGCGTGTCATCGCGGCGACCCACAGAGAGCTTGAAACTATGATCGCCAACGGCGAGTTTCGCGAAGATCTCTTCTATCGTCTCAATGTGTTTCCCGTAGAGATGCCGGCCCTTTGCGAGCGCAAAGACGATATCCCACTCTTGCTGCAAGAGTTAGTA
The DNA here is from genome assembly GCF_007636505.1 of Shewanella sp. KCT. Taxonomy (NCBI): domain Bacteria; kingdom Pseudomonadati; phylum Pseudomonadota; class Gammaproteobacteria; order Alteromonadales; family Shewanellaceae; genus Shewanella; species Shewanella sp. KCT. Next base: position 49,051 of record NZ_LVDJ01000017.1, read on the forward strand.
AGCCGCGTCTATAACGAGGGGCGTGGCAAGGTGCGTTTTACTCAGCGTGCGATTGAGTCACTCAAGGAACATAGCTGGTCGGGTAACGTGCGTGAACTCTCTAACCTGGTCGAGCGTCTGACGATCCTCTATCCGGGTGGCTTGGTCGACGTTAATGACCTGCCACTTAAATATCGTCATATCGATGTGCCTGAATATCAGGTTCAGGTCAGTGAAGAGGAGCTGGAACGCGATGCGCTGGCCTCTATCTTCAGCGATGAGGTAGCGGTCGATATTCCCGAGAGCCGTTTCCCTAGTGAACTGCCACCAGAAGGGGTGAACCTTAAGGACCTGTTGGCCGAGCTTGAGATCGATATGATTCGCCAGGCACTGGATCAACAAGATAATGTGGTGGCACGCGCCGCAGAAATGCTTGGCATCCGCCGTACCACACTGGTTGAGAAGATGCGCAAGTATGGCATGAGCAAAGATTAACTCCTGCTCGCCGCACGCCATAAACAAGGGCCCATTTCTGGGCCTTTGTCGTATCTGACTCATAATTCTCTGTTAATTCTGACTTTTTGTTAGCTTTTTTAATTGGCATGTTACCTGCATTGGCCTGTTTAGCAGCAAATTATTGACGGAGTGGTTATGGCCGCGAATCCAAAGGTGGCATATACAGCGCAGGCGCAGGTAACATTGGCTCCTTCCCAAGTCATGGGTGGTGAGGTGGCAAACGATGCCATCTCCAGCCGCATGGAACATATACTCCAGGCCATGCCATCGGGTGTAGTGATCCTCAATGGTGATGGTGTGGTGACAGATGCTAATCCCGTTGCCGTGCAATTGCTAGGGCAGCCCCTGGCGGGCATGCGCTGGTTACAGGTGATCAACCGTGCCTTTTCGCCCCAAGATGACGACGGTCATGAGGTCTCGTTGAAGAACGGTCGTCGGGTTAAGCTGGCGATTACGCCGCTAACGCCCGAGCCTGGTCAGCTAATCGTCTTGACCGACTTGACCGAAACCCGTCTGCTGCAGAAGAATCTCTCACATCTGCAACGCCTCTCGGCCTTAGGTAAGATGGTGGCCAGCCTTGCCCACCAGGTGCGAACACCTTTGTCGGCGGCCCTACTCTACGCCGCGAACCTGGGGAGCCCTAAGCTGACCCAGGCCTCAAGGGAGCGTTTTCAGGGCAAGCTTATCGACAGACTCAACGAACTGTCGCAACAGGTGGATGACATGTTGCTGATGGCCAAGGGGCGTCAGCAGGAATTGACCGAAGTTTGCAACATGCGGCAGGTGATGAGTAGCGTGATGGCCAACTGCGAACCTATCGCCGAGCGTAAGGGTTGCCAACTGCATCTTAAGCTAGACACTCACTTGCGCTTTAAGGCTAATCCGGCGGCGCTCAGCTCGGCGATCAACAATCTTGTTATGAACAGTATCGAGGCCGGGGCCAGTCAGATCTGGCTTAATGCCCAAGACGAGGCAGGGACTGTCGCCTTCGAGGTAGTCGACAACGGTAAGGGGCTCGATGCCAACATGCAGGAGAAGGTGTTAGAGCCTTTCTTCACCACTAAGGCCCAAGGGACTGGTCTGGGCTTAGCGGTAGTGCAGACGGTTGTGGCAAATCATCAGGGCCGCTTGCAACTCAATTGTATCGCGGGAAAGGGATGTCGCGCCTCGTTTAACCTGCCGGTTGTTTCGGCCGATTCTGGGCTGGAGGTAAGCCATGGCTGAAGCCAAGATATTACTCGTTGAAGATGATGCGGCGCTGCGCGAAGCCCTAGTCGATACCTTGTTGCTGGCGCAGTATGAATGTGTCGATGTGGAATCGGCCGAGGCGGCCATCGTCGCGCTCAAGGGCCAGGAATTCGACATGGTGATCAGCGACGTGCAGATGGAGGGGATAGGCGGCCTAGGGCTGGTGAACTATCTTCAGCAGCATAACGCCCAGGTGCCCATCTTATTGATGACGGCTTTTGCCACCATAGACAGTGCAGTAAGCGCCATTAAACTCGGCGCGGTGGACTATCTTGCGAAACCCTTCGCGCCAGAGGTCCTGCTCAACCAGGTGTCTCGTTATCTCAAACCTAAGCTTATCGAAGATCAACCTGTGGTGGCCGATGAGCGCAGCCTGGCGCTCCTGGCGCTGGCACAGAAGGTGGCTCAGTCCGATGCTTCCGTGATGATCATGGGGCCGAGTGGCTCGGGTAAAGAGGTGCTTGCCCGCTATATTCATCAACACAGCCAGCGTGCCAGCGAGCCGTTTGTGGCAATCAACTGTGCGGCAATTCCTGAAAACATGCTCGAAGCCACACTGTTTGGCTACGAGAAGGGGGCCTTTACCGGGGCCTATCAGGCCTGTCCCGGTAAGTTTGAACAGGCTCAGGGCGGCACCTTGCTGCTCGATGAGATCTCCGAGATGGATCTGGGGCTGCAAGCTAAGCTGCTCAGGGTATTACAGGAACGGGAAGTCGAGCGACTCGGCGGCCGTAAGACGATCAAACTCGATGTGCGAGTGCTGGCGACCTCTAACCGTGACCTTAAGGCGATGGCGACCAAAGGCGCTTTTAGGGAAGATCTCTATTATCGCATCAATGTGTTCCCGCTGACTTGGCCGGCGCTGCATCAACGCCCGGCGGATATCTTGCCACTTGCTAGACACCTGGTGTTGCGTCATGCCAAGGCTGCCGGTTTAGTTGTGGCGCCAAGCCTGGACGATCAGGCAAGCAGGCGTCTATTGGGCCACAGGTGGCCGGGCAACGTGCGAGAGCTGGACAACGTGGTTCAGCGCGCCCTGATCTTACAGTCAGGCGACACCATCTGCGCCAAGGATATCGTCATCGATACTCAGGATGTGATGCTGGAGTCCACCTTTGAGAGTGAAAAGATCGCCGAGCCCGAGGGGCTGGGGGATGAGCTCAAGGCACAGGAACATGTGATCATCCTAGAGACCCTCAATCAGTGTAACGGCAGCCGCAAGCAGGTAGCCGAAAAGCTGGGGATCAGCGCCCGCACCCTGAGATATAAGATGGCGCGTATGCGCGACATGGGCATTCAGATCCCTGCCTGATAGGCGTAACCGTTTTGGTCTATTTGCGTTAGTGAAGGAAGCAAACCGTTGCTTTAGAGCCAGCATATCTCACCTGAACTCTTTGAAGCCGACACCCAATAATCTGGGTTTGTCGGCTTTTTCTATTTTTGGCAAACATATTGCATTGGTCTGAATAAGAATAGATTTCGTCAATTTCACGACGATAGCGGAGGCCAAGATGCAGATAGGTGCCAATTCATTACTGCAAGAGATGCAGACACTCACGGGCGAAATTAAGCCTAATGGGATCACGCCTAATATCACCCAGCAGGTGGCGAACACCAGTGGTAGCGACTTTGGTAGCCTCTTGTCTGAAGCTGTGGGCAATGTCAATGCGCTGCAGGCCACCTCATCTTCGCTGCAGACACGTCTGGATATGGGCGATACCCGGGTGACCCTGTCAGATACTGTGATCGCCAGAGAGAAGGCCAGCGTGGCATTCGAGGCCACCGTTCAGGTGCGCAACAAGCTGGTGGAAGCCTACAAAGAGATCATGAGTATGCCTGTCTAGGCATGGACTCCCTAAAGATTAAGAAAGATAACGGCAGGTATTTATCGTGAGCACAGATATGGTAGTCGGAACTGGCGCTGGCACAACACAGGATATGTTGGCAGGCGGCGTACAAGAAGAACATAAGCCAAGCGGCGGTATGTTTGGCGGTGTCGACATGCTCAGACAGATCACCATGATCCTGGCGTTGGCTATCTGTCTGGCGTTGGCCGTCTTCGTCATGTTGTGGGCCCAGGAGCCCGAATACCGCCCTCTGGGTAAGATGGATACCCAGGAGATGGTGCAGGTCCTTGATGTGCTGGACAAGAACAAGGTCAACTATCAGATCGATGTCGACGTGCTTAAGGTGCCGGAAGATCAGTACCAAGACGTTAAGATGATGCTGAGCCGCGCCGGTATCGATAATTCACCTAACCGTGACGATTACCTCTCTAAAGACAGCGGCTTTGGCGTGAGCCAACGCATGGAGGCCGCCAGACTCAAAAACAGTCAGGAGCAAAACCTGGCGCGCACCATCGAAGAGTTAAAGAGCGTCAGTCGCGCCAAGGTGATCCTGGCCATTCCTAAAGAGAACGTGTTTGCCCGTAATCGCTCCAAGCCAAGCGCGACCGTGGTGGTTAATACCCGCCGTGGCGGTCTGGGTCAGGAGGAGGTCGATTCCATCGTAGATATCGTTGCCTCGGCGGTGCACGGTCTCGAGCCGACTCGGGTTACTGTGACCGACGCTAACGGTCGCCTGCTAAACTCAGGCAGTCAAACTGCAGGTTCGGCCAGAGCCAGACGCGAGCTCGAGCTGGTGCAGCAGAAAGAAGCCGAATACCGCAGCAAGATTGAATCGATTCTGATGCCGATTCTGGGGCCGGAAAACTTTACCGCCCAGGTCGACGTGAACATGGACTTCACCTCGGTCGAGCAGACCGCCAAGCGTTATAACCCGGATCTGCCCGCGGTGCGCAGCGAGATGACGGTTGAGAATAACTCTACCGGCGCCAGCACAGGTGGCATCGCCGGTGCGCTGAGCAACCAGCCGCCGATGGAAGCCAATATTCCTCAGCAGGCCACCGGCACTAGCACTCAGGAGCAGACCCTGCCGGGTTCCAGCCACAAGGAGGCGACCCGTAACTATGAGCTAGACACCACCATCAGCCATACCCGCCAGCAGGTGGGGGTGGTCAGACGGGTTAGCGTGTCGGTGGCGGTCGATTTCAAGACGGGACCTGCCGGTGAAGACGGTCAGGTGACCCGGGTCGCTCGCACAGAGCAGGAGCTGAGCAACATTCGCCGCCTGCTAGAAGGGGCCGTAGGTTTCAATACCCAACGCGGCGACATGATAGAGGTGGTCACAGTTCCCTTCATGGATCAACTGGTGGAAGAGGCGCCGGCGCTGGCCATCTACGAGGAGCCTTGGTTCTGGCGAGCCATCAAGCTGGTGATGGGCGGTCTAATCATCCTGGTGCTTATTCTGTTCGTGGTGCGCCCTATGCTCAAGCGCCTTATCTACCCAGATGGTCAGAAGATGCCGGATGCGCCATCTTTGGGTGATGAGTTAGCGGAGATTGAGGATCAGTATGCCGCCGATACCCTTGGCATGCTCAATCGTCCCGATGCGGAATACAGCTACGCCGATGATGGGTCAATTTTGATACCGGATCTGCATAAAGACGATGATATGATAAAGGCCATACGTGCATTGGTGGCCAACGAGCCTGAGTTGTCTACGCAAGTCGTCAAGGGATGGTTACAAGAAAATGAGTAAAGACAAAGAGATCGACACAGCTAACGGTGAGTTCAATACCAAAGATCTGACCGGTATCGAGAAGACAGCCATCCTGCTACTCAGCCTTAGCGAAGCCGACGCCGCGTCAATCTTAAAACACCTCGAGCCTAAGCAGGTGCAAAAGGTGGGTATGGCCATGGCGGCCATGAAAGACTTCGGCCAAAACAAGGTGATAGGCGTACACAAGCTGTTTCTGGAGGAGGTACAGAAATACTCCTCCATCGGCTTTAACAGCGAAGAGTTCGTGCGTAATGCCCTAACCGCCGCCCTGGGTGAAGATAAGGCGGGTAATCTTATCGAGCAGATCATCATGGGTGGTGGTGCAAAGGGCCTAGAGTCACTCAAGTGGATGGACGCCCGTCAGGTGGCCACCATCATTCAGAACGAACACCCGCAGATCCAGACGATTGTGCTCTCCTATCTCGAGCCGGATCAGGCCGCCGAAATTTTTGCTCAGGCACCGGAAAATACCCGTCTCGACTTGATGATGCGTATCGCCAACCTCGAAGAGGTACAACCGGCGGCGCTGCAAGAGCTTAACGACATCATGGAGAAACAGTTTGCCGGTCAGGGCGGCGCACAGGCAGCGAAGATGGGCGGCCTGAAGGCAGCGGCCAACATCATGAACTACCTGGATACTGGCGTCGAAAGCCAGCTGATGGAGACGCTGCGCGAGACCGACGAAGAGATGGCGCAGCAGATCCAAGATCTGATGTTTGTCTTCGAAAACCTGGCAGATGTCGACGACATGGGTATTCAAACCTTGCTGCGTGAAGTGCAGCAGGATGTGTTGATGAAGGCCCTCAAGGGGGCAGACGATCAACTCAAAGAGAAGATCCTCGGCAACATGTCCAAGCGTGCTGCCGAGCTGCTTAAAGACGATCTCGAGGCCATGGGGCCAATACGGATCAGCGAAGTGGAAGTGGCTCAGAAGGAGATCCTCTCTATTGCTCGTCGCTTAAGCGATGCCGGTGAGATCATTCTAGGTGGTAGCGGCGGAGAAGAGTTCCTCTAATGACCATGTCTGGTGACAAGAAGCCCCAAGAGGGGCAAGGCGTACAAAGCACACAAGCCGATTTTAGCCATTGGCAGCTGCCCGATGTAACCCCTGTGGTGAATGAGCCCAAGGAGAACATGTTCGGCCGCATCGCCCCGCAAAAGGCGGCCAAGGCGGTCGATGAGCCCGTGATGCCCCCCACCCTGGAAGAGATCGAGTCGATCCGCGCCGAGGCCGAGGCCGAAGGCTTCGCTCAGGGCCAGGAAGCCGGTATGGCTAAGGGCTTGGAAGAGGGCCGACTGAAAGGCCTGGAGCAGGGCCACGAGGAGGGCTATCGTCAAGGACAGGCTCAGGGTATGGAGGCTGGCCTCGCCGAGGCAAAACAGACGATTGCGCAATTTGAAGCCCTGATGCAGCAGCTATCAATGCCGCTCTCCCTGCTTGACACCGAAATAGAACAAGCCCTGGTGCAGCTCAGCATGACCCTGGCTAAGGCGGTGATCGGCCACGAGCTCAAGACACATCCCGAACATATTCTCGCCGCCCTGCGCCAAGGGGTCGACGCCCTACCGCTGAAAGAGCAGGGGGCGCATCTGCGTCTACATCCAGAGGATCTCGCTATCGTCGAGCGACTCTATGAAAGCGCGCAGCTCACAAAAAATCATTGGGAGTTAGAGGCAGACCCGACCTTGAGCCGCGGCGAGTGTATCGTAAGCAACAGCCGTAGCCGGGTGGATATGGGGCTGGAGCATCGCATCAAGGCGGTGTTCGATAAGCTTATCGCCAGCGAGCAGCGCCTCGAGCAGCAAAGGCTACAACAGATAGCTGCCATGGAGAAGGTCCCCGAGCATCAAGACCAAAACCAAAACCAAAACCAAAACCAAGACCAAGACGACGCTGCACAAGCGGGCCTCGAAACAGATAGTCTGGCAAGCGAGCCGCAACAAACGCAAGCAGTTGACGCATCGCAAGTCGCGCCGAGCGAACAGATTGCACCAGAAGCACCGCAAGAGACGAGCCCAGATGAAGACACGTCAAAACCGGCTTCTTGATAAGTTAAGGCAGCATACCCAGGCGGTCGCCCCTTTTATGCCGGAGGCCTCGGGCCAGCTGGTGCGCGTGGTGGGTCTCACCCTGGAGGCTACCGGTTGCAAGGCGCCCGTGGGCAGTCTGTGTAGCATAGCCACCATGGCAGGAGATCTGATCGCCGAGGTGATAGGCTTCGATGACAAGCTACTCTATTTGATGCCCATCGAGGAGCTAAGCGGCGTAATGCCAGGTGCCAAGGTAACGCCGCTGGGTGAGCAGACAGGGCTGAATGTCGGCATGGGCCTGCTTGGCCGCGTGCTCGATGGCAATGGTGCGCCGATTGACGGCTTGGGGCAGCTGCATACCGATCAGAAAGCCACTCGCCATGCCACCATGTTAAATCCCTTGGCGCGCCGCGCCATCAGTGAACCTTTGGATGTGGGGGTGCGCGCCATCAACGCCATGTTGACTGTAGGTAAGGGACAACGTATGGGCCTGTTTGCCGGTTCGGGTGTGGGTAAGAGTGTGCTGCTGGGCATGATGACCCGGGGCACAACGGCCGATGTGATCGTGGTTGGTCTGGTCGGTGAGCGTGGCCGCGAAGTGAAAGAGTTTATCGAGGAGATCTTGGGCGCCGAGGGACGTGCCCGCAGCGTGGTGGTGGCGGCGCCCGCCGATACCTCGCCGCTGATGCGTCTTCGAGCCTGTGAGACCTCGACCCGTATCGCCGAGTATTTTCGCGATCTGGGTTATAACGTATTGCTGCTGATGGATAGCCTGACCCGTTACGCCCAGGCCCAGCGTGAGATCGCCCTGGCCGTCGGTGAGCCGCCGGCCACCAAGGGCTATCCGCCCTCTGTGTTTGCCAAGCTGCCTAAACTGGTGGAGCGCGCTGGCAACGGCGGCGCTGGCCAGGGCTCAATTACCGCCTTCTATACCGTGCTGACCGAGGGGGATGACCTGCAGGATCCGATCGCGGATGCGGCGCGGGCGATCCTCGATGGTCATATCGTCTTATCGCGGGCATTAGCCGATTCGGGTCATTACCCGGCCATCGATGTCGAGGCCTCTATCAGTCGTGTGGCACCTATGGTGATCAGTGATGCTCATCTGGAGGCGACACGCCGGGTGAAGCAGATGTATTCTCTTTACCAACAGAACCGCGACCTTATCTCTATCGGTGCCTATACTCAGGGGAGTGACCCTCGTATCGATAACGCCATAAGGCTGCAGCCAGCCATGAATGCCTTCTTGCGCCAGACCATGAAGGAAGCCATCAGCTTCGATTCCAGCGCCTTGATGCTGGGGCAATTGAGCGCCCAGTGTCAGGTCTAGCCTGAATTTTATCGGAGAGCGTAACGGCCATGGCAAAGCATGATCCCTTAGAGACAGTACTCAAGTTAGCCCTCGACGCCGAGGAGGCCGCAGCGACTCAGCTAAGAGGCGTACAGCTGACGCTCAACAAGTGCCGCCAGCAGCTCGATGCCCTGCAGCAGTATCGTCTCGATTACATGAAACAGATGGAGGCGCAACAGGGGCAAGTGATTGCCGCCAGCAGCTACCATCAGTTTCATCAGTTTATCCGTCAGATAGATGAGGCGATCGAGAAGCAGGTCTTCGCCGTGTCGGAGACGGATAAGCAGCGTCAGAAGGCTCAGCAGTATTGGCAGGGTAAGCAACAAAAGCGTAAGGCGGTCGAGCTGTTACTCGCGCATAAAGCCGAAGCAAAACAAAAGTTTGAGGCCAAACAGGAACAGAAGATGATCGACGAGTTTGCTTCGCAACAATTTTTCCGCCAGTCTACCCGATAGCCTTAAGCTATATATGTGTGTAGAGGCTGGCGCCTCTTTATTGTTCTCAAAACCATTCTACCGTCTCGCCACTTTTTTCAAGTCAAATTGTAATACCAATCACCGGTAGGTAAGTGATCAGAAGTAGCGTAGGACAAACGCTCGAGAACAAGGCATGATCTTTCGATAAGTAGTTATTTTACAATCAAAAATAATAACGCCGTTATCGGGCATTTTAACAAGCTAGCATGATCAGCTATTTACTAGGATTGGTATAATTAACTTGGCATTTTTATTGCTAGATATTGAGTAGTAAGGGCCAATGAGTCCAAAGCTTAGCGAATAATTGACGCTCGGGTGGCACGTGACATTGTCGTGCCCTAGATGAGCGTTGGAGGAAGCATGCCACAGATGACCCAAATACTCCTATCTAATGTCGAGCCCGGCAAAGAGAAGGGCGGGGTGTTGCCCAGCGCATCAGATGCGAAATCGACCGCAGAGTTTAAGTCAGAAAACAAAGGTTTTTCAGAGGCTTTGGCTAAGGCGAGCGGTCAGGGTGAGGTGAACTCACAGGCAAAAACGCGCCCGCAGTCCCAGGTCGAAAACACGGCTCAACGCGATAACACTGCTAATGCCGATGCTAAGCAGGAGAAGGCGCCCACGCAGAACAAAGAGAGCGACGATGTCTCCAACGTGCTGGCGCAGATCCATCTGGCGAACAAGCTGGGGGATGAGGCGGAGATTGCCGCCGACGGCGTCATTTTGCCGCCGGGTGACGCTGATGGTGAATCATCTGCCGACAATGAGCTGTTTCCTACCTTTGTAAAAGGGGCTAAAGATAAGGTCGATACCGAAAAAGCGGCCTTAGAGGGCATAGATAAGCTGCTTAAACCCGGCGCCGGAGATGATCATATCTTACCTGTCATCAATCCAAATGGCCTGGGGAGCGAGGCGATATTGGCTCAGCTTCCCGAAAATGCTTTAAGTGAGGTGATGGCGCAAACCGGTTTGTCCAAGGATGAGCTGACGGCCTTACCGCCGCAGATGCTAGAAGGGCTTATACATGGCATAGCGGGTAAGAATAAGTCTGGAAATGGTGAGCCTGGTCAAGCCGAGGCGCTAGAGAGTGATGCTGCCAAGCTGGCGGCACTTATTAATGACGCCAAGCAATGTCTCTCGGCCATGGCGAGTCAGTCGCAGACGAACCTAGCAACATCTAAAGTTGAGCCTTCACAAGGCGCAGGCGGGGCCAGTCAGGCGGGACTAAATCAGGTTGGGTTAAATCAGATTGAGTTTAGTCAAGCAGGCCTAACCTCGGCCAATAACGCGAGCGGCGTGAATGGTGCCGTTAATGAGAAGGGCGCGAAAGTCATATTGGGTGAAGCCAAGGTTGGTGAAGCAAAGTTTAGTGAGCATAAGCTAGCAGACGGCAAGCTTGCCGCCGAGCAGGCACAAAATGGCGAGTTGAAGATGACCTCGGCCGCGGAGGGCCGCGACGGCAAAGCTGCGCAGGAGCTGCTGAAGGGGGCTAGCCTAGCGGTGACCATGTCGCCAAAGGCCGGTGAAATGCCTGATGCCGCAGCAGATACTAAGCTAAACGCCTTATCGCTGCAGGGCTTGCAAGGCGCAAGAAATGAGGCCCTCCCGCAATATCAAGTCTCTATCAAGCCTCAGGGCGAACCTGTGACACAGATGCAGGAGATGATCCATAAGTTCTCGCCCGTGATGCGTCAGCAGCTGGTGGCCATGGTGAGCCAAGGCGTACAGCAGGCCGAGATTCGTCTGGATCCGCCGGAGCTTGGCCACATGATGGTTCGAGTTCAGGTGCAGGGTGACCAGACCCAGGTGCAATTTCATGTGACCCAGACTCAGACGCGGGATCTGGTTGAGCAGGCCATTCCACGTCTGCGGGAGCTACTGGCCGAGCAGGGGATGCAGCTGACCGACAGCAACGTCTCTCAAGGCGGTAAAGAGCAGGGCGGCAATGGCGAGCAAGGCGAGGGAGTGGGCCATGGTCTGTCTGAGATGGATGAAATTTCGGCAGAAGAGAGCCTGTTAGTGTCGAATAACACAACAAGTTATCGTTCGGGTATAGATTATTACGCGTAAGCAGGTAACCTATAGGTTGGTATGATTGCCCAATCGTTTGATATGCGCTAAAAATCATGACGATGCTGAGTGTGAGCCGAGTGTGATAGGGATAAGAGATGGCGGAAGAAGAATCGTTAGAACTTGAAGAGAATGTAGAGCCTAAGAGCAAGAAGAAGCTCATTATCTTTGCGGCCATTGGTGCACTCTTGGTGGTCTTGCTGGGCGTGGGTGCCTGGTTGTTGCTGTCGGGCGATGAGCCGAGTGATGAGACCATGGCCGAAGGGGAGCAAACCGAGCAGAGCGAGCCGGCAAACAGCCGTGAAGCCTTCTATGTGGGGATGCCGAGACCCTTCCTGTTTAACCTGCCTGGGCAGAATCGCTCCCGTCTGGTGGAGATCAAGGTGCAGCTCATGGTGCGTGGCTCTGACGATGACGTCTTGATCAAGAAGCATATTCCGCTTATCGAGGATGCGCTGCTGACCACCTTTAGTAGCGCCGATGTGCAGAAGCTCAGCTCCCTTGCCGGTAAGGATGAGCTGCGCCAGTTGGCCCTGCTGAATGTGCAAAATACCCTGCAACCTGTGACCGGACGTAAAGTGGTTGAAAAGGTGCTGTTTACCGGCTTCGTGATGCAGTAATGCCGGTGATTTATAAGCTAACAAGTATGATAGGACGATATTGTGAGTGATCTATTAAGCCAAGACGAAATTGATGCGCTACTTCATGGTGTCGACGACGTCGAAGAGGAAGAGGTGAGTGACGCGCTCGATGCGCGCGCCTATGACTTTTCATCGCAAGATCGTATCGTCCGTGGTCGTATGCCGACCCTGGAGATCGTCAACGAGCGTTTTGCCCGCCACTTGAGGATCAGCATGTTTAACATGATGCGCCGCGCGGCCGAGGTGTCGATCAACGGCGTGCAGATGCTCAAGTTTGGCGAATATGTCCACACCCTGTTTGTACCGACAAGCCTGAATATGGTGCGTTTCAGTCCCTTGAAGGGGACTGCGCTGATCACCATGGAAGCCCGTCTGGTGTTTATCCTGGTGGATAACTTCTTCGGCGGCGACGGTCGTTTTCACGCCAAGATCGAAGGGCGGGAATTTACTCCCACCGAACGGCGTATCGTGCAGCTGCTTTTGAAGATCATCTTCGAAGATTATAAGGAAGCCTGGGCGCCTGTGATGGATGTCGAGTTCGATTATCTCGACTCCGAGGTGAACCCGGCGATGGCCAATATCGTCAGCCCGACCGAGGTGGTGGTGGTGAGCTCTTTCCACATCGAGGTGGACGGTGGCGGCGGTGATTTCCATATCACCATGCCATATTCGATGATCGAGCCGATTCGTGAACTGCTTGATGCCGGGGTACAGAGCGATACTCAAGATACCGATATGCGATGGTCTCAGGCCCTGAAGGATGAGATCATGGACGTCGAGGTGGGCCTGGATGCCACCATAGTCGAGAAAGAGATCTCGCTGAAGGATGTGATGGGCTTTAAGGCCGGCGACATTATTCCGGTGGAGATGCCCGAATATATCGTGCTGCGGGTCGAGGACCTGCCCACCTATCGCTGTAAGCTGGGGCGTTCGCGTGAGAATCTGGCCCTGAATATCCGGGAGAAGATCCCACGGCCCGAGACGGTAAAGACTGAGCTACAACTTGTGACTAAGAAGAGTAAGTCTCGGGATCTCAACAATATTTAATGGAATGCGTTTAAGGTAGAAATCAATGAGCACAGAAGATACAGGTGACGATTGGGCCGCAGCCATGGCCGAACAGGCGCTGGAGGAGGCTCAGGCGGTCGAACTCGACGAGCTGGCCGATAGCTCAAAGCCGCTGACCGAAGAGGAAGCGGCCAAACTCGATACCATCATGGATATTCCTGTGACCATCTCCATGGAGGTGGGCCGCAGCTTCATCAATATTCGTAACCTGCTGCAGCTCAACCAGGGATCTGTGGTGGAGCTTGACCGGGTGGCCGGTGAGCCGCTGGATGTGATGGTAAACGGTACCCTCATCGCCCACGGTGAAGTGGTGGTGGTCAACGACAAGTTTGGTATTCGTCTCACCGACGTTATCAGCCAAACCGAGCGTATTAAGAAACTCAAATAAGGAAGGCCTATGGGGATCTCATCCTTGATGGCCGTTGCGGCCGCCGCGACGACTACTCAGGTAACCGGTGAGCGAGAGTCGGCATTGGCCACCATGACCAATATGCTGGGTGGCTTACTGGTGGTGATCGCCTTGATCTTCCTGCTCGCCTACCTGGTCAAGCGCCTCAAGCTTGTGCCCAGTTCCCATGGCGTGCTTAAGACTCTGGCGGTCACGCCGCTGGGGCAGAGAGAGAAGATGGTGTTGGTCGAGGTCGATGGCCAACAATACCTGCTGGGGGTCACGCCGCAGCAGGTTTCGCTTATCGATAAACTCGATACCCCTATCACCATAGAACAGGACTCCTTTGCCAGCCGTCTGCGTCAGGCAAAGTCATCACAGTCATGAACCCAATAAAAATCATGAAACGGATCTTGACCCCACTCTTGCTACTTCTGGCCGTGATGGCGCCGCAACTGGCACTGGCCCAGGATGGGATTCTCCCCGCGGTAACTGTCACCACAGGCGCCGATGGCTCGACCCAATATTCGGTGACCATGCAGATATTGCTGCTGATGACGGCGCTGAGTTTTCTGCCCGCCATGGTCATCATGCTGACCTCGTTTACCCGCATCATAGTGGTGCTGTCGATTCTGCGCCAGGCGATCGGCCTGCAGCAGACGCCGTCGAATCAGGTGCTGATCGGCATGAGTCTGTTTATGACCTTCTTCATCATGGCGCCCGTGTTCGACAAGATCTACGACCAGGCGGTCAAGCCCTATATCGACGAGACCATGACCATAGAGCAGGCCTATGACAAGGGCAAGGAGCCGCTGCGGGCCTTTATGTTGGCCCAGACCCGGCTCACGGATTTGGAGACCTTTGTCGAGATCTCTGGCTATCAGAATATTCAATCTCCGGAAGATGCGCCCATGAGCGTGCTGATCCCGGCCTTTATCACCAGTGAACTCAAGACTGCCTTCCAGATAGGCTTCATGTTGTTTGTGCCCTTCCTGGTGCTTGATCTCGTGGTGGCCAGTATCCTGATGGCCATGGGTATGATGATGCTGTCGCCGATGATCGTCTCCTTGCCCTTTAAGATCATGTTGTTTGTGTTGGTGGATGGCTGGAGCCTGGTGATGGGCACCCTGGCCAACAGTTTTGGGATCTAGGAGCCGTTATGACACCCGAAGCCCTCATCGACATCTTTCGTGAAGCCCTATCGGTTATCGTGACCATAGTGTCGATGATCATCGTGCCCGGGCTGGTGGTCGGTCTGGTGGTGGCTGTGTTTCAGGCGGCGACCTCGATTAACGAGCAGACCCTGAGCTTCCTGCCGCGTCTGTTAACCACACTCTTCGCCCTGATGATCTTAGGCCATCTGCTGGTTCAGACCATGATGGAGTTTTTCTTGCAGATGGTGAATCTTATCCCCCAGGTGGTGGGCTAGCCATGAAGCGCCGCGCCCGTCCGGCTATCGAGCGTCGCTGAGATGGAGATCTTGCTATCGACAATCATGCAGACGCTGTCGGCCTATATGTGGCCGCTGTTTCGAGTGTCGAGCATGTTGATGGTGATGGCGGTATTTGGCGCCAATACCACACCGACTCGGGTGCGCCTGCTGCTCTCGGTGGCAATCACCTTCGCCATCGCTCCCATGTTGCCGGTCAATACCGAGGTCGAGCTATTTTCATTAGGCGCCGTGTTCGTGACCGTGCAGCAGATCTTGATTGGCGTCGCCATGGGCTTTGTTACCCTACTTATCATGCAGACCTTCGTGTTGACCGGGCAGATCATTGGCATGCAGACCAGCTTAGGTTTCGCCTCCATGGTGGACCCCGGATCAGGCCAGCAGACCCCGGTTATCGGTAACTTCTTCTTACTGCTGACCACCATGATCTTCCTGGCGGTGGATGGTCATCTGGTGATGATCCGCATGTTGGTGGCCAGCTTCGATACCATTCCCGTGTCTATGCAAGGAATAAGCATCGCCAGCTATCGGCGTCTGGCGGACTGGGGCGCCTATATGTTCGGCGCGGCGCTGACCATGTCTATTTCGGCGATTGTGGCGCTCTTGCTGATCAACCTCTCTTTCGGGGTGATGACCCGCGCCTCGCCGCAGCTTAACATCTTCGCCATCGGTTTCCCCGTGACCATGGTAAGTGGTTTGATTATTCTCTGGTTGACCTTGACGCCTATCATGGCGCATTTCGACGAGGTCTGGCGTTCGGCCCAGTTGTTGCTGTGCGATCTGGTGCAGCTGCAATGTAGCACTGCTGGGAGCTTCTGATGGCCGATAACGATACCAGTCAGGAGAAGACCGAAGAGGCGACCCCCAGGCGACGCGAACAGGCGCGAGAGAAGGGGCAGGTCGCCCGATCTAAGGAGCTGGGCACCTCTGCTGTGTTGATGTCGGCGGCGGTGGGATTTGCCGTCATAGGGCCGAGCTTGGGCCAGTCGTTGATGAGCGTGATGACGAACCTGTTTACCATAAGCAGGCAGGAGATCTACGACACCAATAGTCTGTTCAATATCTGGATGATGGTCTTCAAGGAGCTGGCGATCCCTATGGCCAGCTTTGTGCTGTTTCTTGCCTTCGTTGCTTTTCTGGGTAACGTGGTGCTCGGCGGGATCACCTTCTCCGCTAAGGCGTTCATGCCTAAGGGCAATAAGATGAACCCCATTAGCGGCTTTAAGCGTATGTTCGGGGTGCAGGCCCTGGTGGAGTTGACCAAGGGGATCGCCAAGTTCTCCGTGGTGGCCCTGATGGCTTATCTTTTGCTCAGCTACTATTTCACCGATATTCTTACCCTGTCCCAGGGGCATTTGCCGGGCAACGTCTATAACGCGCTGGATCTGCTGGTGTGGATGTTTATCGTGCTCTGCTCCTCTACCGTGATTATCGTGGTGATCGATGTGCCGTTTCAGATCTGGAACCATAACAAACAGCTGAGGATGACCAAGCAGGAGATCAAGGATGAGTACAAGGACACCGAGGGGCAGCCGGAAATGAAAGGCCGGGTGCGTCAGATGCAGCGTGAGATGGCGCAGCGGCGTATGATGGCAGAGGTGCCCAATGCCGACGTTATCGTCGTCAACCCAGAACATTACGCCGTGGCGGTGAAGTATGATGTGACCAAGGCTGCCGCGCCCTATGTGCTTGCCAAAGGGGTGGATGATGTCGCCTTTAAGATTCGTGAGATCGCCCGCGAGCATGATGTCGCTATCGTCTCGGCGCCGCCACTGGCCAGGGCCATCTATCACACCACTAAGATAGATCAGGAGATCCCGGAGGGGCTGTTTACCGCCGTGGCCCAGGTACTGGCCTATGTGTTTCAGCTGCGTCAGTATCAGCAAAAAGGTGGTAAGCGTCCGACACCTATCCCTATTAATCAGCCTATCCCAGATGAGCTAAAATACTAACGCTTTAAGCTGGTTAACTCTTAATTTGCGTCTGTACTGTTTGATATTTGTTCGTTTGTTATCCGCTCGAGTCGCTGCGAACTAAGCCGGCCTTAAGTTGGCGTACTTTTTGCTGAATCCTTGCTAGATGTCAAAGTTCAGGCGCTAGATTGATGGATTTGAAAGCAACGCTCGGTCAGATAAAACAGGTAAAACCCGCCAATTTTAAAGGGATAGGTACGCCCATATTGGTGCTTGCGGCGCTGGCGATGATCGTCTTGCCCATGCCAGCCTTCCTGCTGGATATCCTGTTCTCTTTTAATATCGCCTTGGCCCTGGTGGTCTTGCTAGTGGCCATCTATACCGACCGCCCCCTGGATTTTGCTGCCTTTCCCACTGTGCTGCTGGTTGCTACCTTGCTGCGTCTGGCGCTTAACGTCGCCTCGACCCGTATCGTCTTGCTCGAGGGGCACAACGGTGGCGACGCTGCCGGTAAGGTGATTGAGGCCTTCGGCTCTGTGGTGATTGGCGGTAACTATGCCGTGGGTCTGGTGGTGTTTCTTATCCTGATCATCATCAACTTCGCCGTGGTCACCAAGGGGGCCGGACGTATCTCTGAGGTGAGTGCTCGCTTTACCCTGGATGCCATGCCAGGTAAACAGATGGCAATCGACGCCGACCTTAACGCCGGGATCCTTAATCAGGATCAGGCCCGTATTCGCCGCGCCGAAGTAACCAAGGAAGCCGATTTCTACGGTGCGATGGATGGTGCCTCCAAGTTTGTAAAAGGGGATGCCATCGCCGGCATCATGATTCTGGTGATCAACATCCTGGGCGGCTTCGTCATAGGTATGGCGCAGCATGGGCTGGACTTCTCCTCTGCGGTCGAGATCTACACTCTGTTGACAATCGGTGACGGCCTGGTGGCGCAGATCCCTGGCCTCTTGCTCTCCATCGCGGCGGCCTTGATGGTGACCCGTCAGAATGAATCTGGCGACATGGGACAGATGGTGATGAGCCAGATGTTCGACAACCCTAAGTCGCTGGCTATCGCCGCGGGCGTCCTGCTGACTATGGGCATAGTGCCTGGCATGCCGCATTTCGCTTTTCTCAGCTTTGGCCTGATCACCGCGGGCGGTGCCTATTTTCTGCATCGTAAGAAAGATCTCGACAGACAACGCGCCTTGGAGATCGCTAAGACCTCACCTGCGACTCCCGGCGATGCCAAGCCTAAAGAGCTTAGCTGGGATGATGTGCAGCAGGTGGACACCATTGGTCTGGAGGTGGGCTATCGTCTGATCCCGCTGGTGGATAAGGGCCAGGGTGGTGAGCTGCTGGGACGTATCAAGGGCGTGCGTAAGAAGCTCTCCCAAGAGCTGGGCTTCTTGGTGCCCGCCGTGCATATTCGCGATAATCTAGATCTCGCGCCAAACACCTATCGTATCTCCCTGATGGGCGTGGCCTCTGGTGAGGCGGATATTCGTCACGATTGTGAACTGGCCATCAACCCAGGTCAGGTCTACGGCAAACTTGATGGTGTCGAGACCACAGATCCCGCCTTCGGCTTGGAAGCTGTGTGGATCGCCCCTGAGCTCAGAGAACATGCTCAGACGCTAGGTTATACCGTGGTGGATGCCGCCACCGTAGTGGCGACTCACCTGAGTCAGCTGTTAACCAATAACGCCTCCAAGTTGCTGGGCTACGAAGAGGTGCAGCAGCTGATGGATATGCTGGCCAAGCATTCGCCTAAGCTGGTCAGTGGCTTCATTCCCGATGTCTTGCCGCTGGGCACTGTGGTCAAGGTGATGCAGAACCTGCTTAACGAAGGCGTGTCGATCCGCGACCTGAAAACCATAGTTCAGACGCTACTCGAGTACGGGCCTAAGAGTAACGATACGGAGGTGCTTACCGCCGCGGTACGTATTGCACTTAAACGCATGATTGTTCAAGAAATAAGCGGCCCAGAGCCGGAAATTCCTGTCATTACTTTGGCGCCTGAATTGGAACAGATGTTGCATCAGTCTATGCAGGCAACGGGAGGCGAGGGGCCGAATATCGAACCTAGCCTTGCCGAGAGGATGCAAAAGTCGTTACTCGACGCATCCCAGCGTCAGGAGATGGTGGGCCAACCAGCCATCCTACTGACATCGGGTATGTTACGTTCGACGCTGTCGCGTTTTGTTAAACATACGATTCCAAATCTGCGGGTGATCTCTTACCAAGAGGTGCCTGATGAGAAACAAATTCGCATCGTATCAGCGGTCGGCCAGTAGAGGGTATTTAAGTGAAAATAAAACGTTTTTTGGCAAAAGATATGCGCTCTGCATTGGCCCAGGTGAAAGAGACATTAGGTTCGGATGCGGTGATCATGTCGAACAAGAAAGTTACCGGCGGTATCGAGATCGTCGCGGCGGTCGACTACGACGAACCTAAGCCTAGCGCGGCGAAGTCGAGCGATACGGCGCCTCTATCACCTAGCTTTCTCGACCTTGCCGAGGAGAAGGTCTCTATCGGTCGTCAACCTATCAAGGCAGAGTCAAAAAAACAGCCATCACCCGTGGCCGATTCGCTGCAGGCTCTGCTCGAGCGTCAACAAAATCGCGTCAGTCAGCAGCTAAGCCAATCGAATGAAGCACTCGAGATGCCTGCCTGGGCCCAGGGATTGAAGGCGCCAAGCGATGAGATGGCAGCGCCTAATATGCATGGCAGCATGCAGGCTAATCCCCATGCCAACACACATGAGAGCCAGAATTTTAACCGTGCAAAGCGCGATAAGAGCGCGCCGGCCGGCTGCGAACTCGAGTCTATGCGTGAGGAGCTGGCATCACTTCGCAACCTACTGACACATCAAGTGACCTCACTGCTGACCGAGCAGAAGAGTCGTCTGGATCCAGTCGGCGCCATGCTAGAGAGTCGCCTGCTGGACGCCGAGTTTAGCCCTGAGGTCGCCGCCAAGTTATCGGCCTTGAGCGAGCATTATGTGCCGGCGGATCTGGTGAAGGCCTTACCACGCAGCTTGGCGAACATGCTCGACAACCAAGGGGACGACATCGTTCGTCAGGGCGGTGTGGTCGCCTTTGTCGGCCCAACTGGTGTGGGTAAGACGACGAGTGTCGCAAAATTAGCCGCTCGATTCGCCGCACAGCATGGTTCAGATCAAGTTGCACTCATTACTACCGATCATTATCGCATTGGAGCCTATGAGCAGCTGGCAACCTATGGCAAAATAATGGGGTGCCCGGTCAAGCAAGCTCATGATCTCAATGAGTTGGAACAAATTCTTTATCAGTTCCGCAATCGCAAGCTAGTATTGATAGATACGGCGGGCATGGGACAGAGAGATGTGAGATTGTTCCAGCAACTTGATAATTTAACTGCAAATAGCAGATTACCTATTCGCAGTTATCTGGTACTGTCATCTACAAGTCAAAGAAGAGTGCTTGAAGATGCCGTCGCGCAGTTTACCCGGATTCCATTATCCGGTGCGATTTTGACCAAATTAGATGAATCAGTGGCCTTGGCACCGGCGTTGAGTGTGTTGATTCAAAGTGGATTACCTTTGAGTTATGTCACCGATGGACAAAGAGTGCCAGAAGATATGCAAGTAGCCGACACCTTAGCCTTAGCCAACAAGGCTTTGTCGGTACTCGAAAAGAAAGTGCAACCAATACAGAATAACGAAAGGTCATATGAACAGGCCTACGCATTTGAGTAATATAATGAGTCGGGATCAAGCAAGCGGTTTACGTATGATGAATCAACCATATAACGAAAAAGTAAAAGTAATTGCCGTAACCGGTGGTAAGGGTGGCGTAGGTAAAACCAGCGTATCGATCAATACCGCCGTCTCCCTGGCCGAGAAGGGCAAGCGTGTGCTTGTGCTCGATGCCGACTTGGGGCTAGCCAACGTCGATGTCATGTTGGGCCTGAGAGCCGAGCGCAATCTCTCCCACGTATTATCTGGAGACGCCGACCTTGACGATATTATCGTACGCGGTCCAAAGGGGATTGGCATTATTCCAGCCACTTCTGGCACCCAGGCCATGGTCGAGCTGACACCGGCCCAGCATGCGGGCCTGATCCGTGCCTTCAGCGAGATGAAGACCCAGTTTGATATCCTGGTGGTCGATACCGCGGCAGGCATCTCAGACATGGTGCTCAGCTTCTCTCGCGCTTCTCAAGATGTGTTGGTTGTGGTGTGCGACGAGCCGACCTCTATTACCGATGCCTATGCTTTGATTAAGATTCTTAGCCGTGAGCACGGTGTATTCAGATTTAAGATTGTGGCAAATATGGTCAGAAGTTTGCGAGAAGGGATGGAGTTGTTTGCTAAACTTAGCAAGGTAACCGACCGTTTTCTCGACGTGGCCCTGGAGCTGGTTGCGACTATCCCCTTCGATGAAAACCTTCGCAAATCAGTTCGTAAACAAAAATTGATCGTCGAGGCATTTCCTAAGTCGCCGGCGTCAATTGCTTACCATGGCCTGGCGAATAAGATTATTAGCTGGCCAGTGCCACAACAACCGGGCGGACACCTGGAGTTCTTTGTAGAGCGATTGGTTCAACGTCCCGAATATCAAGAGGATCGTACGAGTGAGTAAAGCCGCTGCGTATACTTGTTTAGATAACAAAGCTTCTATTGTCGAACAGTATGCACCGTTGGTAAAAAGGATTGCTCACCATTTACTCGCTCGTCTACCCGCCTCGGTGCAATTGGATGATCTGTTACAAGCAGGTATGATGGGCCTGCTCGAAGCCTCGGCCAAGTTCGATGGCAGCAAGGGCGCCAAGTTTGAAACCTTCGCCGGTATCCGTATTCGCGGCTCTATGCTCGACGAGATCCGCCGTGGAGACTGGGTACCCAGGTCGGTTCACCGTAATCAGCGACGCATAGCACAGGTGATTGACGAGCTAGAACAAGAACTTGGACGTGACGCAAAAGACAATGAAATTGCGGATCGACTTGATATGACGCTCGATGAGTACCATCATATTCTTAATGATGTTTCTGTCGGGAAAGTAGTTGGAATTGAAGATCTTGGTGTATCGGTCGATGTAGTAAGACAGGAAGACGATCATCAGGACGACGCATTTGAGTCACTGGCAGAGACACAGTTCCACGAGGCCCTCGTCGAGGCGATTAAATTACTGCCAGAAAGAGATGGATTAGTTTTGTCGTTATATTATGACGAAGCATTAAATTTAAAAGAGATCGGTGCCGTACTTGATGTCAGCGAATCCCGAGTTAGCCAGATACACAGCCAGGCGATGCTCAGACTCAAAGCTAAACTCAAGCATTGGACCAAAATATAACGATTACATGAGCAATATAAAAACAGCTCCGCGGAGGAAACCTTGGACAAGAATATGAAGATTCTCGTTGTTGACGACTTCTCAACAATGAGACGCATCATCAAGAACTTGTTGAGAGACTTGGGTTTTAATAACACTCAGGAAGCAGATGACGGTTCGACTGCCTTGCCTATGTTGCAAAAAGGCGATTTTGACTTTGTCGTGACCGATTGGAATATGCCTGGCATGCAGGGTGTAGCGCGCCGCTTGATTTTGAAAATGGGAACGGTTGGTTTTGAATACGGTCGCGGGTCGCAGGGTTTTGAAAATCTAAGTTCGGAAGGTTTTGAACCACCTTTAAACCTCCCTTAACACTCGTTGAAAATCGCGCAACCTAGATACCCCTGCTACTTGTATCGAACTCAAACTTCTGATTTAATCAATTTCATTGATGTTGGCTCAAGTCCTGATGTCAATATTCCTCGCATCCATTGATGCTAAAATATTTCAGAAATACCCTTAATTTTTAACTGCTTGGCCGCATCCATTGATGCTTAAATATCACGCCACATAAGGCATCTGTTTGCCGGTTGCGCGTCTGACA
>NZ_LVDJ01000018.1:0-66175 GCF_007636505.1 Shewanella sp. KCT
TACCCCATAACTTCTTCTTTCGTAAGTATGGAAATTTATTAAATAACCTTATCGCCGTACGACCTTTCAAAGTCCCCATTAGCTCTGAAACACTCAAGCTTGGAGGAGTTCTTACCACAAGATGTACGTGATCTACTTGAACATTCAATTCCACAACAGAACATTTCTTCATGCTACAAAACACATAAATACTTCGATAAAGCTCCTTGCCAACATTTCCTCTCAAAATCTTATATCTATACTTCGGGGTCCACACAATGTGATACTGGCAACGATAGAAAACGTGAGAAGCGGATTCATATCTGCTCATGCTATTTACTCCGTTTATTTGCTGGTAACAAACAAGTGTGAGTATCTAGCATGAGCACTCTACGGGCATAGCCCAGAAGGAACGATCACCACCTCCATAGGAGGTGGTTTCAGATTGCCAATAAAAAACCTTCGCATTCGCGAAGGTTTTTTTGTCGTTAGAGATTTTTCATCACTAACATAATCGCTTTCCCAAATGTTGCTAACATTACTGCGACGAAGATACAGATAATGACGACATAGGTCAGCCACTGAAAATAGCGCCCACCGTTATCCATGTTTCACACTATCTCTTTATCGCGTTAGCCTATTTGAGTCAGGCCGCCCATGTATGGACGTAGCGCCTCGGGTACTGTGATTGAACCATCGGCATTCTGATAGTTTTCCAGCACGGCCACCAAGGTACGGCCGACTGCAAGACCTGAACCGTTCAGTGTGTGTAGCAACGCCGGCTTCTTGGCAGATTTGGCCTTATAGCGCGCTTGCATGCGACGAGCCTGGAAATCTTGCATATTGCTGCAAGATGAGATCTCACGGTAGGTGTTCTGCGCCGGCAGCCAGACTTCGATGTCGAAGGTCTTCGCCGCGCCAAAGCCCATATCACCAGTACAGAGCACAACGGTGCGGTAAGGCAGGCCCAGGCGTTGCAGTACAGTTTCGGCGTGCTGAGTCAGGCTCTCGAGCGCGGCCATAGAGTCTTCAGGCTTCACCAGCTGAACCAACTCGACCTTGTCGAACTGGTGCTGACGAATAAGACCACGAGTATCACGGCCGTATGAGCCGGCTTCGCTGCGGAAACAAGCGGTATGAGCCGTCATCTTAATCGGCAGCTCATCTTCATCGATAATGGTATCGCGGGCCAGGTTAGTCAGCGGCACCTCGGCGGTCGGGATCAGGCTCAGGCCCTGGCCTTCTTCGGTAGCAGGCTTGGTGTGGAAGAGATCTTCACCAAACTTTGGCAGCTGACCGGTACCAAGCAGGCTGTCTTCGTTAACCAGCAGCGGCACATAGGTTTCAGTGTAACCATGCTCTGTTGTGTGCAGGTCCAGCATGAACTGGGTTAGCGCACGGTGCATCCGGGCGATCTGCCCCTTCATCACGATGAAACGAGAACCAGTGATTTTAACAGCGCTCTTGAAATCAAGACCTGCGTGTTGCTCACCCAGATCCACATGATCTTTCACTTCGAAATCAAACTGCTTAGGCTCACCCCAGCGGCGGATCTCGACGTTGTCGTTTTCGTCCGCACCAATAGGCGCCGACTCGTCCGGCAGGTTAGGCACGCTCATGGCGATGGCGTTTAACTCTTCCAGCAACTGGTTGAGTTCGGCTTTCTTGCTGTCTAGCTCGGCGCCAAGATCGCCGACTTTGGCCATGATAGGCTCAACATCTTCGCCCTTTGCCTTAGCCTGACCGATAGACTTGGAGATCGCATTACGGGACGCTTGCAGCTCTTCTGTCGCCACCTGTAGTGACTTACGCTTTTCCTCTAACTTGCTGAGACGATCCACATCCAGGATAAAACCACGGGTGGCGAGACGCTCGGCGGTCGCTTCTAATTCAGTACGTAAAAATTTGGGATCTAACATGTTTTTAGTTTCTTAATAGTTAAATGCGAGAAAAAACCAACTGCTGTCCTAAGTAAACCATGAATAAACATAGACATAGGTTCAGAGCGATATTTGTAAATGCTTTCAACCAGGCGCCCTGCTGCATCAATAACAGGGTTTCGTTTGAAAAAGTTGAAAACGTCGTAAGTGCTCCTAATAACCCAACACCTACTAATGCTTTGATTTCAGGACTGACCTGACTCGCTTCACCTAGGGCATAGATCACGCCCATCAGGAAGGAGCCGATCACATTGACCATGAGTGTACCAAAAGGAAAAGAAGAGCCAAACACCTGAATCATGAATATTGAAATAAGATAACGAAATACCGCACCAATAGAACCACCCAGGGCCACAAAAATGAGATTACTCATAGCGTTTCACCTCACTTGCCCTGTCCATCTCTGCCAAGGTGGCCAACTTGGTCTTGATGCGTTTCTCGAAACCATGCTCGCTAGGATAGTAGAACTGCGTACCTGCTAGCGGCTCAGGGAAATAACACTCACCGCTGGCATAATGATTAGGTTCATCATGGGCGTAGCGATACCCCTCGCCAAGGCCGATATCGGCCATCAGCTGAGTTGGCGCATTACGCAGGTGACTCGGCACGGGCTGACTGCCGGTCTCCCGAGCCAGCTGGCGCGCCGCCTTGAAGGCGGTATAGACGGCGTTACTCTTGGGCGCGCAGGCGAGATAGACGACGGCCTGGGCAATTGCTCGCTCCCCTTCGGCCGGCCCGACCCGATGGAAACACTCCCAGGCATTGACCGCTACCGACATGGCCACAGGATCGGCGTTACCTATATCTTCCGAGGCGATGGCCAGCAGGCGACGGGCGACATATAAGGGATCGCAGCCCCCTTCGAGCATACGGCAATACCAATAGAGCGCCGCATCCGGCGCCGAGCCCCGAATCGACTTATGCACAGCCGAGATAAGGTCGTAATATTGATCGCCATTCTTATCAAATCCGGCGAGCTGTTGCCCGGCCACCTCGATAAGCATCTGGGGATGAAACTCGCCCCCGTCCGGCAGCATATCGCTCATCAACTCGATAAGGTTGAGGGCCTTACGGGCATCTCCATCACAGAGACTGGCCAACTTCTCTGCTACCTCATCTGGCATCTTAAGCTGACGCTTACCCAGACCACGCTCCTCATCTTCAAGCGCCTGACGGACTATCTTGATGATCTCAGCGTCTTGCAACCGCTTGATCAGATAGACCCTGGCGCGGGATAACAGCGCGTTATTGATTTCAAACGACGGGTTTTCCGTGGTGGCACCGATAAAAATCACAGTGCCATCTTCGATAAAAGGCAAGAAGGCATCTTGCTGGCTCTTGTTGAACCTGTGCACCTCATCGACAAATAGCAAGGTGCGCTGCCCGCGTGACTGGGCCACACTCTTGGCGTGCTCGATGGCGGCGCGGATCTCTTTCACCCCGGAGGTGACCGCAGAGATGCGCTCGACATGAGCATTGGCGTAATGGGCTACCAGTTCGGCAAGTGTGGTTTTGCCGGTTCCCGGTGGGCCCCAGAACATCATGGAGTGGGCCCTGCCGGCCTCGAGGGCCTGACGCAGCGGCTTACCCTCACCTAATAGGTGATCTTGCCCAATATATTGCGACAGGGTTTCCGGCCGCATTCTTGCGGCAAGTGGGCGGAAGTCTGGCGCGAAATCGAAACTTAAGCTAGACACAAATGGCCTTATCTAATGACTTATTCAAATGGCTTATTCTAACGGCTAATTCAAAGGCTTAATCCAATGCCTTAAGGCGCTGATCGTCAATATCGACGCCTTCGGGGACAGTAAACTGAAACAGGTTAGCATCGGCGTCCATCAATGGCGCCTGGGCTGACAGATTAAAGACGCTAAGGTTACCCTGCTGGTCAGTCAGCTTCATCACCTCGAGTTGCTCATCCTTAAAGCAGACCTCAACGCTAGTCACGCTGGCATCGACGGCCTTAGGGGTGATCTGATAGCAATCATCCTGACGCTTTACCTGATAGGCCTGCCAGGTCGTTTCGTCGCGATGTACCAAGAGCGCGATCGGCGAAGCATCGATGGCCTGATTGAAATCCAACACAGACACCTCTTCTGCGAAGGGATTGTAGATCCACACATCCCGGCCATCGGCGACAATCAGGGATTCATCCGGCTGGGTCAGATGCCAATAAAACTGATTGGGTACCGCTAGGGCGAAGGTGCCCGTGCCCTGCTGGATCACCTTGTTGTTAACGTCGGTTACCTGCTGGCTAAAATTTGCCTTGAGGTTATCAAGCTTGGCAAGTTTGTCCTTTAGGGCTACCGAATCATCGGCGTAGCTCGATGCCGCCACGACTAAAGGTATGGCACAGACTAATTGAGATAAGGGTTTTAGCATTTCAAATCCTTTCATGTAAAAGCGCTCGCTATTCACTCGGGTTACAGTCCCTATTAACTCAGGACTTTTTACTCTGGACTGTTAACTCTCTATATTTAACTCTCACCTTTTCATCAGAGAGTGTCACACGAGTTTGTCACGAGAAATATTAACGAGAGCTTAATAATCTTTCGGCGGTGGAGGCGCCAGCACCTCACGGTTACCATTATGGCCTTGAGCGCTGACGACCCCCTGCATCTCCATCTGTTCTATGATACGAGCGGCGCGGTTATAGCCAATCTTAAACTTACGCTGCACGCTGGAGATAGAACCACGACGCGTCTCGGTAACAAAGGCCACCGCCTCATCGTAGAGTGAATCCATCTCTTCATCATTCTCCGCAGCCTCACCCGGCAGCAGCACCTGTTCGCCCTCGGCCGAGCCCTGCAAGATCTCATCGATATATTGCGGCTTACCGCGGCTATGCCAGTCGGCGACGACAGCGTGGACTTCATGGTCATCGATAAAGGCGCCGTGAACACGGATAGGCACACTGGTCCCCGGCGGCAGGTAGAGCATGTCACCCATACCCAGCAGAGTTTCAGCGCCTTGCTGATCTAAGATGGTGCGCGAATCGATACGAGACGATACCTGAAACGCCATACGGGTCGGAATGTTGGCCTTAATCAAACCTGTGATCACATCAACCGATGGACGCTGGGTCGCCAGAATAAGGTGGATACCGGCGGCGCGGGCCTTCTGGGCGATACGAGCGATCAACTCTTCCACCTTCTTACCGACGATCATCATCATATCGGCAAATTCGTCGACGATCACCACGATAGACGGTAGCTTATCCAGCTCAGGCGCCTGCTCTTCCATGCTGTCTTGTGAGCGCCACAGCGGATCTGTGATCACCTCACCGCGCTCCTTGGCTTCCTTGATCTTGGCGTTGTAGCCCTTGAGGTTACGTACCCCGAGGGCCGACATCAGCTTATAACGACGCTCCATCTCGCCTACACACCAGCGCAGGGAGTTAGCGGCTTCCTTCATGTCGGTGACCACCTCACAGAGGAGATGCGGAATGCCTTCATACACAGAAAGCTCCAGCATCTTAGGGTCGATCATGATGAAGCGTACATCATCCGGCCCCGACTTATAGAGCAAGCTGGTGATCATCACGTTGACCCCCACAGACTTACCCGAACCTGTGGTACCGGCCACCAGAAGGTGTGGCATCTTACCAAGATCCACCACTACAGGCTCGCCCGAGATATCCTGACCCAGCACCATGCTAAGGTGCGACTTGCTATGCTCAAAAGATTCGCTGCCCAGCACGTCACGCATAAACACGGTTTCGCGGAACTTGTTAGGGATCTCCAGACCCACATAGGCCTTACCCGGGATCACCTCGACCACACGAACGCTCTCTGCTAGCAGTGAACGCGCGAGGTCTTTCGACAGGTTAGTGATCTTAGACGCTTTGACACCTGGCGCGAGCTCAAGCTCAAAACGGGTAACCACAGGACCAGGAAAGACCCCGACCACCTTGGCCACAATGTTAAAGTCGGCAAGCTTGACCTCGACCAGACGAGCCACCTGATCCAGCTCTTCCTGACTGATTGGGTTTGTCTTACGGTTTGGCGCATCGAGCAGTGAAATATCCGGCAGCGGCGTAACAGGCTTCTTCGGTTGAGCCTCTTCCCCACCCGGCAGGACGACTATGCCATCGACAATTTTCGCCTGCTCGACCTTCTGGTTTTTGGGCAGTTTCTTGGGCAGCACGGCGCCGGTTGAATGCTTGGCATCGAAGTCTATGGAGACTTCATCATCCTGAGCACTAAAGCTCAGAGCAGGGTCTTGCGCTTCTACCTCGGCAGCTGGTTTTGCCGTTGGCAGGCTAAAGCTTGGCTCCTTAACCCGGCCGCGAGAAGAGGTTTCTTGAGCCTCATCTTCGTCATATTCATCATCGTAATCATCCTGGTCGTCTCCATAGGCGTCCTCTTCTGCCTTAGCCAAAGCCTTCTGACGACGAGACTCCTTATATCGGTCAAATACCGACATGAACCCCTTGGTATCATCTGTTTCGGGCGCGCTGGAGAACTTCTCTGGAATATGTTTTAGCTGCCTAATGCACCAGATGGTGGCAAAACCGACCATTTCGACCACGGTTAACCAGCTGATGCCGGTCAGCAAGGTAAAGCCGGCGCCGACGAAACAGAGCAGCAGCAAGGTGGTGCCCAGCTGATTAAAATAAGGCAACATGGCATCGGCGATCACATCACCGGATACACCGCCGGCCGAGAACTCGTAGATGTCATTGGCATTCATGCTGGCCAGGGATGCCAGGCTGAAGGTGATCAACAAGAAACCAATCAGCCTTAGGCCTACCGAAAAATAGTCGATCTCCAACAGGCGATGAATACGTTTGAACAACAGCCAGCCGGTCACCGCCACTATGATAGGAATTAGGTAGGCGGTATAACCGAAGAAATAGAAGAGGACATCGGCAAGCCATGCTCCCACGGCGCCGGTAACGTTTTTAATCTCACCTTCAAAATTAGACTGACTCCATCCAGGATCAGACGAATGAAAGCTGCTCAGTGCAAGCAGAATATAGGTGGCGACCATGCAGCAGAGGATGAGTCCGCCTTCAAGCAGACGCTGCAGACCACTGAGTGTTTTGACACTATTTCCCTTAGACAAAAGACAACCCACAAAGCAAAAACGAAAAGGTGAGCCTAAGATATCAAAATAATTCATGCTATGCAGCGTTTTACCTGCCTATACAGCACAATAGCAAGGCAAAAGGCCTTCATTGGTGAAAAACTATTCGAGGTGAAAAAAAAGGAGCCTTTACGGCTCCTTTTTTACGACATAAATCGTTTTTAAGACTCAAGCGTTACATTGATTGCAACTCTATTGGTCTGCTTGACTTCTTCCATCACAACGTAGGTACGAGTATCAGAAACAGCGGGCAACTTAAGTAGAGTTTCACCTAACAAGCGACGATAGGCAGACATGTCAGAAACACGGGTCTTCAATAAATAGTCGAAGTCGCCAGACACCAGATGACATTCTTGAATATCATCTAGCAGCTGTACGGCACGATTAAACTTATCAAATACTTCTGCAGTATCGCGATTTAGCGTGATTTCTACGAACACAAGTAATGAGGCCCCAAGATAATGGGGATTTACTAGCGCAGTATATCCATTGATGTAACCTTGCTTTTCGAGTCTTTTAACTCTCTCTAAACAGGGAGTGGGGCTCAGCCCTACACGCTTTGACAACTCCACATTGGAAATGCGGCCGTCGATTTGCAACTCGTTAAGGATGTTACGATCGATCCGATCTAAGTCTTTTATAGGACTCTTTTTATTATTAACCATATTTTTAACCTTGCTTTATCACTAAAACAACATTTACTGCTACGTATGTCAAAAGTTCAGCAGCATTAACTGCCGAAGTGATACTATACTAGATTTCCCTGAAACAATCACGTTCAGGACCTATAAAATAACAATTCAACCCAGAATAAATGGGTTTTTATTCAATTTGAGGCTCGAAGATGATAATTGGTGTACCTAAAGAAATCAAAAACCACGAATATCGTGTTGGTATGGTGCCGTCAAGTGTCCGCGAATTGACCCTAAAAGGTCATGAAGTATTTGTAGAGAAGAATGCAGGTGTTGGGATCGGTTTTAGCGATCAAGACTATGTCGATGTAGGCGCATCAATCTTAGACACTGCAGCTGAAGTTTTTGCGAAAGCAGAAATGATCGTTAAGGTAAAAGAACCTCAAGCGGTCGAGCGTGCCATGTTGCGTGAAGATCAGTTGCTGTTCACTTATCTTCATCTTGCTCCCGATCTGCCACAAACTGAAGATCTTATTAAGAGCGGTGCCGTCTGTATCGCCTATGAAACAGTAACCGATGCCCGTGGCGGCCTGCCGCTACTGGCGCCAATGTCTGAAGTTGCCGGTCGTATGTCTATCCAGGCTGGTGCCATGGCACTGGAGAAGTCTAAGGGCGGCCGCGGCATGCTACTTGGCGGCGTACCTGGTGTTGAGCCAGCTAAAGTCGTTATCATCGGCGGCGGTATGGTTGGTACCAACGCGGCGCAGATGGCCGTTGGTCTGGGCGCAGACGTTGTTATCCTAGATCGCAGCATCGATGCGCTGCGTCGTCTGAACGCTCAATTCGACAACCGCGTTAAGGCAATCTACTCAACGGCTGACGCCATTGAGAAACACGTACTGGAAGCTGACCTGGTGATCGGTGGCGTATTGGTTCCTGGTGCAGCTGCACCTAAACTAGTGACCAAAGATCACATCAAGCGTATGAAGCCAGGCAGCGCAATCGTTGACGTCGCCATCGACCAAGGTGGTTGTGTTGAGACTTCTCATGCAACGACTCACCAAGACCCAACTTATATCGTTGATGAAGTGGTACATTACTGTGTAGCTAACATGCCAGGAGCCGTGGCTCGTACCTCTACCTTCGCGCTAAACAACGCGACCCTGCCTTACATCATCAAGTTGGCCGACCTGGGCTACCGCGAAGCACTGCGTCAAGACAAGCACCTGCTAAACGGCTTGAACGTAATGCATGGCAAGGTAACCTGTAAAGAAGTTGCCGAAGCCCTGAACTTCGAGTTTGTCGATCCAAGCGTACTACTCGCTTAATCAAGTAAAGAGTGTAAACAAAGGGAGCCAATGGCTCCCTTTTTCGATTAGAACAATCTAAAAGATTGCCTTTACCCCTTAGGGGAAATTCCCTACAATCGCTGCAATTCGCTAAAGGCACGGAGAAAAAGATGAGCCAAGCTAGACACTGTAACTTATTAATTTTGGGTTCGGGCCCTGCTGGGTACACCGCCGCTGTTTATGCTGCCAGAGCAAACCTAAAGCCTGTATTGATCACAGGTATGCAGCAAGGTGGTCAGCTAACGACCACGACCGAAGTTGAAAACTGGCCAGGCGACGCCGACGATCTAACCGGTCCAGCTTTGATGGAGCGTATGCAGAAGCATGCCGAAAAATTCGAAACAGAGATCATCTTCGACCACATCAACGAAGTTAACCTGCAAGAGCGCCCTTTCCAACTAAAAGGCGACAGCGGCGAATACACTTGTGATGCCTTGATCATCTCAACCGGCGCCTCGGCCATGTACCTTGGCCTGGAATCGGAAGAAGCCTTCAAGGGTAAAGGCGTATCGGCCTGTGCCACCTGTGATGGTTTCTTCTACCGTAACCAGAAGGTTGCCGTGATCGGTGGTGGTAACACGGCCGTTGAAGAAGCGCTTTACCTGAGCAATATCGCATCAGAGGTTCACCTTATCCATCGTCGCGACAGCTTCCGCTCAGAGAAGATCCTGACCAAACGCCTGATGGACAAGGTTGCGAACGGCAACATAGTACTGCATCTCGACAGCACCCTAGACGAAGTCGTTGGTGACAACATGGGTGTGACCGGTGTGAAGATCAAGAGCACCAAAGATGGCGCCATCACAGAGTTTGATGTCATGGGCGTATTCGTCGCCATCGGCCACAAGCCAAACACTCAGATGTTTGAAGGTCAGCTAGAGATGAACAACGGCTACATCAAGGTGCAGAGCGGTCTTGGCGGCAACGCCACCCAAACCAGCATTCCTGGTGTATTCGCCGCAGGCGACGTGATGGACCAACATTACCGTCAGGCGATCACCTCTGCCGGCACCGGCTGTATGGCTGCCCTGGACGCAGAGCGTTTCTTAGACGCACAGTAAGCGTTACTCATAATGAAAAAGCAGGCCTTGTGCCTGCTTTTTTTTGTCTTTAATACCAATCACGGTAGATAGGTGCTCAGAAATAGCACGGGAAAAACGTTCGAGAACAAGGTAGAGTTTTTGATAAGTAGTTATTCTACAATCAAAAATGATAACACCGTTTTCGGACGTTTTAACAAGCTAGAGTGAGCAGTTATTTACTACGATTGGTATAAGATCAGCCAAATAAATTTGCGATGATCGGGCACAAAAAAAGGGACCCTGGGGTCCCTTTCAAAGCAAAGCTCACTAATTACTTAGCTAGAGCTTCTTTTGCCTTTTCAACTAGAGTGGCGAAAACCACTTTGTCGAATACAGCGATGTCTGCCAAAATCTTACGATCGATTTCGATAGACGCCTTTTTCAGACCGTTGATGAAACGGCTGTAAGACAGACCATTTTGACGAGAAGCCGCGTTGATACGTGCAATCCACAGTTGACGGAATTGACGTTTCTTCTGACGACGGTCACGGTAAGCATATTGGCCAGCTTTGGTTACTGCTTGCTTAGCAACACGGTAAGTACGTGAGCGAGCTCCGTAATAACCTTTAGCTAGTTTTAATACTTTCTTGTGACGAGCACGTGCGGTTACACCACGCTTAACTCTAGGCATTGTTCTTTACTCCTCTAATTAAGCGTATGGTAGTTGACGTGCAATTGCTGGCACATCAGACTTCGCAACTAAACATTTAGCACGTAAGTGACGTTTACGCTTAGTGCTCTTCTTGGTCAAAATATGACGTAAATGGGCTTGCTTGCGCTTAAAACCGTTAGCGGTTTTCTTAAAACGCTTTTGTACACCCTTGTCTGTTTTCATTTTAGGCATTGCTAAAACTCCGCATTGGGAAATTAATAAAACGCAAGGCGAGCAGAGGCCCTCAGAGAGGTCTCTGCTACTTTTAAATTTGCCTTACTATTTCTTTTTCGGCGCGAGTACCATCACAGCCTGGCGACCTTCCATTTTTGGAAAAGCCTCCACAACTGCTATCTCAGCCAGGTCGTCTTTAATACGATTCAAAAGATTCATACCAAGACTCTGGTGAGCCATCTCGCGACCACGGAAACGCAGCGTTACTTTCGCCTTGTCGCCGTCTTCTAGAAAACGCTTCAGGTTGCGTAGTTTTACCTGATAGTCGTTTTCGTCAGTACCGGGACGGAATTTTATTTCCTTCACCTGTATCTGTTTCTGCTTCTTCTTTTGCTCTTTTTGGGCCTTAGCCTTGTCAAAAAGATACTTTCCGTAGTCCATTATGCGACATACAGGCGGCTCAGCGTTTGGGCTGATCTCTACGAGATCTACGCCCGCTTCATCTGCAAGTTCTTGCGCTTCGCGAAGACTTACAATGCCGATAGTTTCACCGTCTAATCCATTGAGTCGTACTTCTGATACGCCCACAATGAGTTCGTTAATTCTATTCGCCGCTGCTTTACGCACGTCTGTTTTCTTGATCTTTATGACCTATTCCTCCAACAAATTTAGACTACGGAGCGAAATCTGTTCTTTAACCATGGCAGCAAATTGATCGATTTTGATCTTACCTAGGTCAACACCATCTCTGGTTCGCACCGCGACTTCCCTATTTTCCATCTCTTGATCACCCACGACCAATAGATAGGGAACACGCCTTAGGGTGTGTTCGCGTATTTTAAAGCCAATCTTTTCATTCCTCAAGTCTTTCGAGGCACGAATTCCCTGATCTTTAAATAATTTGACCACTTCGTCAACATATTCAGACTGTTTGTCAGTAATATTCATCACAACAGCCTGAACCGGTGCCAACCAAGTTGGGAACTTACCTGCGTACTCCTCAATCAGAATACCCAGGAAACGCTCCAGTGAGCCTAAAATCGCACGGTGGATCATCACTGGCGTCTGACGGCTGTTATCTTCGGCAACATAAGTCGCACCCAGACGTCCAGGCAAGGCGTAATCAAGCTGCACTGTACCGCACTGCCATGCCCTGTCTAAGCAGTCATGGAGCGTAAATTCGATCTTAGGACCATAGAAGGCACCTTCGCCCGGTAGGATCTCATACTCGATGTCATTGGCTTTCAGCGCATCCATCAATGCCTGCTCTGCTCTGTCCCACATGGCATCGTCACCGATACGCTTCTCTGGACGGGTAGAGAGTTTTACCACGATATCGTGGAAACCAAAGGTCGCATAGGTGTCATAGACCATCTTGATACAGCCACTTACCTCTTGCTGCACCTGCTCTTCGGTACAGAAGATGTGGGCATCATCCTGGGTAAAGCCACGAACACGCATCAAGCCGTGAAGAGAGCCCGACGGCTCGTTACGGTGACAACAACCAAACTCGGCCATACGCAGTGGTAGATCGCGGTAAGACTTGAGACCTTGGTTGAAGATCTGAACGTGACCTGGGCAGTTCATCGGCTTCACCGCGTACTCGCGGTTTTCAGAGTGAGTAGTGAACATGGCTTCGGAATACTTATCCCAGTGACCACTGCGCTCCCACAATACACGGTCCATCATCAAGGGGCCTTTCACCTCTTGATAGGTGTACTGACCCAGTTTCTGACGAATGAATCTTTCAAGCTCGAGGAACAGACTCCAACCGTCGTTGTGCCAAAACACCATGCCTGGTGCTTCTTCCTGCATATGGTACAGGTCAAGCTGCTTACCTATCTTACGATGGTCGCGCTTAGCCGCTTCTTCGAGGCGAGTCAGATGCGCCTTAAGGGCCTTCTTGTCTGCCCAAGCGGTACCATAGATACGCTGCAGCATCTTGTTTTCTGAGTTACCGCGCCAGTAGGCACCGGCAACACTCATCAGCTTGAAGTTATGACAGAACTTCATGTTAGGCACATGGGGGCCACGACACATGTCGGTATATTCTTCGTGATGATAGAGCGCAGGCTGGTCGTCTTTGCTGATGTTCTCATCTAAGATGGCCATCTTGTAGCTTTCGCCGCGTGACTCGAAGGTGTCACGGGCTTCTTGCCAGCTGACGACGCGCTTAACCACATCATAGTTTGTCTTAGCCAATGCCAGCATACGCTTTTCTAGCTCGGCTACATCTTCCTCGGTCAGCTTATGGTCGAGATCCACGTCGTAGTAAAAACCGTTATCGATCACCGGGCCGATGGCCATCTTGGTTTCAGGCCACATCTGTTTGATGGCATGACCCAATAAGTGAGCACATGAGTGACGTAAGATCTCTACCCCTTCTTCGTCTTTTGCGGTGATGATAGCCAGATCGGCATCTGTCTCGATCAAGTCACAAGCATCTTTCAGCTCGCCGTTGACGCGACCTGCGATACAGGCTTTTGCGAGACCAGGACCTATGTCCGCGGCGACATCTAGGGTAGAAACGGCGTTAGCAAATTCACGCTTGCTGCCATCGGGAAGTGTAATTACAGGCATGTATAATCCTTATCCAGTGGTGACCCCTACGTAGGGCCACTTGGTCATATTGAGAAAAATTTAAGCAACTGAAGCGCAAAACATTACCGGAGTTTTGATCTACTTCAGCGCAGGCCTGACATTCTAGGGCCGCATCAGGTAAATCGCAAGGTTTAAGGCCGCCGCTTCGCCTTAAAATAGCCGCTAGCCTGACTAGCCGGCTACAGCTGGTTAAATCTGTCACCAATTGTCCATCTGGGTGTCATCGAAAAGTCATGGACGGCCCCTACTCTAGCCGCCATATCGTTATGGCTAATTCGCTAAGGAGCCCGACCATGATGAAGCTTATATTATTGACCGCACTCTTTTATCAGCCTTTGTACCCAAATGACGGTACACGCGGCGCCTCTATGCTGGAAACTGCTACACCACAAACTCAAGTACAGGCTTTCGAAGCCAAAGGTATCGAACTGCAAGCGTCAAACCTAGGCCTGGATGTGAGCCAACTGGAAAGTGAGATAGCGACTGAACTCGACAAGCAGCTCAAGGCGCTACATGCCGAGTTGCCGCAGCAAGGCGGCGATCAGGAGCTGCTCGCCAACCAAAATCGATAACGATTAAAGGCAAACTGGTCATTAGTCCGGGGCTGCAACCGCACTATAGGCAAGCTATTACCCAAACACTTGCGATGCTATTGCCAAGCTATTGCTATGCAGGGGAAAGTCATCCAAGATTGTGCTCAAAAGGTAATGAGCAACTTAGATGACAATGAACAAGTGGGCACTGGTAACCGGCGGTGCCAAACGTATTGGTGAAGCGATCGTATTAGCCTTGCATAAGAAAGGCTTCAATATATTGCTGCACTATAACGGATCTGAGAGCGATGCAATGGCTCTCGCAGGCAAGCTTAATCTCAGCCGCGCCAACTCCTGCATGGCAGTGCAGGCAGATCTCGCTACCGAACAAGGGCCCCTTAGCCTTGTCCAACACATTAATGACCAACAACTTCCGCTTGCGGCTCTTATCAATAACGCCTCGCTGTTTATACCAGACAGCAGTATTGAAGACTGGCAGTCTAGCCAGCGGCTGTTAAACCTTAATCTGCTAGCGCCCTATCTGTTAGCCACAACACTTAGTGATAATCTAGCCAGCAATCACGGCTGCGTTATCAACCTGGTAGATATTCACGGCGACCGCCCCTTAAAACGCCATGGGCTATACTCAATATCTAAGGCAGGATTAAACATGGCGACCCGGGCCTTGGCTCAAGAGTTAGCGCCTAAAGTCAGGGTCAACGGCATATCACCAGGCGCGATACTCTGGCCATCCCAGAGCGATCAAGCGGCTATCGCTAGCGTCACTCAGGCCATTCCTCTGGCGAGAGCCGGCAGCCCCGAGGATATCGCCGATACCGTATGTTTTATCCTTGAGAGCCCCTACCTTAATGGCCAAGTCATCGCTATCGATGGCGGTCGTAGCGCAACCGGATATACAGGAGCCGACGGATGAAGATTTTTGATAAAGTGATCTGTTGTCCCCACTGTGGGCACCATCAACATATCAACTTGGATATCAGTTGTGGCGATCAGGACTACTACGACGATTGTCGAGTCTGCTGTAACCCTATCCATTTTCGAACCCACATAGACGATTCCCGGCAAAAAATTGAGGTCTATGTGGACTCGGACGATGAGCAGTACTATTAGGCTAACTAAGACTCAGTGTAGGCCAACTAAGACTCAGTGCTGCTGTGTTAATTTAGCGAGATTAGGTCACCCGCACCTGGCTACGCCTTAATCTGCGCCTCAACACCAAGCCTTATCCGTTAACCAAGACGTTTAACCCAAACGCTTGGCCAATACCCGCTCTACCGTGTCCACGATAGCCTGAGTCTGACTGTCTATCTCTATATTAAGCATGGTGCCGACAGCGACCTCGTCTAAGTTGGTGATCGCCAGGGTTTCAGGGATCAGATGCAGCATAAAGCCAGTTTCGCT
The DNA here is from genome assembly GCF_007636505.1 of Shewanella sp. KCT. NCBI lineage: Bacteria > Pseudomonadati > Pseudomonadota > Gammaproteobacteria > Alteromonadales > Shewanellaceae > Shewanella > Shewanella sp. KCT. The sequence continues at coordinate 15,453 of NZ_LVDJ01000018.1, forward strand.
GACCTCGCCAACGGTTAGGCTACAACCATTCACGCCAACGAAACCTTTATAGAGAATGTAGTTCATCCACTTAGGGTCAACTTGGAGACGAATATCAAAATGGGCAGGCGTATGATTCACCTCGACCACGGTTGCTTGAGTGTGCACATGACCCGATAACACATGGCCACCTATCTCGCTACCATAGGTCAAAGAACGCTCGATATTAACCTGGCTACCCACAGACAGACAGGCCAAATTGGTAAGCCTCAATGTCTCTTCCATTACATCGAAAAACACCCTATCATCTGCCATCTCGGTAACGGTCAGACAGACGCCGTTATTGGCGACACTTGCACCTCGCTGCAAGTTTTCCTTCAGGTGTGACGGCATCGCAATTTCGATTGTATTAAGACCATCTTTTTTATGGATAGCCACCACTTCACATGTGGCTTGAACAATACCTGTAAACATTTTTTACTCTCTGCATTAAGGCTTTTTTCATGAATCAATTCGGCTTTCAAGCTAAAAAGCTCGTCCATCTTGCGTTGCCTGTGCTGATCGCCCAGGTCACCCAAACCATGATGGGTTTTATCGATACCGTCATGGCCGGACGTGTCAGCGCATTGGATATGGCCGCGGTGGCCATCGGCGGCAGTCTGTGGCTGCCAGCGCTACTGTTCGTACAGGGTTTGCTGGTTGCCTTTACCCCTGTATTTGCCAGCCATCATGGCGCCGATAATCAAAATGCTATCAGGCCAATGGCTTTTCAGGCTGCCTATATTGCCATAATCGGTGCCGCCGTAGTGATAAGCTTTCTGCTTTTTGCGCCACAGATCTTCAAATTGATGGATTTGTCTCCCGAGCTGGCCGAGCTGAGTGTCAGTTATCTCCATGGATTTGCCTGGGGCGTCCCCGCTTTCGTGCTTTATCAGGTCTTGCGAGGATGTAGCGAGGGGATCTCCTACACACTACCGACTATGGTGATAGGGTTTGTTGGCCTGGCGGTAAACATCCCCGCCAACTATATCTTCATCTATGGCCACTTAGGTGCGCCCGCGCTGGGCGGTGCGGGCTGTGGTATCGCAACGGCCCTGGTGTTCTGGGCCATGTTTATCGCCATGACCATATACATGCAATGGCATAAGCGCTTCGCCGTTATCAAGCCGCTAGGTGCCTTCCACCTGCCGGATCTTAAGACCATGAAGAGAATGACCAAACACGGAATGCCCATCGCCATGGCCTTGTTTTTCGAGGTGAGCCTGTTTGCCATCATAGCGCTGCTGCTCGCTCCCTTGGGCGCCGATGTAGTGGCAGGCCACCAGATCGCGCTTAACTTTTCATCCATTGTATTTATGTTGCCACTCTCTATCGGCATCGCCGTATCGATCAGGGTCGGATACTACCTCGGACAGGATAAGGCGGACGTGGCTAAGCTAGTGACTAAGGTCGGTCTGGTTATCGCCTTTAGCCTGGCCGCCTGCACGGCCATCATTACTGTGGTGTTTCGCACTCAGATCGCGCTACTCTATAACCAGAACCCCGAGGTGGTCACCCTGGCGAGCAGCCTGATGTTTCTGGCCGCTCTGTATCAGCTGTCTGACTCGGTGCAGGTGGTTACAGCAGGTGCCCTGCGGGGTTATCACGACACCCGCAGCGCCTTCTACATTACCCTTGTCTCCTATTGGGCCATCGGCATGGTGCTCGGCTATCTGCTGGCAGAAACCGACTTACTGGTGCCCGCCATGGGCGCCCACGGCTTTTGGATTGGTCTGATCGCCGGCCTCACCAGCGCCGCACTGCTGTTTGCCTTAAGGCTTCAGTATATTCAAAAGCATCCAAAGCAACTGGCCTTGGTTGACCAGCCGATTAATCACGCCGACCTGTAGCCAAGATCAACACAGGCAAGGTGATGTTTAGCTCATGTTTAGCTAAATAATCATCATCTTGCCTGTATCTTTATTTAAACGCTTTGCCGAATATAACGACGCTTTGGCGTTAAAAAGATCAAGTTGCGCAGCAAATCACCGCTTGATTGAAAAATTACGATTTTTTACTTGCAACTCACATCACATCCCTCGTAATATAGCGCTCGTTCGCTGGCCGACAGGTCGTGAACGGTAAAGCAGTACAACCGTAGCTCAGTTGGTTAGAGCACCACCTTGACATGGTGGGGGTCGGTGGTTCGAATCCACTCGGTTGTACCAATTTTACAAGAGATAACAGTACAACCGTAGCTCAGTTGGTTAGAGCACCACCTTGACATGGTGGGGGTCGGTGGTTCGAATCCACTCGGTTGTACCATCTTGTAAAAATATCAGCCAGCACAAGCTGGTTTTTTTATGCCTGCTTCCTGCTATTACCTGCTCGCTCTCACATCTATTGCCCCGACACCGTCGCTAGCCACTCACCTACTTTGCACTCACCATCACCACAATTGGTTCACCACCGCCGGATCTATTGCTGGCAAGATCGGTAATGCTCACCTTGGTTTTCACTCGATTGGCGATCGAGGAGTGACGCTCGAGAAACTGAAAGCTTTGTGATGCCTGATACTGGTGGGCAAACTGTGCCAGACTCACGCCATTGCAGGAGATGCTATTGACTCCGAAGCGCATGTTATGGTCATAGTTAACCAGTTTACGCTTTAACGCCGAACTGTTATCGCTACCTGCCGCGATACAGATCTTGGTCTCGGCACTACTGTCCTGCGCCACAAATCTATAATTGGCATTGGTGTTAGTGCTGGTATTAGCAGCGGCTGCAGCCTCTTCAGCCACTGCCAGCTGAGAACTCAAGCCTAAACCTAAAGCCGTAACAGCTACACCGATAGATACAAACGCCCCTGTTTTCATCTTCAACTCCTTAAGCCTTATTGATAAAGGCACAGCGATACCTTTTTATTGTTGATCCGCAAAGGCACTTAGGTCTGCATCTCATTGCATTGCCAGTCGCCTCGGCGCATCAGATCCCCTCAAGTAAAGCCCAAAAACCGCGTCAAGGTTGTTAACCCTTGATGTCAAAGTGTTGCAAGCTGTGTAGCCCAGATGATGGGAGTGGTAAACGCTGCTTATCCTACTAAAATCCTAGAGAAAAAAAGTACAACTGAGGTACACTGTTTGCTGGCGAGTGACAACAGGAGCCGGGAATGAGCCAGCGTACATTACACACCCTATTTAAACCTAAGTCGGTGGCCATCATTGGAGCCTCTAACGGCGCCAAGCGCGCCGGCAATGTCGTAATGCGCAACCTGCTCTCCAGCGGGTTTTCCGGGCCTATCATGCCGGTCACGCCAAAATACGATGCCGTGATGGGCGTGCTAGCCTACCCCAATATCGAAGCCCTGCCGCTTAAGCCAGATCTGGCCATCATCTGCACCGCAGCCAGCCGCGTCCCCGCAATCGTCGAACGTCTCGCCCAATTTGGCTGCAAGGTAGCGATTATCAATGCTTCCGGCATGGCCAATCAGCTCGATGAAGAGGGCCAGAATCTACTGACGCTGACCCGCGCCCACGCCAAACGCTACGGCATGCGTATCCTCGGCCCCAACAGCCTGGGGATGATGTTGCCCAATTTAGGGCTCAATGCCAGCCTGGCACACACCAGCGCCCTGCCCGGCAAAATCGCATTTGTCTCCCAGTCTGCCGCCATCTGCACCACAGTGCTCGATTGGGCCAACAACAAGGGGATTGGCTTCTCCTCCTTTATCTCCCTGGGCGATGCCACAGATATCGATTTCGACGAGCTGCTGGACTTTCTCGGGCGAGACTCGCGTACTACAGCGATCATGCTCTACATTGACTCTGTCAACGAGAAGCGCCATTTCCTCTCTGCCGCCCGCGCTGCAGCACGGAACAAGCCGATATTAGTGATCAAATCGGGTCGAAGCCTAGAGGGCACCACAGCCGCAAAGCTTCACACAGGCGGAGAAGTAGGTAACGACGCCGTCTACGAGGCCGCATTCAGACGCGCGGGTATGCTGAGGGTAAACGATTTGGTGGAGCTTTTCGCCGCGGTAGAAACCCTGGCCCACTCTGCTCCCCTGCAAGGCGAGCGTTTGGCCATACTCAGTAATGGCGGCGGCCCCGCCGTATTAGGCCTGGATCAGCTAATTCTCGGCGGCGGTAAAGCCGCCACCTTAGATGATGATACCTTCGACAAACTTAACGCCTTGCTACCCGATACCTGGTCCGGGCAAAACCCAGTAGACATAGGTGGCGATGCCGATGCCAAGCGTTACACCCAGAGCCTGGATATCCTGATGAACGCCGATGTGGCCGATGCCATCTTGGTGTTGCACTCTCCTTCTGCTCTTGGAGATAGCATAGAGATCGCCGACAGCATCATAGAGCTCGTCTCAAAACATCCAAGGCGTCACAAGGTCAATGTGCTCACAAACTGGAGCGGCGAAGACTCGGCCTATCAGGCCCGTAAACACTTTAACCGCGCCGGGGTGCCCACCTATCGCACACCAGAGGGAGCCGTCGGTGCCTTCATGCATATGGTGGAATACAGACGCAACCAAAAGTTGCTGCAGGAAGTGCCGCAATCTATCCCAGATAATATTCCCACCGATGCCCAACTTGCGCGCTCCTTGCTGCAACGGGCGATTGCCGACAACAAGCAGGTGATCGAGACCCATGAGGCAAGTGCCATCCTAAAGGCCTATGGGCTTAACACCATAGAGACCCACTTTGCCGCCAGTGCCGAGCGCGCCGCCGAAATTGCCGAACAGGTAGGCTATCCCGTCGCCCTCAAGGTGCAGTCACCTGATATTCACCATAAATCCGATGTTCATGGCGTCATGCTCAACCTCACCTCCCATCAGGAGGTGTTACAGGCCGCCGATGCCATGGTCGGCCGGGTACATTCGCTCAACCAAGACGCCGACATCCAGGGGCTGATAGTGCAGAAGATGGCGCTCACCGCTGGCACCCAAGAGATCCGCGTCGCGGTGACCCATGATCCCGTATTTGGCCCGGCCATCCTGCTTGGCGAAGGCGGCTCCGAGTGGCAGCCCAGCACAGATGCGGCGGTTGCCCTGCCACCACTGAATATGACCCTGGCCCGCTACATGGTGATCCAGGCGCTGAAGACCCACAAGCTCAAAGACAGGCATCTGCCGCTGGGCTTAGACATGAACGCCCTGTGCGTCATGCTGACCCAGATCTCCCATCTCATCATAGATTGCCCCGAGATCGCGGGCTTAGATCTTAACCCTGTGCTGTGCGCCGGTGAGCAGATCACCCTGTTAGATGTGAATATTCAGCTCAATGCCAATGCCCAGGACAATACCAACCGCCTGGCGATTTGCCCCTACCCTAAGGAGCTTGAAGAGCATGCGGTATTGAAAAACGGTCTCAAGATCATGCTAAGGCCTATTTTGCCGGAAGATGAGCCTAAGCATCTGGCTTTTGATAACTCCCTCTCTGACGAAGACAGGTATAAACGCTATTTTGGCGTGCGCTCTAAGATGACCCATGAAGAGATGGCGGTGCTTACACAGATTGACTACGCCAGGGAGATGGCCTTTATCGCTACCACTAAGGGCGCCGATGGCGATGATATTACTTTAGGCGCCGTGAGGGCCTCCATCGACCCCGACAATACCGAGGCCGAGTTTGCCATGGCGGTGCGCAGCGATCATCAGGGGATAGGCATAGGTAAACTATTACTGGAAAAATTGATCGCCTATTACAAGGCCAATGACACTGAGGTGCTTACTGGCTTCACCATGTTTGAAAACCGCAACATGGCAAGCCTGGCGAAGAAATTGGGCTTTAGTGTGACCTTCGACATGGAGGAGCATCTGATCAAGATGGACATGCCCCTCAAGCCGAAACAAGACTAGCTGGTACGCCCAGCTTATGCGCTGTGCTTGTTTACCGAACGTACAAGCGTTAACCACTAATATGCTTAGCGTCTAACATCTGCTTTAAACTGCCGCTGACAGCAAGGCTAGCGCTTAACTGAGTTAGCCTTTCACACAGTTGCGGCCCGCCGACTTGGCTCTATATAGGGCTTCATCGGCGCGCACCAGATAAGACTCTCTGTCGTCATCGTGGCGCAGTGTCGCCACCCCGATGGAGACGGTGATCGCCCCAAGTGATAGCTTCTTATCTTTGCCTATGCTTAGATGGCGCTCGGCGATACGTGCCCTAAGCTGCTCGGCCACCACCATTGCACCAGAGTGCTCGGTATCGGGCAGCAGGATCACAAACTCTTCGCCGCCGTAACGCGCGACAAAGTCATCCCCCTTCACCCCTTGCTTTAACGCCAATGCGATATAGGCAAGTACCTTGTCTCCCACCAGGTGACCGTGGGTGTCATTAAACTGCTTAAAGTTGTCGATATCGACCAGCAGCAAGCTGCTAAGGCGCTGCTCTCTTCTAAATCGTTGAATATGACCCAGCACCTCCTCATCGAAGGCGCGGCGATTACGCAGCGAGGTAAGCTGATCTGTCATCACGGCAATATTGAGATCTTCCATCTCTGCCTTTAGGGCAGCGACCTCCTGATTCATCGTCTTCAGATTCGCTTCCATCTGACGATTGCTGATCACCACCTGAGACACCTCTTCGGCCAGGGTATCGACTAGGCGCTCGAGGGTCTTAGGGTCTGGTTCCTGGCTGATATTTTGCTGAAAGGTGGTCAGGCTGAGGTTAAACTGCGCCGTACCAGCAGTGACCTCGGATAAACGGGTCATAAAATTATTGATTAAGATCTGCGTCTCTATCTGCACATTCTCGATCACCTCGGGTGACTGCTCGCGAATGAAGCTGTTATAGAGGCCAGCATTGACCTCGGCGGTAAACTGGGCGCGGCTGGCCACTAAGGTGTCTATGGCGCGCTTAAGATCCAGATTGACCCCACGGAAATACTCATACCACACGGCATAATTATCTGGGGTTACTGGGATATTGAGTTCAGACATGCGCGGAACGGCATGCCTGAGAATTTTAGCGGAAAGTTCGGTCTCGGTAAGTTGTTTAGCCAAATTCATAGAGATTTTCGCCATTTTATTATTAGAGAAACACTAGCGCACACTAGGCGCCTTCATCCGAGTACCTTAGTGAATGAAGGCGCAATCTCTACAATAACGAAAATTTTAAGCCTTACCAGCTATTTTTGTTGTTTTTATGTTACAAACCACTATTTTACCCGGCAAGTCGCAAACAGATCCATCTCCTTGCGATACACCTCGGTCGATACGTTCATCAACCCGAGCAAGCTGGAGAAGAGGTTATCGTGGGAGAAGCCGCCCTTGGTGGCATATTCACGCAGACACTGCTTGTCTAAACCATTGTCGGAGGCAAAATCCGCTGAGAGCCAGGCTAACATAGGGATCTTGATCTGCTCATCCGGTGCTATCGCATAAGGTGCACCGTGAAGGTACATGCCACTCTCCCCCAGCGACTCGCCGTGGTCGGACACATAGAGCAAGGCAGTGTCGGCCTTGTTCTGCTGCGCCTCGAGGCGTGAGATCACCTGAGCGATAATATAGTCGGAATACAAGATGGTGTTGTCATAGGTATTCATCAGCTCTTCATTACTGCAGTTTTGGATGTCGCTACGCTGACAATCGGGTACAAACTTGCGATGGGCTTCTGGGTAGCGCAAATAGTATGTCGGGCCGTGTGAACCTATGATGTGCAGCACGATAAGGGTATCCTGGCTGATACCTTCGCCAAGGCGCTTATCGAGTTCATTCAGCAGCACCTGATCGTAGCAGTAGTGACCATCGCAGAGCTCTGGGTCGCTATTGAGATCTATGTTGATGTGTTTAACGCGGTCACACACGCCCTTGCAGCCACTGTCATTATCCAGCCAGTTAAGCGAGATACCGGCGTGATCCAGCACGTCCATGGCGGTGTCCTGGGCCTGGGCCCGGCGCGCGTCGTAATCTTCTCTATCCATACTCGAGAACATACAAGGCAGTGACACCGCGGTCGCGGTGCCGCATGACTCGGTATCTTTAAAGGCAATCATGTCATAGGCCTTGGTATGGGCATTGGTCAGCTTATCATAGCCATAATACTCATAGTTATGGGCCCTGGCGGTCTCGCCGACCACAACCACCACCAAGTTAGGCTTGCCGTTATGATCTAAGGTCAGGTTCTTGGCATCTTTGCCCTGCACCTTATAGACCAGCGGTTCCTGGAAGTAGTTAACCTTGACATACTTGATCATAGATCCGATGGCATAGGTAGGGACTATGTAGCGCTTCATCTGATCGTTGTTACGGCCAAAGGCGACATAGTTTTGATAATAGAAGAAGCCGATCACCGCGATACCGGCAAGCATAGCGAACATGAAGGCAAGCTTATGCAGCAGCTCTTTGACGAAAGGCTTGTAGACGATATCGGCCTTTAAGATCAGCAGCGCCGGCAACAATCCGGTCAGGGTAAAGTTTAAAATTGATGACCAGTTAAGATAGGTTAAGGCCTCGGCGCTGTTGGTCTGCACTGTGTTTTCGATCATGCCATAATCGAACACGACGCCATATTGCAGCGCCGCGAAAAACACGCTGGAAGAGATCAGAGTAACCATGATGAAAAACGGTTTAAGTAGATACTTAACCGAAAAAAGCGAGAAGATGAAGCTTAACGCGAAGATAAGAAATAGCGGAATGGTGGCGATGAAGAGGTAATTAACCTCGGCTTGTTTTTCTATACCCTGCTTAACGATCTGAAACAGCGGAATATTAAATATGCCAACATAAAATAAGGCGGTGATCAGCGTAAACTGATTCGCCGAAAGGGTTTTAACGCGTGACAGCACTGAGTGTTCTCTCTGTAAATAAACCAAAAATGACGTTAAAAAAATAACCAAGCCGCCTGTTACAACGGCCTGTTAGTCCATTAACGCCAAAACTACTTTTTCATCTTCTGCATCATCTTCCGCATCAGAACCAAACCTAGCCTGAGTCAGAAGCTATTCATGCTCAAAGCACTTAGCGAAGTAGCAATTAGCTATCAAAAATTTGCCTTTAGTCAAAATTCAGATAGCCTCGGCGCAGAAATGTTGCGGCAATATTACCAATCAACACACCGCGCCACAATTGTAATCGCCATCCGCCTACCAACACAGGCACAGATCACCTTTGTTAACAGCTATGACTTAAGGGTGATAGCTGAAAGGCTATTTGTTAACTGACAGCTACTAGTTGCTAGTTGTTAATTGCCAGTTGTTAATCGCATAAGACTATTGACGAGCAAGGCTTTAGCGCTTTGAAGTAACACTCGGGAGTCTACACACCCGAGGTGAAAAAAAAGTGTTTTTACAGACGCAGTGCATGAGTAGCGGGTTAAAACTCGCTGTTCATGCGCTGAAAAAAACTCAACAAGAGCTCACGTTCGCTGTCGGAGAACTTAGCGGTAAGTTGATCAGACAAGCCATGGTGCAATTGGTCATGCTCCCGGTAGACAGCCTGCCCCTGCTGGGTTAGACCAACCAGAATCGATCGTCTGTCTTGCTGGTGGGCCTTACGCGCAACTAGGCCCGCCTGCTCCATCTTATCGATCTGCACCGTCAGCGTACCTGTGGTGATCCCCATCTTCTCCGCCAACTCTTTCATGCGCATGTCACCATTGCCGCCCAAAATCTCCACGGCATGGATCTGAGGTAAGGAGTAGCCGGCATCCTTGACTACAGCCATCTCCCAAGACGAGAGCTTTTCATAAAATTCGACTATGGTGTGGCTCAATAGGTCATTATTCATCGTTAACGCACAATTCCTTTTTAAAGAGTTCGAAACTTAAGCTTATTCTGCCCCTTGGCAAGCTACTTGGCGGCAAGTGATGAGTTCGACCGTCAGATGGTCAATACGTTCAAATTTGGCCAACTTCTGCTTGAAATAATCCAGCTCCTTCGGCGCATGGCTGACGATAGAGACCATGGCGGCATAATGATCGGCGCTAACACGCCAGACGTGAATGTCGCTCACCTGATGATCTTGCTCGGCCTCAATCAACTCAACCATCTGCTTAACGTATTGTTTCTCTATGCTGGCATCGAGCAGAATCGGCCCAGTTTGCTTCATCAAGCCCCACGCCCAGCTGGTGATGATCACAGCGCCAACCACGCCCATCACGGGATCTAACCAGGTCAGTCCCAGATACTTACCGAACAGTAAGGCGCCAATGGCGAGCAGAGAGGTCAAGGCGTCGGCCATTACATGGAAATAGGCTGCGCGCAGGTTGTGATCATGATGACCCTTGTCACCGTGTGCATGCGCTTTCTCATGTTTATGCTCATGAACATGGTGATGAGCGTCATGCTCGTGGCTATCTTCGTGCTCATGGCTGTGATCATGCTCATGGTTGTGATCGTGATGATGCCCGTGACTGTGGTTATGACTGTGATGATGCCCGTGGTGGTGGTGATGTCCATGGTGGTCTTTTAGCAAAAAGACAGAAATTACATTGACCGTCAGGCCGATCACCGCCACAAAGATGGCTTCGTTAAAGTGGATCTGCTCTGGGTTAAACAGCCGGCTCACCGACTCAACCACCATAAGCAGCGCTACCAGTCCGAGCGCGACGGCACTGGTAAAGCCCCCTAAGACGCTTACCTTACCTGTACCAAAGGCAAAATCAGGGCTGTTGGCATGTTTCTTCGCATAGTGATAGGCAAACAGGGTAATGAGAAACGCCGCGGCATGGGTCCCCATATGCCAACCGTCGGCCAATAAGGCCATCGAACCGTATACGGTACCAGCAACAATCTCGGCGATCATGGTAAATAGGGTTAGCAGCAACACATAACGGGTGTTGCGCTCGCCATCACTGTTTAAATTGGCGAACTGATGACTGTGCTGCCAGGGGGCTAGATGATCCTTAACGTTAGACATGAATGTTTCTCTATTTGTTTTTATTGGTTAACTTTGGCTAGTTAACTGTTGGTTGTTTAACTTGGGTTGATTAACTTTTAACGGTTAACTTCTACTGGTTCGTATATAGGTTCGTACATAGCTTTGTACATAGGCTCGTATATCGATTCGTAGCTATCGGTTGTCATTATCAGTACTGGAGACGCTCTCTCCAAATACTTTGAAAACCAAACAGTCGGCATATTAACTAGTTTGATTTTCAAAGTAAACAAATATGAGATGCTCGAATAGAAAACTGCCATTCTCGTCACAAGCCATCTTAAAAATTAACTAAAAACAATTAATTAAAAATTATGTCTTTGCTTTTAACCCTTTTCCTCTATGCTAGCGTTTATACCTGTATAACCGTTCAATTTAACGCTAGGAGCTTTCATGAAATTACCATTGAACAAATATACATCTGCCCTACTAATCGGCCTGGGTCTCCCCCTTAGCACCTTCTGTGCCCAGGCGACCAGTCCGGCTAAGCCACAGCAGTTAACCATGCCCGTTGCAGTGAGCTACTCTGCGAGCGACTATCAAGCCGAGGAAGCTACTAAGATGTTTCCTGCGCCAGCTGACGGCCTGGTGCAGCATATTCTTACCCTGCCAAAGCTTGCCAATGAAGGCGACTATCGCCTGGAGATAGCCATCGGCCGTAGCGAAGAGGTAGATTGCAACAAGCATGGGCTGTCGGGGGAGATAACTCAGCATACGGTAAAAGGCTGGGGCTATAACTACTATCAGGTGGATGCCATACATCAAGGTCCTAGCACCATGATGGCCTGTTTCGATAAGGCAAAAAAGACAGCATTTCTCACCCTGCCTGAGAAACTTACCTTAGCCTACGACAGTCGCTTACCTAAGGTGTTTTACTTGCCAGCAGGTGCTCAGCTTAGATACCGCATCTGGCAGGCCAGCAGCGACTACCAGTACAGCGAAGCCAAGTAGTTCTGTTCAGCCTTACAGCCTATAGCTCATATTAATCAGATACAAAAAAACCTCTGCCTAGGCAGAGGTTTTTTATATTGCTTTCTGTATTTACAAGCAGTTATTACAGGCCGTTGATGGCGTCTTTACACAACTGAGTGATACGCGCCCAGTCGCCCTGCTCCATCGCATCGGTTGGGGCAATCCAGCTGCCGCCGATACAATCGACATTCTTAAGCGCCAAATAATCTTTGTAGCTGCTCGGGGTAATACCGCCAGTTGGGCAGAAACGTATGTCGGCTAGCGGACCAGAGAAAGCCTTCAGCGCATTCACGCCGCCAGATGCCTCAGCAGGGAAGAACTTAAAGTTGGTGTAACCCAAGGCCATACCCGCCATCACCTCAGAGATGCTAGCAACGCCAGGGATTAACGGCACACTGCCTTTCATCGCCGCCTTTAGCAGCTCAGGCGTGGCACCCGGGGTGATCACAAACTGAGCGCCGGCGTCGATTGCCTGCTGCAGCTGCGCTTCGTTAAGCACAGTACCCGCACCAACCAAGGCTTCGGGCACCTCTTTGGCGATCTTGGTGATCGCTTCCAGCGCACAGGGGGTACGCAGCGTCACTTCCAATACGCTGATACCACCCTCAACCAGGGCTCTGGCGAGTGGAACCGCATCCTCAATCTTATTAATCACCATGACGGGAACGATCGGGCTACGTTTAAAAATATCTTGGGGTTGAATTGACCAGTTATTCTCAGCCATTGCTAAAAGCTTCCTCAATGATTAATAATTTTCGTCTATGGTCGTGGTGCAACGTGCACCCGTCTCTGGACTACTTAAATTGGAACGCAGCGCCGCAAACAGTTCGCGGCCCATGCCGAAACTGGTACTGCGTAGATCGACTTTTTCCGCTTCACGACTCGCCAGTACAGCCTCATCGACCAGCAGGCTCACCTCACCTGTATTGGCATCGACACGAATCAGGTCACCATCTACAACTTTAGCGATCAGACCACCGCCTAATGCCTCTGGCGTCAGATGGATCGCCGCAGGCACCTTACCGGACGCGCCGGACATACGGCCATCGGTCAGCAGCGCAACCTTAAAGCCTTTATCCTGTAGCGAGCCCAGGATAGGCGTTAGCTTATGCAGCTCAGGCATACCGATCGCCTTAGGTCCCTGACCTTTAACCACGACCACACAGTCTCTGTCGAGCTCTCCGGCCTTGAACAAGCCTTCAAGTTTGTTTTGATCGTCGATCACTACGGCTGGCGCCTCGACAAATCGGTGCGATTCGGCAACCGCTGATACCTTGATCACCGCGCGGCCCAGGTTACCCTTAAGCAGCTTCAATCCGCCGTTGGCCTGGAATGGCGACGCCACGCCCGTCAGCACCTCTGTATCCAGAGAGTCACTTGGGCCTTCGACCCAAACCAATTCATTGTCGATAAGGCGTGGCTCCTGGGTGTAACGACGCAGACCAGGACCGGCCACCGTCAGCACATCTTCATGTAGCAATCCTGCATCGAGCAGTTCCTTGATCAGGAAGGCCATACCGCCAGCGGCGTGGAAGTGGTTGATGTCGGCGTGACCGTTAGGATAAACGCGGGCGAGTAACGGCACGGCATCAGACAGCTCAGAGAAATCATCCCAGTTAACGATAATGCCGGCAGCACGGGCAGCGGCAACGATATGCATGGTCAAATTGGTTGAGCCACCCGTTGCCAGCAAGGCAACTATGCCATTGACCACAGATTTCTCGTTAACCACCTCACCGATTGGTGTGTATTGAGTACCCATCTCGGTCAGACGACACACCTGCTTTGCCGCCATCTTATTGAGGGCTTCACGCAGCGGATCGTCAGGATTCACGAATGAGGAACCTGGTAGTTGCAGGCCCATCACTTCCAGCATCAGCTGGTTGCTGTTTGCCGTACCGTAGAAGGTACAGGTGCCCGCGCTGTGATAAGACTTAGACTCGGCTTCCAAGAGCGCGGCGCGATCCACCTGCCCCTGGGCAAACTTTTGTCGAACCCGCGCCTTCTCCTTGTTAGGAATACCGGATTTCATCGGACCGGCTGGCACAAACAACATAGGCAGATGACCGAAGCTCAGAGCGCCGATCAACAGGCCAGGAACTATCTTGTCACAGATCCCCAGCAGCAAGGCGCCGTCAAACATGTTGTGAGACAGACCCACAGCCGTTGACATGGCAATTACCTCACGGCTAAGCAGACTGAGCTCCATGCCGGGTTGCCCTTGGGTCACACCGTCACACATGGCTGGCACACCGGCTGCAACCTGGGCAACGCTGCCGACCTCGTGACAGGCCTCTTTCAGCAGCTGAGGGTAATGCTCATATGGCTGATGGGCCGACAACATGTCGTTGAAGGCGGTGACAATACCTATGTTGGCCTTGTTGAATGCCTTGATGGCATTCTTATCCGCCGGGCTACAGGCGGCAAAACCGTGGGCTAGGTTGCCACAGCTTAGGCTGCTGCGATGAACGCCATTGGCTTTTGCTTCGCCCAGCGCCGCAAGATACTTTGCACGAGTCGCTTGGCTTCTGGCAATGATCCTGTCGGTAACTGACTGTACTACTGAATGCATAATCGCTCCTTAAGCGCTCCAATAAACATCGACGGGTGTCTTATGCTGGGCAAGTACCGCACGTATCGGCATCGCCTTGGCATCGTCATTCTCAAGCGCTTGTCGGTAAACGGCGAGCTTCTGTTCACCGACTATGTGTAAATAGATTTGGCGTGACGCTAAAATCCCCTGCTTAGAGATGGTCATGCGACCATGGGGCGCCTCACCCGGATTCACCGCCAGACACAGTGCTTGGGTGCTCAGCGCCTGTTCAATCTCCTTAGCGCACGGGAACCAGGAACAGGTATGGCCGTCGTTGCCCATACCAAGCACCACCACATCGAAGGGCTTAGGGAAATTGGCGAGTTGCTCAATGGCCATGTCGACGCCAGCCTCTGGGGTGGCGAACATATTCTTCAGGCCGCGAAACTTGGCGCCCGCGGCGCGGTTTTGCAGCAGGTGCTGCCTCACCAAGCGCTCATTGGAATCGCTGTGCTCGCTATCGACCCAGCGCTCATCGGCCAGAGTGATATAGACATCGTTCCACTCAATCGCCTTCTGACTCAGCAGCTTGAACAGCGCCAATGGTGTAGAGCCGCCAGACACTACCAGGCTCGCCTTACCACGGGCATCGATAGCCGCCTGAAGCTGCTCGGCGATGCGGTCGGCAAGTTGTGCCTCCAGGCTGTCTTTGCTATCAAAAGATTTGAATACGGATTCTTTAATCATCTTAAAATTCCCTTATTCGTCCCAAGAGCGGCCGTCTTTAGCGATCAAAGCAACTGATGCCACAGGGCCCCAGCTACCGGCTGGGTATGGCTTAGGCTTCTCATTGCTCTCTTCCCACGCCTGGATGATGCCGTCGACCCAGGTCCATGCCTGCTCAACTTCATCGCGGCGCACGAACAGTGCCTGATTACCCAGCATGGCCTCAAGCAGCAGACGCTCATAGGCATCGGCGATACGGTCGTTCTTGAAGGTATCGGAGAAACTCAAATCCAGCTTAGTGGTTTGCAGTCGCTGTTTCTGCTCAAGACCCGGCACCTTGTTCATCATCTGGATCTCAACTCCTTCGTGAGGCTGCAGACGAATCGTCAACTTGTTTGGCGGCAGGTTACGGTAGCTTGAGCGATACAGGTTGTGTGGTGGGTTCTTGAAATAGACGACAATTTCAGAACTCTTGGTCGGCATACGCTTGCCGCTACGCAGATAGAAAGGCACACCGGCCCAACGCCAGTTGTCGATATCGACGCGCAGGGCGACGAAGGTTTCGGCGTGAGACTGAGTATTAGCGCCCTCTTCCTCTAGGTAACCAGGTACTGGCGCCCCTTTGAGGAAACCGGCAGAGTACTGACCGCGCACCGTGTTTTCATAGATGTTATCGGCATCTATCTTACGCAGTGACTTAAGTACCTTTACCTTCTCATCGCGAATGCTGTCTGCGTCTAGGTTTACCGGTGGATCCATGGCGACCAAGGTAAGTACCTGTAGCAGATGGTTTTGGATCATGTCGCGCATCTGACCGGCCTTATCGAAATAGCCCCAACGCCCTTCGATACCCACCTCTTCGGCAACGGTGATCTGCACATGATCTATCGTGCGGTTATCCCACTTAGAGGCAAACAAAGAGTTGGCGAATCGCAGTGCGATCAGGTTCTGTACCGTCTCTTTACCTAGGTAGTGGTCGATACGATAAACCTGGTTTTCATTAAAGTAGGCGCTGACTTGATCGTTAATGACTTTAGAAGAAGCGAGATCTGAGCCGATGGGCTTTTCGAGGACGACACGGGTATCGGGATAGATAAGGTTTTGTTCATGCAGGCAGCGACAGATATCGCCGAAGATGGCCGGCGGCGTCGCGAAGTAGTTCACCATGACGCGCTTCTTGGGCTCGAGGATCTCATGGAAGGCACTGTAACCTTCTGCCTCGGTGAAGTTAGTCCCAATGTAGACACAGCGCTTTAGGAATCGCTCGAGGGTTTCATCACACAGGGCTTCTTTAACGAAGCTCTTTAATGCCGTGACAACCAGCTCCTGATACTCATCATGGCTAAAGGCGTCTTTGGCTACTCCGATTATCTTAGTCTCCTCATTAAGTAGACCTGCCTTATCCAGTTGATAAAGAGAAGGGAGTAACTTACGTCTGGCGAGATCGCCTTTGGTGCCGAACAATACAAAATCACAAGCTTTGGCTTCTGGTGATGTCATGCCCATAGCTTAAAAATCTCCTATGTACTGTGTCCCATCGTTTCGATGAGAAGCTCACATGTTTGTTGTAATATAACAACAGAATTTGTTAATTGCATCTAAATTTTGCAAAAAATGACCTATTAGTAAACTAGCAACGAGACACCAAAATCTGATATGCTTTTTGTGATTAAATTACTATATATAGTAGAAAGTTTGCTCTGTAGTTAGATCATAATTCGTCATATAAACCAAACTGTAGCACTTTTTGTTTGGTTCTATCATGACATAAAAGAATAAATATAATTACATTACAATCCAGTGGATGTACGCATATGAATACCCTAGAAAAGGTTCAGAAAAACCTAACACATTTCAGTAAGTCGGAACGTAAAGTGGCTGAGGTGATCCTGGCGTCACCACAAACCGCGATTCACTCCAGCATCGCCACCCTGGCCAAGATGGCCGACGTGAGTGAACCTACTGTGAACCGCTTCTGCCGCCGTCTCGACACTAAAGGCTTCCCCGATTTTAAGCTGCACTTAGCACAGAGCCTGGCCAACGGTACGCCTTATGTCAGCCGCCACGTCGAAGAAGACGACAGCCCAGACTCCTACACCACTAAGATCTTCGAATCTTCAATGGCGGCACTGGATACCGCCAGACAGAGCATGGACACAGCTGCCATCAATAAGGCGGTCGACATTCTTACTCAGGCAAAGAAGATCTCCTTCTTTGGCCTTGGCGCCTCGGCCTCTGTTGCCCATGACGCACAGAACAAATTTTTCCGCTTCAATGTACCAGTGATCTGCTTCGACGATGTTTTGATGCAACGCATGAGTTGTATCAACAGCAGCGAAGGCGACGTCGTGGTGTTGATCAGCCACACAGGCCGTACCAAGTCACTGATTGATATCGCCCGTCTGGCCCGTGAGAACGGCGCCGCGGTGATCGCCATCACCTCACGTAACTCGCCGCTGAGCGCCGAATGTACCCTGCCAGTGACCATGGAAGTCCCCGAAGATACCGACATGTATCTGCCCATGGCTTCACGCCTGGCTCAACTGGTCATTGTCGACGTGTTGGCAACTGGTTTTACCCTGCGCCGCGGCCCACGTTTCAGAGAGAGTTTAAAGCGGGTAAAAGAGGTGCTGAAAGAGTCTCGCATCGACAAAGAAGCGACACTATAGTCCAGTTTTGTAAGGATATTAGGCGGCCCTTGTATAAGGGGCCGCCTTTTTTTTCACTTTTAATCGCAGCAGTTCACAAAATTAATAATTTGAGATAGATCATTTTGTTTGTAATTTTCCTACAAAACTCCATTTTGTCTGTTAATATAGAGTAAGATTATTTAAAACTTAACGGAGTATCTCATGTTCCGCAGAACCAAAATTGTAACGACTCTGGGTCCAGCAACCGATCGTGACGACAATCTACGTCGTATCATCAAAGCTGGTGCAAACGTTGTTCGCCTAAACTTCTCTCATGGTTCACCTGAAGATCACCTGAAACGTGCCACCGACGTGCGAAATATCGCCAAAGAACTCGGTGTTCACGTTGCCATACTGGGTGATCTACAAGGCCCTAAAATCCGTGTATCAACCTTCAAAGACAACAAGAAGGTGCAACTGGATATCGGTCAGGCATTTATCTTAGATGCCGATCTCGAAAAAGGCCAAGGTGATGAACACCAAGTGGGTATCGACTATAAAGAGCTACCACAAGATGTCACCATCGGCGATATCCTGATGCTCGACGACGGTCGTGTTCAGCTTAAAGTAGAAAAAGTTGAAGGTAATAAGGTTCACACCACAGTGACGGTTGCCGGTCCCCTGTCTAACAACAAGGGCATCAACAAGAAAGGTGGTGGTTTGTCCGCAGCGGCGTTGACCGAGAAAGACAAGCAAGACATCATCACAGCAGCGGCTATCAAGGTCGACTACCTGGCAGTTTCTTTCCCACGCAGCGGCGCCGATCTGAACTACGCCCGTGAACTGGCCCAGAAGGCTGGTAGCAATGCCCTGATCGTCTCTAAAGTCGAACGCGCCGAAGCCGTCGCCTCTGATGAAGCGATGGACGATGTGATCCTGGCCTCTGACGCCGTGATGGTTGCCCGTGGTGACCTGGGTGTTGAAATTGGTGATGCTGCCCTGGTTGCGGTGCAGAAGAAACTGATCAGCCGCTCTCGTCAGCTGAACAAGAGCGTGATCACCGCGACTCAGATGATGGAGTCTATGATCACCAGCCCAATGCCAACCCGCGCCGAAGTAATGGACGTGGCTAACGCCGTGCTCGATGGCACTGACGCCGTGATGCTTTCGGCCGAAACCGCTGCCGGTGACTTCCCAGAAGAAACCGTTAAAGCGATGGCTAACGTTTGTCTTGGCGCCGAGGCACACCCAAGCGTTCAGGTGTCTAAGCACCGTATGGACGAGCGTTTCACCTCTGTTGAAGAGACTATCGCGCTATCAACTATGTATGCGGCCAACCACCTAGAAGGCGTTAAGGCTATCGTTGCTCTGACAGAATCTGGTGCGACGCCTCAGCTTATGTCTCGTATCAGCTCTGCCCTGCCTATCCTTGCCCTATCACGTCACGATGTGACTCTAGCTAAGATGGCACTGTATCGCGGCGTACAACCTGTCTACTTCGACTCAACGGCCTACGGCGCAGACGAGCTGGCGAAGAAGGCACTCGAAGCTCTGACCGAAGCGGGTTACCTCACATCCGGTGACATGGTACTGATGACCAAGGGTGACGCGATGGAAACTATCGGTGGCACTAACACCTGTAAGGTTCTGATCGTCGCCTAAGACTTTCAGCGACAACCTAGTGGTTCGTTAATCTAGATGAACCGCCTGAAAAAGAAAAAGGTACGCAATGCGTACCTTTTTTTATGCCTGGCCTATAGTCAACGCCAGAACATTAGAGCTGAAAGTTCAAGATCATAAAGCTTTACAGGCTTTCAAACTCATCCACAGCGATCGCTATCTTACGTAGCCTGTCGGCCTCGAGTAGCGTGTCGCGCTCGGCCTCAGTGATGATCTTAAGCTCATAGGCTTGGGCATACAGGGCATCGTTTGCCTGTTTACGCTCAAGTTTGCCTTCCTTCTGAGCCTTGCGCAGCGTCTTAAACAGGTGCTTTGCCTTGTACTGAGCGATAAACGCATCTTCCACCTCGGCGATCCCGCCATTATCCCCTTCGAAATCTGGGCACAGATGGGTCAACCTATCACGGGCCGGACCGGGTCTGAGCATGCTCTGACACACGGCAATGGTGAGCTTGTCGTCCGGGCCATTGAAATGGTTACCCAGTGGAAACACCAAGGCTCGCATCGCATAGGCCAGCGGGCGGTTAGGGAAGTTACGCAGCGCGCCGTAAAGCGCCTTAGCCGCTCTTTGCAACCTAAGCTGCATCACATAGTGTACGGTCGGCAGGTCGTCCTGCTGACGACCATTATCTTCGAACAGCTTGAGGGTGGCCGAGCCCAAGTAGAGTTCGCTGAGCACATCACCCAAACGTGCCGACAACATCTCCTTGCGCTTGAGATCGCCGCCCATTACCAACATGGAGAGATCGGTGACGAAGGCAAGCGCCGCCGACAGACGAGTCATATCCTTATAGTACTGCTTGGTTTCGCCGGACACGGGCGCCGAGTTGAATCGGCTGCCGGTTAAGGCGCCCCATAGTGAACTTAGGGCATTACGAGCCGCATAGCCCATGTGACCCAGCAGCAGATTATCAAAACGCTCTAACGCCTCGCCGGTATCTTCCATGGCCGCGGCTTCCATCTCGGCCAGTACGTAAGGATGACAACGTGTCGCCCCCTGTCCGAAGATCATCAGGCTGCGGGTAAGAATGTTCGCCCCTTCTACCGTGATCGATATCGGCGTGGCCATATAGCCATGACCTAGATAGTTTTTAGGCCCAAGCTGGATCCCCTTGCCCGATTGAATATCCATGGCATCGTTGAGCACATCCCGGCCCATCTCTGTCATATGATACTTGGCGATGGCGGTAACCACCGAAGGCTTGACCTTAAGATCGATCCCCGTGGTAGTCAGACGGCGCGCCGCCTCCAGCTGATAGGTGTTGGCGATGATACGCGCCAAGGCCTCTTGCACCCCTTCAAACTGGCCGATGGACAAGCCAAATTGATGGCGTACATAACCGTAAGCAGTCGTGGTCTTAGTGGTGACATGACCAGATGCCGTCGCCAAGGCGGGCAGCGAGATGCCGCGACCGGCCGAGAGACACTCGACCAGCATGCGCCAGCCCCGGCCCGCGTACTGTGGCCCACCAATGATCCAATCCAGCGGAATGAAGACATCCTCGCCGCGAGTCGTACCATTCATGAAGCCCATGTTAAGCGGATTGTGACGATTACCTATCTCAACGCCAGGATGATCCGTTGGAATAAGGGCGCAGGTGATCCCTATCTCTTCTCTGTCTCCCAGCAGGCCTTCAGGATCACGCATCTGGAAGGCCAAGCCCAATACGGTAGATACCGGAGCCAGGGTGATATAACGCTTGTCCCAGTTAAGCTTGAGGCCTAACACCTCTTCGCCCTGGAACTCACCGCGGCACACTATGCCGGTATCGGGAATGGCGCCCGCATCTGAACCCGCCTCGGGGCCTGTCAGAGCAAAACAAGGCACGGCTTCACCGCTGGCCAGTTTCGGCAGCCAGTGATCGCGCTGCTCCTTGGTGCCATAGTGGGTCAGCAGTTCGCCAGGGCCTAGGGAGTTTGGCACCATAACACTCACCGCCGCACTGACGCTGCGACTGGCAAGCTTACTGACGATGGTTGAGTTGGCATAGGCAGAAAAGGCCTTACCACCATATTCTTTGGGGATGATCAGGGCGAAGAAGCCCTCTTTCTTGAAGTAGTCCCACAGCTCGGGCGGCAGATCTTTACGCTCCTGCACTATGTTGAAATCATCAATCATAGTCAGGGCCGTCATCACCTGCTCATCGATAAAGGCTTTCTCCTCTTCGGTCAGCCTTGGACGGCCGTAGCTGTGCAGCGTATCCCAATTAGGCTTGCCACGAAATAGCTCTGCTTCCCACCACACATCACCGGCTTCCATCGCCTCTTTCTCGGTATCGGAGAGCGGCGGCAACACCTTCTTAAAGAAGGCGAATACGGGCCGCGTGATGCACTGCATACGAATATTTTTCACGCCAAAAAGCACTATGATAACCAATAGTGCCAGGATAAAGAGTGTCATGTTGCCCCCTACTGCGTTGTCACAGGCACTGCCACACCGGCAGCCAGATATGGAATAACCTTGCGGATCACGGCTTCGATATCATTGTGCTCATTGAAATCAGCCTCGGCAATTTCGGTCAAGGCATCGGCCGATGCCATGGTGAAGACCACAGTGCCTAAGGTAAAGTGTAATCGCCAAAACATCTCTGCGGGGGGAATATGTGGCGCGCTTTCGGCTACCGCCTTCACAAACTCGCTCAGATGCTCACCATAATGCGTGGTAATAAACCATCTCAGGTGCCCCTGACTCTCGATATAGCCACGGCCCAACAGCTGCAAAAAGGTGCGGGTGCCGTCGGCCTTAAACTTGTTAAGCTCGAGGAGCGGTTTTACCAATGACGAGAAGATCTCATTCAGGCTTGGTTCGCTAGCCTGTTTTAATTGCACCACGGCATCTGAGGCTTCTGGCATGAAACGGTCCAGATAGCGCGCGAGTACGGCGCGGATCAGCTCTTTCTTAGAGCCAAAATGATAGTTTACCGAGGCGAGGTTAACCTCTGCCTTGCTGGTGATCAGCCGCAAGGAGGTTTCTGAAAAGCCGCGCTCGGCGAATAGCTTTTCTGCCGCATCCAGTATTCTTGTTTTCGTGTCGGATCGATTTGCCATTCCGTGACCTACAACTCTGATTTAAACGTGTGTTTAAATTAAACACTGGTTCACCTATTGTCAAATGGAAATCAACAAGCTTTGCGAAGCCTTGCACAGGCATGGGGACCATTAATGGCTATGGCAGACAAGGAAACGCGCGATCAACTGTAAAATTTAATGAAATTGAGTAAACTATGCCCGACAAAAAGCCACACAAAAATAACAAAGGAAGCACTCATGAAACCAATTTGTGCCAAGTTGACACCGGTTGCCGTGGTCATCGCACTCTCTCTAGGGATCAGCGGCTGTAAAGACGATAACAATGCTAATACAGAAAGCAAGGCCACTGCAGAAAGCAAAGCCCAGCAGGCGGCAGGGCAAGATGGTCTAAAACAGCAAAGCTCTAAGCAAGATAAGCTGGCCGAGGCCAAACAGTTTATCAGCAATGCCGAGAACCAACTCGCCGATCTGTCTATCGAACAAAACCGCGCCGAGTGGATCTACAGCAACTTCATCACAGAAGACACGGCCGCCCTTGCCGCCTCTATCGGCGAACGCCAAACCGCCCTATCGGTACAACTTGCCACCCAGGCCGCCAATTATAGCCAGCTACCACTGGATGAGGTCAACGCCCGTAAACTGAACATCTTACGTAGCGCACTGGTGTTGCCAGCCCCTCTGGATCCTAAGAAGAATGCCGAGCTTGCCAATATCAGCGCCGAGCTAAATGGCCTCTATGGTAAAGGCAAATACTGCCTGGCCGATGGACGCTGTCTCACTCAGCCTGACCTTTCAGGCATCATGGCCAGCTCACGTGATCCAAAAGAGCTTGAGGAGATCTGGAAAGGCTGGCGCGAGATCGCCAAACCTATGCGTCCGCTGTTTGAGCGCGAGGTGGAGTTAGCCAACGAAGGGGCTAAAGATCTCGGTTATGCCAACCTGTCTGAACTCTGGCGCAGCCAGTACGACATGCAGCCCGATGCTTTCTCTGCAGAACTCGACAGACTCTGGGGCCAGGTAGAGCCTCTGTATGAATCGCTGCACTGTTATGTCAGGGGCGAGCTAAACGAAAAATATGGCGATGAAGTCGCACCGAACCAAGGCCCTATTCCGGCACATCTGCTCGGCAACATGTGGGCCCAGCAATGGGGTAACGTCTATGACATGGTGGCGCCGCAAGATGCGGATCCTGGCTATGATGTGACCGAGCTGCTGGCAAAACAGGGCTACGATGAGCATCAGATGGTTAAACAGGCCGAGAGCTTCTTCACCTCGCTCGGTTTCGACCCACTGCCGGAAACCTTCTGGAGCCGTTCACTCTTCCTGCAGCCTAAGGATCGCGATGTGGTCTGTCACGCCTCGGCCTGGGATCTGGACAATCTGGATGATATTCGTATCAAGATGTGTATCCAGAAGACGGCGGAAGATTTCACCGTGATTCACCATGAACTCGGGCACAACTTCTATCAACGCGCCTATAAAGAGCAGCCATTCATCTTTAAGAACAGCGCCAACGACGGCTTCCATGAGGCGATTGGTGACACGGTCGCCCTGTCGATCACGCCAAACTACCTAAAGCAGATCGGCCTACTGCAAGAGGTGCCAGATGCCTCCAAAGATATCGGTCTCTTGCTAAGACAGGCACTGGATAAGGTGGCCTTCCTGCCCTTCGGCCTCATGATAGATCAATGGCGCTGGAAGGTATTCAGCGGGGAGATCACTCCAGCACAATACAACCAAGCCTGGTGGGAGCTGCGTGAGAAGTATCAGGGCGTTAAGGCGCCAATCGCCCGCAGCGAAACCGACTTCGATCCGGGTGCCAAGTACCATGTACCCGGCAACGTGCCCTACACCCGCTACTTCCTGGCGCATATTCTCCAGTTCCAGTTCCATAAGGCGCTGTGTGATATCGCCGGCGATAAGGGCCCGGTTCACCGTTGCAGCATCTATGGTAACAAGGACGCAGGCGCTAAGCTAAACGCCATGTTAGAGATGGGTCAGAGTAAACCTTGGCCAGAAGCCCTTGAAGTGGTCACTGGCTCGCAAAACATGGATGCCTCTGCGGTACTCGATTACTTTGCGCCGCTAAAAGTCTGGCTGGATGAGCAGAACAAGCAAGCTAACCGTCAGTGTGGATGGTAAGCGGCAATCTCATCGAACAGGTGCACATGCAGGTACAAATAGCTCTGCACATAGCTCTGATTTGAGTGAGTAGAAACAAAAAATCACCTCCTCGGAGGTGATTTTTTTGTATATGTAAGCGCTAAAACGTCGGCATTAGGCCCTAGGGAGCTGCAAACTGGCTCATCACCAAGCCTAGTGCAATAGGCCCTTCAGAGTTAAGCCGCCGCATTAGGCTCACAAGTGTTAGGCCCAGCGGTGCGTGCCCTTAACATGTTGCTCTGCGGTGTCTAACTTATCTTGCTCCGATTTCGTTAGCATCACCATCATGGCACCTGGGCCGCCCCAGGCCGGTGGCGCACTATGAAATCCCTGCACCACCTCTATCTCGGCAAGCCAGGCAGCAACATAAGATTTGAGTTTGGCGGGAATAGGCTGACTATTTACTCCAGTGCCGTGGATCACGATAAGGTTTCTTAACCCTGACGCCTGACTGTTTATCACAAAATCGAAAAGCAGCTCTCTGGCCCTGGCTAGACTCAGGCCGGTTAAATCCAGATCCGCCTGCACCTCATATTTTCCCTGGCGAAACAGCTTAAACACTTGTCCCTGCACGCCCTGTTTCTTAACGCTCACCACGGCGTATGGCTCCTGCGGCGTAATATCATTCAGTTCAAGGGACAATTTCTCAAGCGCTAAGCGCCGCTGCGCATCATGGTGACGCCTCTGCCCCTCAGTGCTCAAGCCTCTCTTAACCGGCGTCACCGCATTACTTGCCTTTAACGGCTTAACACCTTGCATAGAAGCGAGAAATAAAGCGCTTTCATCTTCACTCATGCCTATCTCCTCCACTTCTGTCTTTCACTAACACGCCGGGAACCGCTATGGGTGCTATTGTTACGAGGCACACCACCTAAAAGCTCACTCAATGCATAAGCTCATCACTAAGTCACTCGCAGAGTTATTCGCTAGGCCAATTCGCTACATCAGTTGTTAAACCAATTACCGCATACAAGCGCCCGGTCAGGTAAAAGTATCCGTTTAGGCTCAGCAAAACTCAAGTACGGTATCGGGCGGGGCCCTTCAAGCGCCTCAAATTTCACCAGTCTAAGGTCAGCAACCTGGTAGGTTTTGCTTTTCATGCCATAAAAAGCTCAGACGCCTTGATGCTTGTAAACGTCGAGAAAAGAGGAGATTAGCGGCAAAGTTGCAGAAAAAAACATCGCCTAGCATCAGAGACACAATTTGTTAAGAACTAAATCTTTCGCATCAAAAGGCCATGGATTATAGTGACCCTAGTAATAGCAGCAGCGTATAGCTAAATGAAACTCTTCAAATTTGTCCTTGTCTTGGGGCTCTGTGCTCTCAATTTCCAAGCCTTTGCCCAAAATAATGACAATGATGCCTTAAATCAGTTCTATAAGCAGTTCAGCATCGCGTTTGAACAGCTGGACGCGGCCGTGATTCAGGATATCTACGCGGAAAATGCCTGCTACATTCCCGAGCAACAGAACAAAGAGATCACCATGGGGCGCGATAACATTATCGAGCTCTACAAACGCTTCTTTGGCAAGATTAAACATAAGAATGCCCAGATAGAGGTGGATTTTCGCGTGGTCGAGCGCCAGCTAGACAAACAACAGGCGACCGATGTGGGCTACTATCTTATCCGCTTCTATCCGCCTAAAGAAACTGAAGAACCCGTGAGTGAGTTCGCCGGCAAGTTTGTCACCGTCTCCAAGAAGAAGGCCGATGGCAAGTGGTATCTCACAGTAGATACCAACAATCGTTCGGAACCGTCGTTTTACTATAGCGCCAAGCCCTTACCTAACCTCTATTACGGCCGTCAGTTTTCGACACTAAACGAGTCAAACAGCAATCATGATTAACCCCTCCCTCCCTTGCCCCTGTGGCAGGTCGGTGAATGATAAACCCCTAAGCTACAACCAGTGTTGTGAACCTTTTCATCTCGGGGTCATTGCGCCAAATCCCGAATCCTTGATGCGTAGCCGCTATTCGGCCTTCGCGCTCAAACGCCATCAGTATCTTATCGATACCCATCATCCCGACTATCTTAACGGCCTGAGTGTCGAGATCCTCGATGAAGAGAATCATACGAGTTGGCTGGGGCTGAGCG
The DNA here is from genome assembly GCF_007636505.1 of Shewanella sp. KCT. Taxonomy (NCBI): domain Bacteria; kingdom Pseudomonadati; phylum Pseudomonadota; class Gammaproteobacteria; order Alteromonadales; family Shewanellaceae; genus Shewanella; species Shewanella sp. KCT. Next base: position 42,131 of record NZ_LVDJ01000018.1, read on the forward strand.
TCAATCGAAGCAGCAGAGCTCAAGATGCGGGAATGGTGGAGTTTCACGCCTGGTACCAAGACAGCGACGGACTGGACGCCATTCATGAAATCTCAGACTTTGTGAAACAGGATGACCGCTGGTGGTACACCCAGGGCGAGCAACTTGTGCCCAAATACCCCAAACGCAACGATCCCTGCGTCTGCCAGAGCGGCAAGAAATTTAAGCAGTGCTGTCTTAAATAGTTAGATTGGATTATTAGCCGAGAAAACTAATAGATAGGCTGTCAAACCGGCTATGGCGGCTTATCCACCACAAACCAGAGCCCCCACGCAAACTTTCACCGCTAGATCACTACAGAGCGGTGGCATTACTGTGGCATCAGTTTGGTTGCTTTAATGCAGCGGCGTCTCGGCATTGGCTCGCAGGAACTGGCTGAATTCGGCTTCCCTAAGGGCTGGGCTGTAGAGGAAGCCTTGGGCCTGATGACAACTCAATGCCGACAGGAAAGATTCCTGCTCGGCGGTCTCTACACCTTCGGCCGTCAATGACAGATTGAGCGCCTTGGCCATGGCGATGATGGCGCTGACGATCTCGCGGCTCTCACGACTGACACTCAGATCTGATATGAAGGATCTGTCTATTTTAAGCTTAGAGATGGGGAACTGCTTGAGATAACGCATCGAGCTATAACCCGTGCCGAAATCGTCGATCGCCAGCCCCACCCCTAACTCGGCCAACTCTTTACAAAGGTTAGTCGCATAGACCACATCTTCCATCAACTCGGTCTCGGTGATCTCTAAGATCAAGGTATTGGGGCGAATACGGTAACGAGTAACCAGTTGCCATACCTGATCATAGAGCTGAGTACTGAAAAACTGCCGCGCCGATACATTCACATGCATGGAGATGTTGATGTTATGGTGCTGCCACAGATTGAGTTGACGGCAGGCGGCTTCTAATACCCATTCGCCTATGGCGGCGATCATGCCGGTTTGCTCGGCGATATCGATAAAGGCGCCGGGATAGAGCACCCCTTTCTTGGGATGATGCCAACGGATCAAGGCCTCTGCGCCGATATAGGCCTGTCGGCCGAGATCTTTAAGCGGCTGATAATAGAGTTCAAACTCGCGATTCTTCAGCGCCGCCTGCAGATCCCGCTCGATCTGCGCATCTTCTTTGAAGGTGTTTAACAGGGCGTGGTTGAAGATCTGTATCGCGCTCCCCTGCTTCTTCTTGGCATATTGCACTGCGATATCGGCGCAGGTAAGCGCAGAGAACCCAGCCTCCAGGGCATCGATTTCGACCACAGAGAGCGCAGGTTTAGCCTCAAATGATTCGGCGCCCACCTGCACAGGCAGGCTCAGCTGATGATAGAGGCGCTTGATGGCATAATCCAGGCTCTGCTCATCCTCTACTCCTTGTAGCACCAGGGCAAACTCATCGCTGCCCACACGGGCCATCAGCTCCGCCTTCTTGACGCTGGCGAAATGTTTGATACGACGCGCCACCTCGATCAACAGGCTATCACCCTTCTCGTGACCATAGGTATCGTTGAAGCGCTTAAAGCCTCTGAGATCAATCAACATCAGGTGGCCGCTACGGAGTTTTTCCAAGGCGCGATTGAAATAGCTGCGGTTATACAGGCCAGTCAGCGAACAGCGCCAGGCAAGACGCTCGAGCTCATTCTGCTGTACCAGCTCTTCCGAGCAATCTTCGGCTGTCACCAGGGCGTAATGGTTGCCCCTTGGCGTGGTGAAGGGACGCACCCGATAGCGCAGCCAATAGCTTTCGCCGTCTCGGCGGGTCAACTGGGTGTTTCCCTTAGTGATCTTGCCTTGCTTGACTTGGGCCAGAACCGCATCGGCCTGCACCGGCGATTGCTTAAAGAAATCCAGACAGGCTAGCGATTTGCCTAAGATCTGCTGCTTAGGCACCCCAGAGATGGCGTGATGGGCGCCGTTGACGTATTCAATCTTATCCGTGGCCAGATTGACTACCATACTGATCTGTTCAGACTGCTCTATCGCCTTCAAGAACAGACTCAGGCGTTCGTCTGTGTCGTAGGCTCTCTGGGTGGCCAGGGTCAACGCAAGCTGATCGGCGACCTGGGAAACGATATGGATCTCGCTTTCCGGCCATTCATGGGGCTGTAAAGACTCGAGATAGAGCACACCTTCCAGATGGCCATTGATACGAATCGCCACATCGAGATGTGACACCACGGCGCTGGCCTGTAGATGCTCACGAATCTCGGCGACGCGGCTGTCCTGCTCCACGTCGAGCACATCTATGATACGACCGCGTTTAAGTTGTTCGAAATAGTTAGGACAAAGACCCTGTGCGGGACGCGAAACATGATTCTGAGAAGACAGATTAACTGATGCTTGGCTTTGAGAACCCCTATGAGCAATCAGCTCACTGGTCTCGCAACCGGAAAACAGGCAAACACCTATGTTGTCGACCTTCAGGGATTGACTGAGCAGATCACAGGCAAGCTCGGCCGTCTCTTTAAACTGGCCTTCTTGTTTCTGCGTCGAATTGACTATCGTTTCAAGCAGATGTTGAAATTGTCGCTTGGTCATAAAATCCTACTGCCGATAACCTTTGCCAATAAGAAGGTTATCAAGGTAAAACCGCCAAAGACGGTACAACATAGATGTTATTGTTATTATTTAACGTTCAATTTGTGCACATTACACGAATAACTAGCTAATTAGCAAGCAAATATAGCAGGCCCTTATTAGAGGCCATGCTCGAGTTGAAAAATCATCTTCTCGGCGCTGTAACCAAAGGTCAGACGTAGCTCCTGGCCGCCTTCAACCGCCTTAATTTCACTCTCTACGCCCTCGAAACGCTGTTTGGCCGCTTCTGCCATGGCTTGCAACTCACTCTGGGCCTTGTCACCCTCACGAACCAGAGTCAGTACTGTGTCAAACTCGTCTATCACAGCGCCTATGTCGGCATAGCTGCCACAATCGTTACAGGTATCGTTGACTAACTCGGATTGACCTTCTTGAATCTTCTTCATTTTGACGCTTAACCTTTTTACTGAAAATGCTCTTAGCTATATATAGCAAAACCCGAGCGTTCGCACTTAAAACTAAGCCAAAATGTCTCCTAACGCACGTTGCCTGACGATCTGCTCGGTAAAATGGGGCAACTCCATCACAGGTGCATCGGCATCGAGTTCATTATGAAAACGTGCCAGGGTAACGGGATCGCAGTTAGCCAACACCTCTTGCATCGCCAGTGGGTCTCGCCCTCTATGCACCAAGGGCTCGGGGTTTAAATATTGCTGTAGATGAAAACCACAGAGACCCGCTTGATGAAATTGCTCACTATTATCTCTGTCTTCACCCAGATGCAGTGCGCTGGTCAGGGGCTGAGCGTCCGGTAACTCAAACTGACGCTTAAGCTTCGCTTCCACATCACTGGGGGTTTGCTCCAGGTTAAACTGCGCCATATCGCGGGCGTCGTTAGACAGCATGGCCAGCAGCAGACCAAATTCGCCCCGGCGATGGTCGACTATCGCCTGGTTGAGTCGGGTCCCCAATTGATTTTCGTTGATGATCAACTGACTAGTTCGCATAAAAAAACATCAATAAAACAGCTCGTTGCTATTTAATCGACCGCTTGCGCCATAACTTTAGCAATTATTTTAAATTGGGGCTTTACAGCGCCAACGATTCTGACTACTATGGCCGCCGCAATTGAGGAGGGGTTCCCGAGTGGCCAAAGGGATCAGACTGTAAATCTGACGGCTCAGCCTTCGAAGGTTCGAATCCTTCTCCCTCCACCATTTGCCTACAATGTAATAAAGAGATACTCGTGGAGGGGTTCCCGAGTGGCCAAAGGGATCAGACTGTAAATCTGACGGCTCAGCCTTCGAAGGTTCGAATCCTTCTCCCTCCACCATCTTTATCTTGTTATTACCTTGTGCTGCTGTAAAAAAATATGGAGGGGTTCCCGAGTGGCCAAAGGGATCAGACTGTAAATCTGACGGCTCAGCCTTCGAAGGTTCGAATCCTTCTCCCTCCACCATTTTTTCTCCGCGTTATCTCATCTCTCAGCTTTACCCTAAACTTCAGCTTTACCCTAAACTTCAGCTTTCCCTTAAAACTTAGCTTCCCCGTCTGCTTTACCTATTGCCATAAAACGCATCTGTTTTTAGCCAAAACTAATTCATCCCGTTTGCTACCCACTGCAACATACCGCTTAAGCCATTTTCCAGTCGATCCTTCAATCATCACAACAAGCGCCCTCGACGCTCGGTCGCATTTCTTTTCGATTTTCCTTTTCGTTATAATTTATTTCGTTAAGCTATAACGTCTATCCGCTCAATAACCTCAGGAGCCACCATGGATCAATCTTGGGTCAACCAGGCCATCGCAAAGATCGAGGCTGATTATCAACGCAGTGCAGACACTCATCTGATCAAGCTGGAACTGCCTATGCTCCCCGGCATCGACATTTACCTAAAAGATGAAAGCACCCATCCCACAGGCAGCCTCAAGCATCGCCTGGCGCGATCCCTGTTTCTCTACGCCCTGTGTAACGGCTGGATCACCCAAGATACACCCATCATAGAGTCTTCATCCGGCAGTACCGCAGTATCAGAGGCCTACTTCGCGCGCCTACTGGGCCTGCCATTTATCGCCGTGATGCCCGCCTCAACTGCCAAGAAGAAGATCCAACAGATCGAGTTTTATGGTGGACGCTGCCATTTCGTCGAGCATTCCAGTCAGATCTACGCCGAGTCACAACGCCTGGCCGACGAGCTATCGGGCCACTATATGGATCAGTTTACCTACGCAGAGCGCGCCACCGACTGGCGCGGTAACAACAATATCGCCAACTCCATCTTCGAGCAGATGCAAAGAGAACCGCATCTCGTCCCCAGCTGGATCGTGATGAGCCCTGGCACAGGTGGCACCTCGGCCACCATAGGCCGCTATATTCGTTACCAGTGTGCCAAGACCAAGCTTTGTGTGGTCGACCCAGAAAATTCGGTGTTCTACGACTATTACCATAGTGGCGATGCCAGCATAAGCTGCGCCGGTGCCAGCCGTATCGAAGGCATTGGCCGGCCACGTGCCGAGCCCTCTTTTATCCCAGGGGTTGTCGACCATATGGTCAAGATTGATGACGGCGCATCGATCGCCACCATCTATTGGTTAGAGAGGCTGATCGGCCGCAAGGCAGGTCCTTCTACAGGCACCAACCTCTATGGCGCCCTGCAACTAGCGAGCGAGATGCATGCCAACGGTCAAACCGGTTCTATCGTTACCCTACTATGCGACTCGGGAGATCGTTATCTCGATACTTACTACGACAAGCAATGGGTCGATGAGCATATTGGCGATATCACGGAATATCAGACCAAGCTAGCGGCCTTTAACGAGTCGGGGCATTTGGAATAGCGAGTTCAATCTTTTCGGCTCTGGATCAAGGACTTTAGAGAAGATAAGCAAGCTTAATGAGTCATCAACAAAAACGGCGCCTTTAACTGTTTACTCCCGGTTGGCGCCGTTTTTTTATGTAAATATAAGTATCCCTAATACTCAATCGATATTCAGATATTTATGGGTCTGAATAGAGAGGCGCCAGTTGCGCTCGATGCAGACCTTCATCGCCAACTCGGTGGCGCGGGGCTTCTGGCTAATCGGCTGAAGGCAGATTGTCTTGCCAAGGGTGTCTATGCCTTTGAGCAGCTCGTCGAGTTCCTCGATGTGGGAGGCCTTGGCGACCGGGTGTTTGATCTCATCGGCGCGTTCCAGCGCCTGCTCTAACACCTTATATCCGCCCTTCATGTTGATCTTAGGCGATACCGTCACCCAGGCACGAGGGTCCACTAACACATCGAAGGTCCCGCTGGTCTCGATTTGACACTGCATACCGGCATCGGCAAAGGCCTGGGTCAAGGCGATCAGGTCATAGATACAAGGTTCTCCACCGGTGATCACCACATGTTTGGCGCTAAAGCCCTGCACCTTGAAGTGCATCAACAGCTCACGGGCATCTAACTCGGCCCAACGGCCGATGGCGCCGTCCACCTGGATCACTTGCTCCGAGGAGACGCGGTTCTCGGCTAAGGTTTCCCAGGTATGCTTGGTATCGCACCAGGAACACCCCACAGGGCAGCCCTGCAGACGGACGAAGATCGCCGGCACGCCCGTGTATACCCCTTCACCTTGGATGGTTTCAAAAACTTCATTAACCGGATACTTCATCTTAAACCTCGTCACTTGCGGGCGGCTTTTATAGAAGATTTTGCCCCTACAAGCAAGTATAACCCCATTAATTCCCCAAGGTTTCACCAATTTTTCCATGGCTTAGGCAGATCGCCACAAGAAAATTTGCAAGGCCTTCATGGTCAGTTAAACTATCGACAAATTTTCTATCCGGACAGAGCAGATGTCTAAAGCTGTTGTTGTGTTTAGTGGCGGACAAGACTCCACCACCTGTTTAATTCAAGCCCTGAATCAATATGATGAAGTGCATGCGGTTACCTTCGATTATGGCCAGCGCCACAGCGAAGAGATCGCCACCGCCGCCAAGCTGGCCAAGGACCTCAAAGTCGCCAGCCACAAGATATTAGATGTAACCGTGCTGAACGAGCTGGCTATCTCAGCCCTGACCCGTGATGCCATCCCCGTATCCAACGAGCTGATGGATAACGGCCTGCCCAACACCTTCGTGCCTGGGCGTAACATACTGTTTCTCACCTTGGCCGGGATCTACGCCTATCAGCTGGGCGCCGAAAGTGTGATCACCGGCGTGTGTGAAACCGACTTCTCCGGCTATCCAGATTGTCGCGATTCATTTATCAAGGCGATGCAATCGGCGCTCGAGCAGGGAATGGATCGTGAACTTAAGCTTGTCACTCCCTTAATGTGGCTTAACAAGGCCCAGACCTGGGCACTGGCAGACAAATACCACAGCCTGGAGCTGGTCAGAGACCAGACCCTCACCTGCTACAACGGTATCATCGGCAGTGGCTGCGGCACCTGCCCCGCCTGCCTGCTGAGAGCCAAGGGACTGAATGACTATCTGGATGACAAAGATGGCGTCATGGCCCAACTGGACGCAAAATGTTAGGTCGGCTGACGTCGCGCGCTACGCCCTATGGCGTGGTGCTGGGGATCAGCATACTCTGCAGCCTGCTCTACTTTCTCCACCTGGACGGCACGCTCGCCTTTCGCCGCAGTGCCATTGCGCACGGAGAGTGGTGGCGCCTGGTTAGCGGCAATCTGCTGCACACCAATCATTGGCACCTGCTGATGAACCTGGCGGGTCTGTGGGTGATCAGTTTTCTGCACGAGAACCACTACCGCGCCGGTAATTTCACCCTACTGTTTGCCCTGCTCTGCCTACTTCAGGGGCTAGGCCTCTACTGGTTTTTCCCCACCTTAGGCGGTTATGTAGGCCTCAGCGGCATGCTGCATGGTTTGTTTGCCTACGGCGCCCTCAAAGATATTCAGATGAAGATCCGCTCCGGCTACCTGCTGTTTGCCGGCGTCTGCTTCAAGGTGGCTTATGAGCAGTATTACGGTGCCACGGATCAGATCACTAAGCTAATCGATGCCAGGGTCGCCACAGAGGCGCATTTGGTAGGTGTGATCAGCGGCGTGCTGGTCTTTTTGCTCTATCGTCTCATCAGGCGACTGGCGCGCTAATGACCAGGCACTAATGACAAAGCGCTAATAACCTAACGCTAGTAACCTAGTTAACGGCATTGCTTATAACATTGGCCCTGAAAAGATAAAAAGGCTCACCTAGGTGAGCCTTTTCTTTGTGCATCGCTTATACGTGAGTGCTAAGCCTTAATAAGCGCCTCGCGCAGGGCCAGCACCTCATCACGCAGCGCTGCCGCCTGCTCAAACTCCAGGTCTCTTGCATGCTGGTGCATACGTTTCTCCAGCTCATCGATCTGATGGCTAAGGCTAGAGGCATCTTGCTTGGCATAGGTAGTTCTGGACTCGGCCACCTTCTGGTATTTCGGCAACACCTTGGCGGTATGCTCGTTGTAATCCCCCAGATCCATCACATCGGCGATCTTCTTCGACACCCCCTTCGGCGTGATGCCGTTAGCCAGGTTGAACTCATGCTGCTTCTCCCTGCGACGCTCAGTCTCGCCGATCGCCTTGGCCATCGACTTAGTCATATTGTCGGCGTAGAGGATCACCTTGCCGTTCACGTTACGGGCGGCGCGACCTATGGTCTGAATGAGGGAGCGCTCTGAGCGCAGGAAGCCTTCCTTATCGGCATCTAAGATGCACACCAGGGAGACCTCCGGCATATCCAGGCCCTCCCTGAGCAAGTTGATGCCGACCAGCACATCAAACACACCCAGGCGCAGGTCGCGGATGATCTCCACTCGCTCGACCGTATCTATGTCTGAGTGCAGATAACGTACCTTGACACCATGCTCATCGAGATACTCGGTGAGATCCTCCGCCATACGTTTGGTTAGCGTGGTTACCAACACCCGCTCGTTCACCGCGACGCGCTTGTTGGCTTCAGACAGAAGATCGTCCACCTGAATTGCGACCGGGCGCACCTCTATCTCGGGATCCAGCAGGCCTGTCGGCCGCACCACCTGCTCGGCGATCTCGCCGTCGCTCTTATCAAGCTCATACTGCGCCGGGGTTGCCGACACAAAGATGGTCTGTGGCATCAAAGACTCAAACTCTTCGAACTTGAGCGGACGGTTATCCAGCGCCGAGGGCAGACGGAAACCATACTCCACCAGATTCATCTTGCGCGAACGGTCACCCTTATACATGGCGCCTATCTGCGGCACGGTCACGTGGGACTCGTCGAGGATCAACAGGCCGTCGGCGGGCAAATAATCCAGCAGGGTCGGCGGGCCCTCGCCTGGACGTCTGCCTGAGAGATAGCGGGAATAGTTTTCGATGCCGGAGCAGTACCCCAGCTCTGTCATCATCTCAATATCGTATTGCACCCGCTCAGAGATCCGCTGCGCCTCGATAAGCTTATTATTGTCCAGCAGATACTGCTTGCGCTCTCTGAGCTCCTGCTTGATCTCCTCTGTAGCCGCCAGGATCTTCTCTCTGGGCGTCACATAGTGGGTCTTAGGATAGACGGTAGTGCGCGCGATGCGCTGCAGAATATGGCCGGTCAAGGGATCAAACAGGCTGAGACGGTCAATTTCATCGTCGAACAGTTCGACACGGATCGCCTGCTTGTCAGATTCGGCCGGGAAGATATCGATCACCTCACCGCGCACCCTGAAGGTACCGCGATCCAGCTCGATATCGTTACGGGTATATTGCAGCTCGCTCAGGCGCTGCAGGATCTCCCGTTGCCCCATAAAATCGCCCTGACGCAGATGCAGCAACATCTTCATGTAGGATTCAGGGTCGCCCAAACCATAAATGGCCGATACAGAGGCGATCAGCACCACATCGCGCCGCTCAAGCAACGCCTTAGTTGCAGAGAGTCGCATCTGTTCGATATGAGCGTTGACCGAGGCATCCTTCTCGATAAAGGTATTGGTCGACGGCACATAGGCTTCGGGCTGATAATAGTCGTAGTAGGAGACGAAATACTCGACGGCATTATTAGGAAAGAACTCCTTCATCTCGCCATAGAGCTGGGCCGCCAAAGTCTTGTTGGGCGCCATGATGATAGTTGGGCGCTGCATCTGTTTGATAACATTGGCGATGGTAAAGGTTTTGCCGGATCCCGTTACCCCAAGCAGTGTCTGGCTTGCCAGTCCGGCATCTAGGCCGTCGACAAGTTGCTTGATCGCGCCGGGCTGATCGCCAGCCGGCGCGTATTGCGAAACGAGATCAAATGCTGATTCACTCAATGGTGCACTCCTTTATAGCTGTGCACCTATCTTAAAGTACCCACAGCTATTAGCCAATGAGACTCGCCATTTTCTTGATCGGCAGAATTCACCGAAACGCCCCATAAATGTCATCCTCTTGTCATGTAAGTTTTGTACAAATGGCAAATTCACGCTTCATGGTCAAAAAACAGGCTAAAACTCACGCCTGTAGCCAATTTAATACACAAGTAAAGGGCCAAAACTCATTACATATCTGTAACGTCATGCAGATAAATGTATTAAGGGGCTTGATTTTCATAAGTTGTTGATAATTGGTGCCAATATTAAGATGCGCTAATTCTTGTCATTTTAAGTACAACCCGCAGAGCCACTGCGTTTGCCCGGCGATTTAGTGCCTAACCCACAGGCTTATCCACAGATTTAGTGGATAACTCCCGCAACCTCAGGATAATCGCGGCTTTAGCCCCTTTTACACATAGCCGCCCTTTTTGCTGTAGGGATGTAATTTTACTACATTTGAAAACCCAGCCTATCAGAGGAGTGTCGTCGGCTGTCATATAGCGTCAGCATAAAATGCCAATAGCCGATAAATTTCAGCCAGATATGGCCGTTAAAGCAGCAAAATGCGCACTTAGCGATCACTGTGCGCATTAGATGAGCACTTAACAGCATAATTACACTTTTTTTGCCAAGTCGAGTTGACTCATGTGTAAGAGCGATTTAATATGCGCTCCGTCTTCAACGACGAGTCGCTTACACGATTCCCCAGTAGTTCAGTCGGTAGAACGGCGGACTGTTAATCCGTATGTCACTGGTTCAAGTCCAGTCTGGGGAGCCAAAGCGTCACATTGAAGAAGACGAGTTAGCTATATAAGATGTTCCCCTGTAGTTCAGTCGGTAGAACGGCGGACTGTTAATCCGTATGTCACTGGTTCGAGTCCAGTCAGGGGAGCCAATATAGTTAACCATATAAGTATCAATTCCCCAGTAGTTCAGTCGGTAGAACGGCGGACTGTTAATCCGTATGTCACTGGTTCAAGTCCAGTCTGGGGAGCCACTTATAGCATAGAGAAGTATCTACTCCCCTGTAGTTCAGTCGGTAGAACGGCGGACTGTTAATCCGTATGTCACTGGTTCAAGTCCAGTCTGGGGAGCCACTTCACTATCATATCTCTCTCGATTCCCCAGTAGTTCAGTCGGTAGAACGGCGGACTGTTAATCCGTATGTCACTGGTTCAAGTCCAGTCTGGGGAGCCACCCTCTTAAGTTTTATCCTCTGCGTTAACCTAAAAAACTCATCGGCCATAAAGCGTTAGACTAACTGTTTCAAATTTAGCTAGAATGGGAAGTCGATCAATTTAGGTTACTTTTTATGGGCGTTGGAAAATCTATACATCTATTGCTGATAACGGCTTGTCTTGCCTTAACGGCTTTGGCGTATCTCAACCAGCGACAAGAAATCGCCGCAATAGCCGACTTCCAACTTAAGGAATATCAGGCCGATCCCATCTGGCAACAGCCCCTGCCCGAACAAGGCCAGGCGCTCTATGCTCTGCTAACTAAGCAATATGAGTTTCAATTCTTTCAATATGTGCATCAGTTAGACGGCAACCTCAATTACACCCAGGGCCAGCTGATCGCCTCAAAAACAGATCTGGCAACTGCACTCTTTAATCAGCCAAGGGAAAATACCCAGGCACTGCCCCAAGGCCGGCTGCAGGTTAAACTCTCCAGCCGTACCATAGCAAAGGATGCATTAACTCATTTTACCCAAACTCTTATCTGGATAGTCGGTGGCTATCTGGCCCTGGCGGTACTCTTTACCCTGTTGATGGCCAGACAGAAACGGGCCATCAATTATGCGGTCAATGCCCTGAACGGCTTCGCCGAGCTTAAATTTGATGCCATCGCCCAGTCACGTTTTCACGGTGAACTTAAACCCTTAGGTAAGGCACTGGAACATTGCCGCGTTGCCGTGCACGATAAAATCGATCAGCTACAGCAACAGACAGAGCAGCTCAATCGCGAGGCCTATCAAGATCCCGTTACCCTATTTGGCACCCGCCCTAAATTTACCGAGAAGCTCGACGCCCTCGCCAAGCCCGGCAAGTCGCGCATCGGACTCATGGCAATGATTAAGGCCACCGAACTGGGTCATGTTAACCAGAGCCAGGGGCGCGCAGCGGGAGATGACTATCTGGCAGGCGTTGCGACCTGCATCCGCAAGGCGTTACAAGGGATGCCAAATATTGAGGCGTTTAGGATCAGCAGCGCCGATTTTGCCGTTTTCATCCCAGATATGGTGTTAAAGGATGCCCAGCAGCAGCTGGAAAAGCTAAAAGCCCAGTTCGATGAGTACCAGCAAGGCAGCGATCTCGATTCGGTCGCCTATATTGGCATGGTGCCTTACGAGCAAGGCGGCGACGCCCTGTCTCTGGTCTATATTGCCGACGCCGCCGTAAGCATCGCCCAGACACTCGGCCCCAACAGCTATCATGTGCAGGAGAAGCTCAGCGACGAGGAGCTGGTTGGCGATTCCCACTGGAAGCTGGCCATCGAAGATATTATCAAGCGCCGCGCCATCAAGTTTCACGCCCAGGATATTCAACCCTGTCGCGGCGCCGACAACGTCTACAGCGAGCTGCTGTCGCGCTTCTATAGCAACGAGGGCAAGTTTCTGCCTACAGGCACAGTGATCGCCATGGCCGAGCGTCATGGGCTCAGCGTAGAGCTTGATAAGATCATCATACTCAGCACACTGCGCCTGTTGCTCGACACCCCGACCTTCACCGGCGCCTTGGGCATCAATATCAGTACCGCCTCGGTCAACCAGCCCGCCTTTACTGCCTGGCTGAAAGATATCTTCGTACGTCAACGCCAGATCGCCTCGCGACTGGTGTTGGAAGTAAATGAGGCGGGAATGCAGGCCAATATTCGTCAGGCCCATAAGTTTGTGCGCGACATGCACAGTGTCGGCGCTCGGGTGGCGGTCGAGCACTTTGGCATGGGCTTCACCTCCTTCAAGTTCTTTAAAGAGATCAGACCCGACTTTATTAAGCTCGATGGCAGCTACTCTCAAGCAATAGATACAAATAGCAACAATCGCTTCTTCGTGAAGATGATAGTCGATGTGGCCCGTAAACAGTCGGTGAAGGTGATCGCCTCCAGTATCGAGCGTCAGGAAGAGAAGTTTGCCCTGGAGCAGCTTTTGGTGGACGGCCTGCAAGGCTTTTACATCGCTAAGCCTAAACCATTCACCCTAAAGGATGAACAATCTGCGCGCAGTCAGACGGCGGGATAAATAATCCCTTCATTCTTTGTGTTGTTTATCCCGGCCGAAAGGCTGATAATACCCGTAAATTAGATATAGATAACCCATTGAGATGAGCGAATATCTCCTCCTATTGATCGGCACAGTGCTGGTCAACAACTTTGTATTAGTTAAATTTCTCGGCCTCTGCCCCTTCATGGGAGTCTCGAGTAAGTTGGAGTCGGCTATCGGCATGTCGATGGCGACCACCTTCGTGCTCACTCTTGCCTCTATCTTAAGCTATCTGGTCGACAACTATCTGTTGACCCCTTTCGATCTCAGCTATCTGCGCACCATGGCCTTTATCTTGGTTATCGCCGTCGTGGTGCAATTTACCGAGATGCTGGTACAGAAGACCAGCGCCGCCCTGCACAGGGCTCTGGGGATCTATCTGCCGCTGATCACCACCAACTGCGCCGTTCTGGGTGTTGCCCTGCTCAACGTCAACGAGAAGCACGATTTTATCGAATCGGCCATCTATGGTTTTGGCGCGGCGGTCGGTTTCTCCATCGTCTTAATCCTCTTCTCCGCCATGCGTGAGCGCCTCGCTGCCGCCGATGTTCCGGCCCCCTTCAAGGGCGGCGCCATCGCCATGATCACTGCAGGCCTGATGTCTCTGGCCTTCATGGGCTTCACAGGTTTGGTTAATTAAGCATGAGCCAAGTTATTATTGCCATCATCCTATTAGGATTACTCGCCCTCGCCTTCGGTGCGCTGCTGGGCTACGCCGCCGAAAAATTTAAGGTCGAAGGGGACCCCATTATCGACCAGGCCGAGGCACTGCTGCCGCAAACCCAATGTGGCCAATGCGGCTACCCAGGCTGTCGCCCCTATGCCGAGGCAATCGCCAACGGCGAGAAGATCAACAAGTGTCCACCGGGCGGCACCGCCACCATGGAGAAACTCGCCGAGTTGATGGGCGTCGACCCAGAGCCGCTCACCGCCAGCGCCGAGACCCAGGTGAAGAAGGTCGCCTTTATCCGCGAGGCTGAATGTATCGGCTGCACTAAATGTATTCAGGCCTGTCCGGTCGATGCCATCTTAGGCACAGGCAAGCAGATGCACACGGTTATCACAGACTACTGCACAGGTTGCGATCTGTGTGTCGAGCCCTGCCCAGTAGATTGTATCGACATGATCCCAGTCGCCGAGACGCTGCAAAACTGGAGCTGGCAGCTCAATGCCATACCTGTGGTCAATATTAGCGAGGAATCTAAGTGTTAACCTTGTTAGAACAGATAGATAAAGGCACACTCTGGCGTATTCCCGGCGGTATTCACCCACCCGAACATAAAACGCTTTCCAATCAGAGCAAGATAAGCCGCTTGCCCCTTGCGGACCACTACCTCATTCCTGTCCCGGGCGTCGGCGAAAACTGTACTTTAGCCGTTAAAGTCGGCGACACTGTCACTAAGGGACAGCCCCTGACTCTGGGCGAAGGCTTTCGCCATCTGCCGGTCCATGCCCCTGTCTCAGGCAAAGTATTCGCCATCGAGGAGCGTGCCAGCAACCACGCCTCCGCACTCCCCGTGCTCACCTGCGTAATTGAAAACGATCATCAAGAGCAGTGGATCGAAAGCGTTCATGCGCCACTGAGCCTTGAACAAGTGGCCGAGATGGACAACGACGCCATCATCAGGCGGATTCAGTCGGCGGGCATAGCGGGCCTTGGCGGCGCCGCCTTCCCAACCCATATCAAGCTCAAACCGGTTAGCGAGATTGAACTGCTGATCATCAACGGCGTCGAGTGTGAACCCTATATCACCTCAGACGACAAGCTGATGCAGGAAAGCTGCGATGAGATCGTCCGCGGCATAGAAATAGTCCATCAGTTACTCAGCCCGAAACGCATCATTGTCGCCATCGAAGACAATAAACCTGAGGCCGTCGAGCAGATGGGCCATGCGCTCAACCGCAGCCAGCTGCCGAGTCACTGCGCGCGAGTGAGCAAGATCCCCACGCTCTATCCGTCGGGCGGCGAGAAGCAACTTATCCAGATCCTTACAGGACAGGAGGTGCCATCGGGTGCCATTCCTGCCAACCTGGGCATTCTGGTGCAAAACGTGGGCACCGCCTACAGCATCGCCCAAGCAGTCTATCGCAACATGCCGCTGATCGAGCGCGTGGTGACACTGACAGGCCAAAATATCGCTAAGCCCGGCAACTACTGGGTTCCTATCGGCACGCCAGTCGAGCACCTGCTAGAGGTGGGTCAGTTTAGGGGCGATGCCAATGCCCCGGTGATCATCGGTGGTCCCATGATGGGCTACATGCTGCCGAATGTGGCGGCGCCTATCACCAAGGGCACCAACTGTGTCCTGATGCCGAGCGAGCAAGAGATTGCACCGCCGAGTCCGGAGCAGCCCTGTATCCGCTGCGGCGAGTGTGCCCAGGCCTGTCCAGCGCAGCTGCTGCCCCAGCAGCTGTTCTGGCATGCCAAGGCCCAGGAATATGACAAGGCTGCCAGCTACAATCTACGCGACTGTATCGAGTGTGGCTGCTGCAGCTATGTCTGCCCCAGCGACATTCCACTAGTGGAATATTATCGCGTCGCCAAATCTGCCCTGCGCCAAGAGGCAGAAGAGAAGAAACAGGCGGAGCTTGCCAAGCAGAGATTCGATTCCCGCACCCTGCGCCTCGAGCAGGAGAAACAGGCGCGTGAAGAGAAAGCCAAACAGGCGGCCGAGCGTCGCAAGGCGCAGATGACAGGTTCTGATAAGGATGCCGTCGCCGCCGCCATGGCAAGAATCCAGGCCAAGAAGGCTGCAGAAGCGCAAGCCTCAGCCTCAGCAGGCGCTACAACAGAAAAACCACAAGACAAGGTCGCCGCCGCTATCGCGAGGGCCAAGGCTAAGAAGGCCGCGCAGAAAGCTTCCAGCGAAACAGAAACTGAGACGAATGAGCAGCCAGCATCACAAGTCACTGGTGCCGACAATAGCGAATCAGCCCCTCTGAGTCAGAAAGAGAAAGTCGCCGCCGCCATCGCCAGAGCCAAGGCGAAGAAAGCCGCACAAGACACGATCGATACAACTGAAGCAAGCCAAGCGCCCGCTAAGCAAGGTGCTGAGACTGAACCGTTAAGTCAGAAAGAAAAGGTCGCGGCGGCAATCGCCCGCGCCAAGGCCAAGAAAGCCGCTCAGGCAGGCTCTAATGAGCAGCAAGCCGCGACTGTTGAGCACAGCGACGAGCCAATTGAACGCAGCGACGAGCCAGTTGAGCGTAGCGGCGAAACTGCTAAGCCAAGCGAAAACCAGAGTGCTAACACAGACAATGCCGAAGGTGCCGAAAAGGCTGATGCAGAGGCAGTCAAGAAGGCAAAAATTGCCGCCGCAGTTGCAAAGGCTAAAGCCAAGAAGGCACAGCAGGACGCTGGGGCTTGCGTTAAGCCAGACGTCATGACCCCAGCTGAGGATATTGAAGCCGACAGTCCAGAGGCCATCAAGAAGGCCAAGATTGCGGCGGCCGTCGCCAAGGCCAAGGCGAAGAAGGCACAGCAGGCCGAATCAAGCGGCAAACCAAAGGCAGAAGTCGCAACTGATACAGAGACTACTAAAAAGGCACCTGTACAAGCAGAGGCGATAGACGATGCCGAGGCCAGCAGTCCTGAAGCTATCAAGAAGGCCAAGATAGCCGCTGCGGTCGCTAAGGCCAAGGCGAAAAAAGCCGCTCAGGCAAGCGAAAGTAATGAACAACTAGCGCCCAGTGAAAGCCAGACCGATACCGAAGATGTTGCCGATGCCAGCAGTCCAGAGGCCATTAAGAAGGCCAAGATAGCCGCCGCTGTCGCCAAGGCCAAGGCGAAGAAACTGGCTAAGGCCGAGGCAGAGACCCAAAACAGTGAGCACAAGGATTAATCATGGCATTTAAGTTGGCCTCATCGCCACACCTATCCACCAAGGCACAAACCCGTGGCCTGATGTTTAAGGTCATGCTGTGCGCTCTGCCCGGCGCGCTGGCCCAGTGTTACTTTTTCGGTTGGGGAACCCTGATCCAGGTAGCCTTGGCGATCGCCATAGCAGTGGCCACAGAGGCGGCGGTATTAAAGTTACGTGCGCGTCCCGTGGGCAAGACCATCAGTGACAACAGCGCGGCCCTCACAGGTCTGCTCATAGGTGTGGCGATTCCCGCGCTGGCGCCATGGTGGATTGCGGCCATAGGCGTTGTCTTTGCCATCTTAGTGGTCAAACAGCTCTACGGCGGCCTTGGCAACAACATCTTCAACCCGGCCATGGCGGCCTATGTGATGCTGCTAATCTCCTTCCCGGTGCAGATGACCACCTGGGTTGCCCCAAGCGGCGGCGCCTTGCATGACCTGGGGCTGATGCAGAGCCTGAGCATCATCTTTCAGGGCGCAGATGCCGAGCAGATCCTCGCCTATCGCGTCGGCATAGACGGCGTGACCAAGGCCACGCCTCTCGATGCGGTCAAGACAGGCCTCTCCACCGGCCTGACCCTGGATGAGATTTTAACTAAGGCCAGCTTTAGCAACGGCTTTGGCATCGGCTGGGCGCTAATAAACCTGGCCTACCTGGCTGGCGGTCTGGTGATGCTCAAGCTTAAGCTGATCCGCTGGCAGATAAGCAGCGCCATCTTGGCCAGTCTATTTGTCTGCGCCAGCATAGGTTATCTGCTAAGCCCTGATACCCACATGGGCCCAATGCTGCATCTGTTTTCAGGCGCCACCATGTTAGCGGCCTTCTTTATCGCTACCGATCCTGTGACCGCGGCGACCAGCACCCGCGGCCGACTGATCTTCGGCGCCCTGATCGGTCTCCTGGTCTACTTGATCCGCAGCTTCGGTGGCTATCCCGATGCCTTTGCCTTTGCCGTGCTGCTGGCAAACCTGTGCGCGCCATTTATCGATTATTATGTCAAACCCCGAGCCTACGGCCACAGAGCAAGCCGCTAAGCCCACGGCAGGAGTATGAAGTGAAACGTTCTATCGTCAAAAATGCTAGCTTACTGGGATTATTCGCCCTCCTGTGTACCGCCTTGGTGGCCCTGGTTAACCAGTTCACCTTCGAGCGGATCAAGCAGCAGCAAGATCTCGAGCTGATGCGCACCCTGCATCAGATCATCCCAGATGAGATGCATGACAACGCACTTATTGAGCACTGCATCCTGATCCAGGACGCCGATGTGCTGGGTATAGATGAGCCCCTGCCCGCCTACATCGCCAGCCAAGGTGGTGAGCCGGTAGCCATCGCCATGGAAACGGTCGCACCGGACGGCTACAACGGTCAGATTAAGCTGATCGTCGCCATCGATGCCAAGGGCGAGGTGTTAGGCGTGCGAACCCTTAACCATAACGAGACGCCGGGCCTTGGGGATAAGATCGATCTGCGTAAGTCTTCCTGGGTACTCGGCTTTAAGGGCCAGAGTATTCAGGGCGAGCAAGATAAGCGCTGGGCGGTGAAGAAAGATGGCGGTCAGTTTGACCAGTTTACCGGCGCTACCATCACGCCAAGGGCCTATGTCGGCGCGGTTAAGCGCACCCTGACCTATTTCAACGCCAACAAGCAGACCCTGTTAAACCGCCCTGCCAACTGTGAGGTCCAGTATGAGTAACTATCGTGATATCGCCTGGCAAGGACTGTGGAAGAATAATCCGGGCCTAGTACAGCTTCTGGGCCTGTGTCCGCTGCTGGCGGTCACCGCTACCCTGACCAATGCCATCGGCCTTGGCTTAGCGACACTTGTGGTCTTGGTCGGCTCCAACGTGCTCGTCTCTCTGGTGCGGGAGTTTGTGCCCAAAGAGATCCGCATCCCCGTATTTGTGATGATCATCGCCGCGCTGGTGACCTGTGTACAGCTGCTCATCAACGCCTATGCCTATGGCCTCTATCTGTCACTGGGGATCTTCCTGCCGCTTATCGTCACCAACTGTGTCATCATTGGCCGCGCCGAGGCCTTCGCCTCACGCAACAGCGTGGTTAAGGCGGCGTTTGATGGCCTGATGATGGGACTGGGTTTCACCCTAGTGCTCATGCTGTTAGGCGCTTGCCGCGAGATTTTGGGCCAGGGCACACTGTTTGACGGTGCCGATCTGCTGCTTGGCGACTGGGCCAAGGGACTAACGGTTCATCTCTGGCAGGTGGATACCAACTTCCTGCTGGCCATGCTACCGCCTGGCGCCTTTATCGCCATGGGTTTTCTCATCGCTATCAAGAACATGATCGACAAGCAGCTCGAGGCGCGTAAACCAGCCCCAGAGGCCGCGCCAGCCGTCACCCGCGCACGCATTACCAAGGTGAGTTAAGTAATGAATACCGAGAAACGTCGTAAGATCCTGGAGATCTTTCGCGATAACAATCCTAAGCCAGAAACCGAGCTTAACTTCTCCTCTCCCTTCGAGCTGCTGGTTGCCGTCACCCTGTCGGCCCAGGCCACGGACGTGAGCGTCAACAAGGCCACCGACAAGCTATTTCCCGTGGCAAATACCGCCCAAGCCATCTATGACCTAGGCGTCGAGGGGCTCAAGGAATATATCAAGACCATAGGCCTGTATAACAACAAGGCAATCAACGTCATCAAGGCCTGTGAGATCTTGCTGAAGAAGCATGGCGGCGAGGTGCCCGAAGATAGAGAGGCGCTCGAAGCCCTGCCAGGTGTGGGCCGTAAGACGGCCAACGTAGTGTTAAACACCGCCTTCGGCTGGCCGACCATTGCCGTCGATACCCATATCTTCCGCGTCGCCAACCGCACCAAGTTTGCCATGGGCAAGAACGTGGATCAGGTCGAGCAGAAGATGTTAAAGGTAGTACCGGCCGAATTTAAGGTAGATGTGCACCACTGGTTTATTCTTCACGGTCGCTATACCTGTGTCGCCCGTAAGCCAAGATGCGGCAGTTGTTTGATTGAAGAGCACTGTGAGTTTAAAGAGAAGGTCTACCCGGACGAATAGGCGTTCATGCTTGAGCTGATTCTTGAGTAAACTCTTAAGCAAACTCTTGAATAAAAATAAGCTCTCAAAGATAAAAAGCCGCAGATGCGGCTTTTTTCAGGCTCAATAGCGAGGGTTCGCTGCTGAGCTATACCAATCACGGTAAGTAAGTGATAAGAAATAGCACGGGAAAAACGTTCGAGAACAAGGCAGCATTTTTTGATAAGTAGTTATTCTACAATCACAAATGGTAACACCGTTATCGGACGTTTTAACACGCTAGAGTGATCAGGTATTTACTACGATTGGTATCAAAACATACAGACAAAAAACACAGATAGAAACAGTGCTATGGTGACCGTTAATCCCAGGGCCATTTTCAATTCGTTTGGCATCGACAACTCCTCTAGTAACCAAGCTCAATTATCCCTGTAGCCCGGGTTAACGCCAGCGACATCCCCCCATTCTGTGACAAGGATCATGTCGATTTAGGCCTGTTCTTCCCAGGCTGTCATTGAGCAAGCAAACCGATAGCGCAGATTTAAATAGCGGATAAATAAGGTATACTTGGGCCTAGCATTCCCTAAAAAGAGGTCCTTATGGCACAACTTTTACACACCATGCTGAGGGTCGGCGATCTCGATCGTAGCATACATTTTTACACCGAGATCCTGGGCATGAAGCTACTGCGCAAGTCCGAGAATCCAGAATACCGCTATACCCTGGCCTTTGTTGGCTTCGACGAAGAGGCAACTGGTGCCGCTGTGGTCGAGCTCACCTACAACTGGGATACAGACAAGTATGACCTCGGTACCGGTTTTGGTCATCTGGCCATTGGCGAAGAGGATATCTACAGTCGCTGCGCCGCTATCGAAACCGCCGGTGGCAAGGTGACCCGTCAGCCAGGCCCGGTTGCCGGTGGCACGACTGAGATTGCCTTCGTAGAAGACCCGGATGGCTACAAGATTGAGTTCATTCAGATGAGATCTGCCCAGCATGGCTTAGGCTAATTTTGATACTTGCATAAAAAAAAGCGCCCTAGGGCGCTTTTTTATTTCCAACTGCTCGTTAGAACTTAACGGTTACACCGCCGTAGATCTGACGACCGATAGTGTCGTAAACCTCAGGCACTGTGCCTGCCTCGTTACCACTTGCCACCATCACAGGCTTCTCGTCGGTGAAGTTCTTCACGCCCAGGCTTGCCGTAATGCTGTCGTTGATGTGGTACATACCAGAGATATTGTGGTACAGCACTGAATCAACTGTGTCACCGTAGTTAATGTCATCCATCTCACCGATAAAGCGGTTAGAGTACATCAGACTCCAGTCACCCTGGCCGGCCTTCACACTGAAGTTGTTCTTCACCTTAGCGTAACCACCGAACATACCGCCGATAGTGCCAGTGTAATCGATACCATCCTGTTCAAACTCGAGCAGGTAGGTCAGGTCGTTGCTGATGCTCCAATCCAGTCCCAGGCCTTCGAAACGATAAGCCAGATTAAAGTCGATACCACTGGTGTCTTGATAACCCACGTTGGTTAGCGGGTTAGTCAGGTTCTCCAGGTTACCGTCAGGCGTGATGCCGAAGGTTTCACAAGCTGTCGTATCACCTGCGTGACAAGCATTCAGACCAGCTTGAACGTCCAGACGCGAGATGGCGTCTTTGATCTTGAAGCGCCAGTAGTCCAGCGTCAGTGACATGCCGTCGATGTAGCTTGGCGAGTAGACCAGACCAGCAGTGTATGACTCTGAAGACTCAGCCTTCAGATCGGGATCTGAGGTGTAGTTCACCAGGATCTGTGGGTCTTGCTCGTTGCCCCAAGGATCGTCCAGGTAGTCGTATGAACCGACATTACCACCGAACAGTTCGCTCACGTTTGGCGCGCGGAAGCCGGTTGCCGCCACGGTGCGAAGCATAAGATCATCGGTCGCCTCATAGGTCAAACCTATCTTCCAGGTCGACGCATTACCGAAGGTTGAGTAGTCGTCAAAACGCAGCGCAAATTCACCGGTTAGCTTGTCGGTGAAAGGTACGCTCACCTCTTGATAGACAGACACCACGCTGTAGCTACCATCGGTAGGATCTTGCTGGGCTGCGGTGCCTTCACCGGCGACAATCACTGGATCTGGATTGTAGTAACCGCTGTCATGACGATACTCGGCGCCAATCGCATATGCTACTGGGCCCGCTTCCAGGTCGAAGGCTTCGCCGCTGATCACGCCTGATACTATGTGCTGCTCGTTACCACCTGTAGTGCTTTCCAGGTAGCTGATATCATCGACGATGGCTTGAGACAGTGGGTCACCGCTGAACCAGGCATCCTGGTTGTCATAGACAGACTGCGCCATGTTCTTAGCGTTGATTGAGTTGTGCACCCAAGTCTCTGCCTTGTTCTTACCATAGGTGTAAGAAAGATCCCATGCGATGCCTGTGTGAACATCGAACTCACCGGCCAGACCCGCTGAGACACGCAGAGTGTCTGTGTCTTGCTCATAGATACGGTTACCCGCATCAGTGGTTCTTCTGCGATATTCGACGCGGCCTTGGTCGTCAGGCGTGATGCCACCGGCAACCATCTCGTCGGTAAGCGTGATGCAGTTACCTGTAGAAGTCGGCGTGCACACATCTAACATCACAGAAGCTGGCTGAGCCGCCATCATCTGCTCAGATTGACGCTTGGTGTAAAGCAGGTCGCCGGTAAAGACGATTTCGTTCGCAAACTCTTGGGTCGCGTTGGCGAAGAAGCTGTAACGCTCATTAGGCGTCTGTAGCCAGCTGTCCTGGGTAAAGTCATAACCTTCGGTGCGATCGACCCAGTTGCCGTTCTCGTCTTGTACCTTGCCGCCTAATGAGCCGGTTGGGATAAAGCTGCTGGCCCCCTTCTCTACCCAGTCGCGATCTTTTTGCATCACGCCGCCGCGGTCAGAGTAAGCCACACCAAAGGTATAGTTGCCACCGTCTGTGTTGAAACCGTAAAGCGCACTGATCTCAACGTTTTCGCCGTCGCCCTTGTCGGTCGCACCGCCATTGATGTCCAGCTGGAAGCCTTCGAAATCTTTCTTGGTGATGATGTTCACTACACCGGCAATGGCGTCAGAACCATAAACCGCTGAGGCACCGTCTTTCAGGATCTCCACACGGGCGATCATCGCCACTGGGATAGTGTTCAGATCCACTGCACTGTCGGCGCCCGAACCTGAGTTAACCATGCGGCGGCCATTTAACAGCACTAGCGTACGGCTTGCGCCCATACCACGTAGATCCACCTGGGCGACACCGTCCGCACCATTGTTAGTAGTGGAGCCTACTGCCATACCCGCCATGGCCGGTTGCGCCTGTAGGATCTCATCGACCGAATTGTAACCCTCGGCGCGAATAGCACTGGCGTCGATAACGGTAACAGGTGATGCCGTTTCCATGTCTTGACGTTGAATGCGTGAACCCGTTACCGCAATACGTTCAAAAGAGGCACTTTCTTCGGCAGCAACTGCATTGTTGGCAACAAAATATCCGCTGGTCGACACTGTCGCAATTAAACTTAATTTAACTGCCGCAGCTAATCTGCTTGTTTTAATCATGTAGGTCTACTCCCTAATTCAATTTTTATTCGGCGCCGTTCTTTTATTTATTCAACGCTCGATTCGATACTCTCCTTTCACCCCAAATGCGTCAATCCACCAATTAATTAACCAATGAAAAATAAAAGTTAATACAAAGTACTGGAGGATCCCCTCATAATTAGGGCCTCCCAGAGGTGTTAACCAGTTTAAGAAATTCACCCCAAGCCCAGCGAAAATGCGATTCTTTGATTGAGTATTCCGGACGTCGTCTCACTTCTTTGCCGAGCCGGAGCACAGATAGCACGTTTCTGTCACGTATCGTATTGGCTTGAAACCTCCGCTGCCATCCCAGATGCCTGGCTGCCAGACCGATGCACCAAAGCAGGATTTCTGCCAACAAAGCTATCAGCAACAACACATCATAACGGCGTGGACAACGACTGCGGCTTTGTCTGAGTCCCATGCCGTATTGGGGACTTTTGAGGTCGCGAA
>NZ_LVDJ01000019.1:0-62605 GCF_007636505.1 Shewanella sp. KCT
CGCGGCGGCGCTATCCAGTCCATCACGTACTGCAGCAATTCCCTTTGGCGCTTAGTCTGGCGAGCTCTAGTTTTCATCGACCAACAGATCCTTGTTTTGGGTGATCACCAACTGCACCTGGGTATGATCGAAAACACCACCTGTGAACGAAC
Organism: Shewanella sp. KCT; assembly: GCF_007636505.1. NCBI lineage: Bacteria > Pseudomonadati > Pseudomonadota > Gammaproteobacteria > Alteromonadales > Shewanellaceae > Shewanella > Shewanella sp. KCT. The sequence continues at coordinate 153 of NZ_LVDJ01000019.1, forward strand.
CAAGCCAAATCGCCTCGTGATCCACCAAATAGATTCTTTTCTTAAAATCCTCACGAAACTGTTCTAGGCCGCCATCAACCAATGCCGCGAACGTGGGCGATTCTTTGGCGATTTGTACCAGCAGTTCGTTGTCGTACTCACTATCACTAAATTCCATAACCGCTCCTTAGCTGCTCATCAGTGCCGAGCCACAACACTCGGCAGACGCCTCACGGCGTTTCGCAAAAGGTGGCGGGGTTGCCCCCGCCTGTTTTCTGCTGCACTGTTAAGCTTCCACACACAACAGAGAGCAAAAAAATGAGTCAATCTATCAAAGACAAAGTCGCCAATATCCTTAACAGACCTGCACAACACATTAAGGAATCTCCTGATAAGTTTGTTAACACGGTGTTCGGCATGGCCTGCGTTGACCTATTACAAAGTGGTCAAGCAATTAATCATCAGTCTCTGGCTGCCTATATTGAGTTGAAGATTGAGGCAAGCCAGAACTCTCCATTACTACCGATGTTCCAATCTGCACTCGACCTGCTGACTTCAGAACATCCTGACTGATGTAATCTGTCGCCATAATCAGCAGATAAAGAAAATCGATTGATTCCATCTTCTCAGACACGGCCTGGATACAACGAAACAGCCCTTGGGCCAGGTTCTCATTGGGATAAGGAATGAACTGCCACTGACCATCTTCTTTGAGTACCCAACCAGGGATCTCACCCAAGGCGGCATGGTCATTGGTATGTTCATCATCCTGCGGAACGCATAAGTATGATTTAGTGACGCTGTCGTAGACCGTTTTGCCTGAAAATGGTATTTCCTCAACAGGCCTTGCACGGCTTGCCAGCTCAATCATTTTTTGCTCATAGCGTGCCTTTGCTTCCTCTGAAAGTTTCATCGTCACCTCCGTTATCCTTGGCTGCTCATCATTTAAAGGTGCTTCGCCGTCAATGGCAGGCCTTACATAACGAGGATAATATCGATCGCATTTATTAGTTGGGTCATACACCGTCTTGCCTGCAAGGGGATGTTTACTGAGTGGCCATCCCTTTTTTTCGACGCTGCTTTTTACGCTATTTGTGGAGTCGCGCTGCACTCCTTCATCAGTTAATTTCATTTCAATTCCTTAGCTGCTCATCAGTGCCCGGCCACTACACCAGGCAGACCAACCGGCACGAATGCCGGTGGTTTCGCTTAATCAACTCACCACGGGTTCGCTAAGACATTGCGCCTTAGTCAGCTCCAGTCCCTCTAATTTTTTAAACTGGCGACAGAGTACTGAGGCTTTAGAAAAATAGGGCACTAAGTATTCAATCCTGCTATGCAGATCTGGATACTCTTTTTTGGCACGGCGCTTACCCCAAATTTTCTCAATATCTACAATGGACTTACGCTTGTAACGCGCCATTGATTTAATAACCCAGACCTTGGGCAAAATAGACGGTGCATCGGCTGGTAGGTCTTTGACCTGACACATCCAAGCACCTTTAATCACCCCATCGAGATACACCGCCAGCACAGTTGTCGACTCATTCCTTCGCTCACGGCGTATTAATAATTCAACCCCTTGGTAGCTAAAGGCGACATTAACCCAGCTACCTGCAAGTTCATCCTCTACCTGCTGCCATTGTGCTTTGCTAATCGCCATTACGCGGCCCTCATTGCTTGTTTGCCAGCCAGTTCAATGCGCCGTCCAAAGTTGCGGCAAAAATCCTCCCTGAGTCTGGCCCAGGCTTGATTTTCAAATGTATTGGCGTTCTGACGCGCCACATTCCAAAACTCAGCCGCTTGTGTGTAGCTCCCCTCACGTTCCAGCTCTGCCGCTTTTGCAGCCGGTTCCTGGTAGCGATGATTCTCTTTAAAAGCATTGGTCTTAAACACGATTTAATTCCCCTTAAAACTATGTTGAACTTGCGATTAAAGGCTGCTGATATCCATTGAGATTTGGACGTACTTGCCATTAGGCTGACGCTCATACAGGCGCAGGTATTCACTGGTGCCGGTGATTTGGATTGCATCAGCAATGGCGTCCATGGCTTGCTTCCAGTTGTCATCATCGATGTCGAGCTGTCGCAAACTGAGCACCTGGTTCACATTGATGCGACCCTGCTGGTCGACGCGAAATGCATGCTCGACCATGGCCATCAAGCGAGTATCAGCCCCACCCGACCAGGAATGGATGCACTCGTCGATTAGGGTCTTAGCGGTTTGGATGCGCTCATCAAAAACGCGATGCTCGCCCACTGCCCGGCGCACCTGATACTGACCGTCGAAACTGGTCAGGGCTACATTGCCTTTTTTACCGCCATACTTGGCCCCATACTCACTGGCTGACAACTCGACGAAGTCCGAGATCTCGCCCATGGTGGCCAACTTAAAATCCAGCATGGCCTGACGAAGCGCTTTAGCCTTAGTGACGACATTACCCACCACTTCGTCGCGCAACTTGTCTACCGGCTTAATGCGTTCTTCTGCCACCAGGTCACCGATGGCGTTACGGCGATAACCAGCAGGGATAGTATTGATTTGGTTGTTCATTGATTACTCCTCGTTCCAGCGCACAGTGACGCCATGAAATTGCACCGCGCCACTGCGACGGCGAATACCTTTAATGTTCTCGATGATGTCTACCGCCATGGCCTTAAGCTCTTTGGTTGGACGGTCAATGTGGATCACCTTGTTTTTACGACTCAGCACCTTCATACCGCGCAGGCGCAGGGCTGTTACCACGTTAAAAGCAGCTTGCTGATGTCTCATTAGGCATCTCCTTCCAATTCACGAAACGCTTGTTTAATCAGCGCCTCATCAATCGCTTTACCTACGCCGTTGGCCATGGTTGCAGCCAGGCGAAGCACTTGGTTGAGGTTACGCAGCGCTCCTGGGCGCTCTGCAATTTTTTGCAGTAAGTTACGGGCGGGTTGGTTATTGATCTGCCACGCATTGGCAATGGCATTGACGTCATTTTGCTTGGCCTTATGAATGCCAACTTTTTTACTTACGCGGCTAAACAGGCGAGCAAAGTCTTCATTACGACGTCCCCCTGTCAGTTGGCTGTATACACGGTTGTTACCGACCAAGACCAAACCTATGCCCGTTTGCTCCTGTAAAATGCGTAAGGCTTCAAGCGATGGATAATCAAGATGGTCTGCTTCATCGACAACCAGCAAGCCACCAGTACCACTAAGACGGCGCTTAATCGCACGAGACAGAGAACCTTTGCGCTTCGGCGCATCGTCCATGCCGAGTTCCAAGGCGATTTCATACAAGCATTCACCAATACCACTGACGGCGGGTGATGCGGTGATCATCCAGCAGTTGTTATTGCTGCTAATGTATTGGCGACAGGTGGTGGACTTACCCACACCGCTGGCACCAAACACCACACTGATAAGCTCTGCAGCATGGGCGTAGTTCAGCGCATTTAAGATTTGCTTAGCGGTTTGAGTTTCCACAAACCCAGGGGCTACAATCTGGCTTTTACGGGCATTGCGCAGCTGCAACCATTTATTTAGCTGTTCTGTAACCTCTGCGACACGACCGGTATAAGTGCCATTTAGGTACTGACTAACCACAGAGCCAGACTTGCCAATCTCTTTGGCTAGTTGAGTTTGATTAATGGTGCCATCATCAAGTAGTGGTTTGAGTTGGTCGATCACCTGTTGTTGGTTCAGTGATTGTTCAATTACAACGACATTATTCATAGGGCGGTTTCCTTCCTTAAAGTTCACGGGCTTTTTTGGCGGCCATGAGTTGAGCAACTCCGGCTGCAAATGCGGTTTCACTATCAAATTGTTCTTCGGTATCAGTGTCTAAGGTCACTTTGCGCACAGTGTTACCTTGGCGCAGGTGAACCAGCTCACTGGCTGCGGGGGCAGGGGTTGTTGGAGTATCAGGCTCCGTTCGGCGCATCAATTCAGCGGCCTCAATGGCGTCCATTTGCAACTGTTTCTTGGCGGCAATTTTTTCCGCTTTGACTTTACCTTTGCGATGGCGATTGAATTCGCGGGCGGCTTCTGCATCGCCAAAGGCGGTGCTATCGATACACTCAGCTTCGCCAATCAGTAAGCCGTTCAACTCGTAGCACACCACGCTGGTGTGCAAGTTGTCTGGGTCAAAACGCACCACCACTTTTTTCCCGATGTGTTGGAATAAGGCGTCACAGTGGTAACGGTTTTTACGGCCTTTGATACTGCCGCCAGCATCGAGCGAGACTTGTGCATGCCGGTCTACACGCACAGCTTCTGCGCTTAACATCAACATGCGCAGTTGCTCAATGTTAGGTTTGCGCACGACGGCGGTGGCATAGCTATTGTTAAAGGCTTCATCAAAGCTCAAGACACCACGACACACTTCGGTTTGGCGTTTCTCGCGCTGGTTGTAGTGCCGTATACCCTCAGCCAATACCTGCATAAACTGTTCAACAGGTATCGCTTTACTGCCGTAGTTATCGGGTTTGGCGTTAGTGTTTTCGCCAGTGTAGGCACCTGCGAGTGCTGGATGCTTATCCACAAACTCGTTTAAACCACCTACACCAAATGAACGTTCTACTGGTTTGGCTTGGCCATGGCCTTTGCCAAAGTAAACAGATGACCAGTGCAGCTTAATACCCATCATCGGGATCAAACCCAGTGGGTCATCTTTCTTCACTTTAAAACGGTAACGGTTACCAACACCGCCAGTCACCCATTTGTTAGCAGCGGCGCGGGTGTTATCGATGGTGATTTCACGCGGAATGCCGTACTCACGCACCACATCCATCAAACTCAAGCGGATAGTGGTGGTGTTTTCACTGATATCCGTACGCCAACCCAAGATCTTGCGGGTACGAATATCCTGCCAAAACCATGTTTTAGGGCGCACGATATCGCCGTTGTGCCAACGTACAAACACGTTGTGTTGATAGCCGTCACCGTTGATCCACTGCATAGCGTCAAGGTCTTCCACACTGCGATGCTGCGGAGGGTACAGCTGCATCAAGGCATGTTCACCTTGGCGCAGCAGTACCTGTTGCTCGTGTGGTACTTCTGCCTTTAAGCGACGCTCAAGGCTTTTCACTGACGGAACCACCCACCCCTTTTCTTTGGCGGCATCTTTAAGACGGTAGTAACAACCTTTGAATGAGGGTTGTTCGAGACGTAGGTAGTCAGCTTTAAAGCATGCCCAGGCCTGTTCATCAATATCAGCACGGCGGCTCTCAGCCGAGTTCATCGCGCCAATTTGATATTTAGTCAGCAGCTGCGGCAACCAATCGGCAGCGTCATAACCCTTCACACTCAACACATCACGAATGAGGGTGGCTTTGGCTACCGAGAACTCTTGGCAAATGTGCGCATAGGCTTCCATCTTGGCGCACCCAGTAGCGACAAGTGCATAAAAGGCACGCACGTATTCCACCTTACGCTTGGCAGTTTCTTGCGCTTTAGCGCCAGCACGTTCCCACAGCGCCCATAAGGCATCACGGTCATAACGTGGCTGCGCTGGTTTAGGCAGATTCAACAGCTTACCGTCAAACTCCAGCTTGCCTTGGCGCTTGAGTAGCGCAGCACGAGCGGCAGGGGGCAGAAGGCTAAAGTGATATTCAAAAGCTTTTGTTCCTAGTCGCTTACGTTTTAACTCAGGGTTAATGTCGGAATTGTTAAAAAGATTATTGAGTTTCGTTAGGCAGTTGCGCTCATTTTTGGGCATATCTGGAGTGCCCGCAATCTCTTTAGCTGTGAAATACATCAGGCTACCCCTTTAGACTTTTTCGATTCATCGGGGTAACGAGTTGGCCAGATATCTGAGGGATCCATATTTAGAGCATCAGCAATAAAACGCTCACCTTTCGGCCAGTGAGTGTTAAACACATTGCTAAGGGTGCCGCGATGATAGCCATGATGCTCTGAAAGCCTTGAAACACTCCACCCCTTCATCTTGAGATGAGCAACGACAAGCGCTCTAGGCATATCTGTTTGTATTTCCATTTTCGGTCCTTAATTTGCTACTATCTTTCGATTAGTACATAAACTAATTAACTACATTTAGTTCATGTACCCAGTTTTGATCCAAAAACAGTTAATGTCAAACACCAAATTTAGATCTTTTTCTATTTATGTCGTTTTAGTGATTTAAATTTGGATAAACTCAGGCACACCAAAGGGTGGAAGGAAAATGAGCGATAAAAACCCAGATTCTGCTAATGATCCGATTCGTGATACAGGAAAAGGATCGTTGGCATATAGACTTAGCATCCTAATGCGGGGGCGAACGGTAAGGCAAGCTGCGGCTGACTGGGGCATTGGCACATCAACTCTCAATGCTTATTTGCGCAATGGTTCTGTGCCAAACTTAAACATAGCGAACCAAATTGCGAACATTGAAGGGGTGACACTTCAGTGGTTAGCAACTGGAGAAGGACAAATCATTCCTGGCGATGTCAATGAAATGGAAAACCAGCGAATAATTTCCATGATGACTGATGACGATGAGTTGAAGGAAAAGCTAGATGTACTAGCCAATCAGAAAGTTAGGCATAAATTGCAGTTATACAAGGAACTAAAGGACAAAATACAACTCCCTGACTACTCAAAAGAAATTGTATCAACAGCCTTGTCTGGCTCAAAGGTTGGTCCTTTTGACGATGAAGAAATAGTCCAATTAATTAGTGAGTTAAATAGCCCATTCAGTGATGAGTTTGCATTGATTGCAGGGTACAGGGTACAGGTTTCAGCTGGAAATGGTTCCTTAAATGGTGATCAATCAGGTCCTTGCAGACATTTAGCATTCAGAAAGAAATGGCTTAAATATCGCGGCTTTAATGAAAATGATTTAGTGATCGTCTGGGCAAAAGGGGACAGTATGGAACCAACGATTAACAATAACGACACCCTAGTAGTGAACATTGCTAGAACACGACCTCAGGACGGCAACATCTATGTTTTTCGTAATGGTGATGAGTTATTTGTTAAGCGCTATCAAACTGTTCCAGGTGCATGGCGGCTAATCAGTAACAACCCTGTTTATCCACCTATGGACATAGTCAAACATGATCAGCATCAGTTTGATGTTGTTGGGCAAGTTGTTCATATAGCTAAAGACATCGGTAATTGATTTAAAGGCAATTTAAACGTCAATTTTAACGAATCACATTTTTTCAATTTGGTAGGCGCAAATCCCGATTTTCAGAATTATTTCTCAAATCGTGATTTCCCAGTTTTCCGATGATGACTGACCATTTTCTCACTGAGTCATCATCGGCTATAAACCTTGATACACGGGCTTTCCATTGAAAAATTACTCGCCAAATTTTAGCTAATTTCGTTTGTTCTCGGTTTTTATGTTCATTTATCAATACTCAAGACCCTATACAAGGGAGGCTGCAATGCAAGATCTACTGCCCGATCTCTTTGACCAGTATGAGACTCAACTGTCGTTATTGGCGCCCCATTATCGACAATTTGGCCAAAAGCGAATCTTCTGGGGAGAGGTGGTCACGGTAAAGTGTTTCGAAGACAACTCCAAGGTCAAGCAACTGCTGGCGCAGCCTGGTGAAGGCAGAGTCCTGGTGGTGGATGGTGGCGGTTCGAACCGACGCGCCCTGCTTGGCGATATGATTGCACAGAGTGCGGTGGACAATGGTTGGAGCGGTATAGTGATCAACGGCTATGTGCGTGATGTCGGGGCCTTGGCGCAAATGCCCATTGGTATTCAAGCACTTGGTGCTAACCCCATCAAGACAGATAAACGGGATCTTGGTGATGTTAACGTTACGCTTGAGATAGATCGCGTTATAATTAAGCCAGGTATGATGCTTTATGCCGACGATAATGGCGTTGCCGTATCGTCAGAGCAGTTGGATCTCTCGCAATTGGCCTAACGGGCCCATTGCTCACCCTTACCAGACGGAACCTGTTATGAAATTTGTAAAATGGCTACTCATAGTATTTGCCTCCCTTTTCCTATTATTGATTGCCTATCTCACCCTTATCTTCGATCCCAATGACTTTAAGCCGCAAATTGTCGAGGCGGTGAAAAAGCAAACCGGGCGCGATTTGGTCATTAAGCAAGATCTCAGCTGGACCTTCTTCCCCAGCATAGGGATAGCCCTTGGTGACATCAGCCTGTCGAATCCTAAGGGATTCAAACATGACACTATGCTTAAGGTCGACGGCATTGTAGCCGAGGTGGCGCTGATGCCATTGCTGAGTAAAGAGGTAGAGATTGCCCAGCTGAATTTAGATGGCCTCACCCTTAACTTCGACAGCTATAAGAATGGCCGTAGCAGCATGGATGGTTTGACGTCCGCTGGCGAGACGGCCGATAAGGCTGGCGACAAAGCCGGTAGTGATGGTGCCGCTCAGGGCAGCGTGCAGCTGAGCAGCCTGAATATCGGTGGCATCGCTATCACCAACACCCAGGTGAATCTCTATGATGAGGCGACGGGTAAAATCCAGGCGTTGACACTTGAGTCGTTAACCTTAGGCGAGTTCTCTCTGGGGAAGTTTGCCGATCTGGGGTACAAGTTCTCTATGACCCAGCCTGAAATGAAGGTCAGCAGCCAAGGTAAGGGGCAGATCAAGGTCGACCCAAGTCTTGCGAAAATTGCCATCAAGGATTTTGAGATTGAGAACAGCCTGGAAGGGGATGCGATTCCCAACAAGCGCATGAACATCAATCTCACCACTCAACTCGAGCTGGACAACAACGCTAAGACCATGGCCTTGGTGTTCTCAAGTCTGAATATCGAGCAGATTAAGGCCCAGGGTAAATTGTCGGTTAATTACGGCGGCAAGGTACCGGACGTAGTGGCCTCGATGAGTTTTGGCGATATTGATGTCACGCCCTTTATGGCCAAAGATGATGGTGCCAAGGGTGAAGATAAGACGGCTAGAGGCGAGGGCGCGGCAACTGCCAAGGAGCCCGACCTTAGTGGCATGAAGGCGGTCAACCTTAAGCTGGATCTCGATGCCAAGTCTGTGACTGCCGATAAGATCAAGACAGAAAACTGGCAGATGAAACTGACACTGAAAAATGGTGTGCTGGATGTCAGCCAGCTAAGTGCCGATCTCTATCAGGGTAAACTACTTGCCAGTGCTCAGCTAGATGGTCGTAAACCTGTGGCCAGCTATCGCTTCAACAAGAAGATCTCCGGTATCAAGGTGCGTCCTTTGCTGACCGATGCTGCCGAGGTCGACATGCTGGCCGGTACCACTAATTTTGAGGTGACAGGCAGTGGCTACAGCCTGATCCCAGATAACATCAAGCGTAACCTCGATGCCAAGGGACAGTTTGAGGTCACCGACGGTGCGCTTTATGGGGTGAACATTCCCCAGATGCTGCGTGATGCCAAGGCAAAACTCGGTGGTGACCTGAATGCGGCCTCCAGCGGTGAGAAGAAGACCGACTTCACTAGCCTGACCGGCAGTTTTACCATGGCCAAAGGGATAGTGAACAACCCGGATCTCAACATGGCATCACCACTTATCCGTTTACAGGGTAAGGGCAATGTGAATCTGCTCTCCGAGGCGATCGACTATGCGCTGAAGACTTCAGTGGTCGGCTCGTTAGAGGGTCAGGGCGGTGCAGAGAAAGATGTGCTCTATGGTGTCGAGATCCCCTTTGCCATAGCTGGCACTATCAGCGAGCCTAAGTTTTCCCTCGATACCGCAGCCCTGTTCGAGTCCAAGTTGAAAAAGGAAACCGAGAAGGCGACCGACGAGCTAAAAGACAAGCTGTTTAAGAAGTTAGGCGGTCTGTAAGCGAGCTTTATAACCGATAAACAAGCGCTAACAAAGAGCACTAACAAATAAGCACTAATAAAAAAGCGATGCCGAGGCATCGCTTTTCTGTGTGCGGTAATCGCTGCTTAAATAAAAGCTGTGATGCTTGTAAGTGCCCGAGATTACACCCGAGACTTTACACTCGAGATTTAGTCACATCCACATACAGGGTCAGCTTTTGGCCTGGCTGCAGATATTTCTTGACCGAGAGGCTGTTCCACTTCACCAACTGGCTCACGCTGACATTAAACTTAGTGGCGATTTTAGCCAGTGAGTCGCCGGAGCGAACCGTGTAATTCACCGTACGGGTCACCGCCTTGCTGTCGCCCTGTTGCCAGATCACCAGCTTCTGACCGATAGAGAGGGGATCCTTTGGCGCCATACCATTCCACTTGGCAAGCTTGGCAACGCTGACTTTGTGCTGCTTGGCGATCAGCCAGAGTGAGTCGCCAGATTTTACCTTGTAACTCAGCTTGTAACCGCTGCCGCCGGACTGACGCTTTTGCAGGCGCTGCTCGGCCGAGAGCAGATATTTTGCCGGATCCTTTGAGGAGACAGGGATCAACAGATGCTTACCTGCGATGATGCGGTTGTTCTTAATGTCATTTACCGCGCGAAGGGCCGACGGCGTAGTGTTAAAACGCTTGGCGATCAACCCCAGGCTATCGCCGGACTTGATCTTATAGCGCTGCCACTTGAGGCGTTGGTCTTGATCGCTGGCGGCCAACTTGGTCTCAAACAGCTCGGCGTGATCCAGCGGGACCACCAGACGATGTGGTCCTTCTGGCGCCGTCGCCCACTGGTTAAAGCCTGGGTTGAGCGAATGCAGCTCATTGAGCTTCATGCCGGCCATGTCGGCGGCCAGTGCCAGATCGATCTGACTGCCCACCTCGACTACCTTGAGCTGTGGCTCATTAGGAATGGGGTAGAGGGAAATGCCATAATCATCGGCGTTAGCGATCACATCGGCCAGTGCCAGTAGCTGAGGCACGTAGCGCTCGGTTTCCCGCGGCAAGTCCAGCGCCCAGAAGTCGGTTGCCAGCCCCTTGGCCTCGTTGCGCTTAACCGCGTTGAGTACCCGGCCTTCGCCCGTGTTATAGGCGGCGATGGCGTACAGCCAGTTGTTGTGCGTCTTCTGGTAGAGGTACTCCATCATATCCAGCGCGGCAACGGTGGCGGCGGGCACATCGCGGCGACCGTCGTACCACCAGTTCATCTCCAGGCCAAAGTGTTTGGCCATGGGGGCGGTAAATTGCCACAGGCCTGAGGCGGCGCCGTGGGAGTAGGCGAAGGGATCGAAGGCGCTCTCGACGATCGGCAGCAGCGCCAACTCTATGGGCAGGTTGCGCTTCTCAATTTCTTCGACGATCAGATACATGAAGGGCTCGGCGCGCTCCGATACCCTGGCCAGATGCTGAGGGTGTTTCAGATACCAGTTACGGTATTGATTGACCAGTTTCTGATCCGGTACCGGCAGGCTAAGTCCTAGGCGGATACGTTGCCACACATCGGTGATCTGAATTGGCTCAGGCTCGACAGGAGCGGTAACTTGGGGCTCGACGACCACGGGCGCAGCGGTGATCGCCGGCGCAGCCGGTTCCGGCTGGGTAAAAGTTTGACAGCCTGCGAGCAGGGAGAGTCCCCCTGCGACCAGGACAATGGGTAAGCGCATCGACAATAATTCCTTACTTTTGGGTCCCTCTGGTCGAGGCGATAACCCTAGGGCCACCTCGGTGGGGACTTAATTAGCGCGCCATTGTATAGGAATTATCAGAAATTGTCCTTCCATTGACGTAGAAGCGTGAAACTGGTGTCGTTATCTGTCACATCCTGGGCGAAATGGCGACTCAGATTCTGTCTTATGCTTGGCTGCTCAGGGCGCAGGAAGGGGTTGATCTGCTTCTCTAAACCTATGCTGGAGGGCAGACTCGGAAGATTCTGGTCACGAAGCTGTTTAACCTTGCCGGCGTGGGCGATGAGGGTCTCATTGTCACCTTCGACGGTCAGGGCAAACGCCAGATTTGCCTGGGTGTATTCGTGGGCCGGGTAGACAAGGGTATCGTCATCGAGTTGCGCCAAGGTTTGCAGGGAATGGTGCATCTGAGCTGGGGTGCCCTCAAACAGGCGGCCGCAGCCGGCGCTAAACAGGGTGTCGCCGCAGAATAGATGATCGTCAATCAAGTAGGTGATATGCCCAAGTGTGTGGCCGGGAAGATGAAAAATTCGGGCGTCACTATCGAGTTTTTCTGGCCTAACGGACTCAGTTTGCCCCGAGATAGGATGATTGATCCCCTTAATGTTTTCGTTATCCGGACCGTAGACAGTGAGTTTATGGTCATGGCTTGCCTGTAGCTCTTCGATGCCGCCAGTGTGATCCTTGTGGTGGTGGGTGATTAAGATGCCATCGAGCACAATTTGATGTTGCTCGAGATAGTCCAGCACCGCCCTGGCATCACCGGGATCGACCACATAATGGCCGCCGCTGTCTTTTGCATGAATGAGCCAGATATAGTTGTCGTTGAAGGCGGGGATGGGGGTAACAGTATGCATACTCGTCTCTCACAGGGATTGGGTGACACGGATTTAGTTTACTGAGCAAAGCTATTGCGTGTATAGCGCTTTAAGGATTTAATACTAAAATAGTCAAATCATTAGGGAAACCGGAAAAGTGAGTCGCGGAGTGGCCAGTGTCCTTTAATGTGATAAAACCCCAGGCGTGGCAGGAGTTGCCTAACGGCTTGTGGCTGCAAGAGGCCATCGAGGATAAGTTGATGCCCTGGTGGCCCAAGGTGTTTGGCTATCATATGCTCTGCATGGGGCCCCTCAGTCATGCGCTTGAGAAGCCTAACCTGCCAATCGGCCGTGAGTTTTCTCTGTGTGAGTCCGCTCTGTGCTGCCTACAGGGAGAGTATTCCCAACTGCCGATTCAAAATGGGGTGATCGATGCCGTGGTCTGTTCCATGTTGCTCGATTTCGAGGCCAATCCCTATAGCGTGCTGCGCGAAACCGACCGGGTACTTATCTCCGGCGGCTACCTGTTTATCATAGGTTTTAACCCACTGAGCCCGGCTTTTTTTGGTAAGATGCTCCCCAGTCGTCAGGAAAAATTACCCTGGAGCGGCCGTTTCTTTACCCCCGCCAGGGTCAAGGACTGGCTCGGCCTGCTGGGCTATCAGGTGGTGGGCGATGAGCGTCTGGTTTACCATCATCTGCTCAGTGAGATCCGCGGCGATTCCATCTGGCAGCATGCGCTGCAGGCCTGGCTGCCTGGCAGTGGCAGCGTCTATATTCTGGTGGCTCGCAAGTTAGATTCGCCCATGACCCCAATCCTGGACAGGCAGAAGGTGCGTCAGCCTAAATGGTCTACCGCGCCAACCGCGGGCAGGGTCAAGCAGTTTAAGCTTAAGTCATGCGGCGTTAAGTCATTAGGCGTTAAGCGCTAGCCTTTTGCCTGATAGCCGGTATCTACCTCACTAGGCCCAGCCTCGGCGGCTTCTCGCGCCAGGGTATCGCAGCGCTCATTTTCGATATGACCCGCATGGCCCTTTACCCAGCGCCAGTCTATCTTATGCTCACTGGTGGCGGCATCCAGGCGCTGCCAGAGGTCGACATTCTTAACCGGTTCCTTGGCGGCGGTGAGCCAGCCGCGCTTCTTCCAGCCATGGATCCATTGGGTGATCCCCTGGCGCATATATTGGCTGTCGCTGGTGAGAATGATCTGACAGGGTTCCTTGAGCGCCTCCAGCGCCATGATGGGGGCCAGGAGTTCCATGCGGTTGTTGGTGGTCAAGGCAAAACCGCCGCTGAGTTCCTTCACGTGGGCCTTATATTTCATCACCACGCCATAGCCGCCGGGACCAGGATTGCCCAGGCAAGAACCATCGGTAAAGATTAAGAGTTGTTTCAGTCCGTGCATCAAGTTGCTACCATAGCCAAATAGGACTGCAGTATACCCAATATTTTTTTGTAAAAGCGTGTAATTATATGAATATTATCTCCAATGCTAAGCGCCAAGTGATTCTCGATACCGAAACCACGGGTATGAACCAGGGGGCTGGTGCCGTCTATTTTGGCCATCGTATTATCGAGATAGGCTGTGTCGAGGTGATTAACCGTAAGTTGACTGGCCGCCATTTTCACGAATATATCAATCCGATGCAGGCGATCGATGAAGAGGCGATCACGGTGCACGGTATCACCAACGAGTTTGTGGCCGATAAGCCTGTGTTTGCTCAGATAGCCCCAGCCTTCCTCGAGTTTATCGATGGCGCCGAGATTGTGGCACACAACGCGAACTTCGACGTGAGCTTCATGGATCACGAGTTTTCGCTGCTCACCCCCAGGGGACCCAAAACCACAGATATCTGCCAGGTGCTGGACTCGCTGGAGATCGCCAAGTTTCTTCATCCAGGCCAGAAGAATAACCTGGATGCCCTGTGTAAGCGTTACGGCATAGATAACTCGCGCCGCGAACTCCACGGGGCATTGTTGGATGCCGAGATCCTGGCCGATGTTTATCTCATCATGACAGGTGGGCAGACCAAGTTTGAACTCTCAAATGAGAAGCCGGGGCAGGAGAGCGGTGGCATCATACGTCTCGCAAATAATCGTCCAAGCCTTAAAGTGATCGGCGCTTCGGCCGATGAACTGAATATGCATGAGCAAAGATTAGATTTGGTCGAAAAATCAGGACAATGTATTTGGCGAGGATAAACGTCATCCTATGAGAAATTGGCTGCTACGCGCGATTTTCACCTCAGGATTATTGCTGCTTACTTTGAATGCCATGGCCCAGGTCGTGCCATCGTCCCATGCGAGTGAGCTTAAAAACCGTTTCAGGATCGATCATATGGTCGATGAGCTGACCCTGTTTGTGCAGCGCGACTATGGCAGCGCGCCTGTGATCATCGTGCTGCCAGACGGCAGCAAGTGGTATGTCTCGCGCCATCCAGAGTCGGTGCAGTGGGTCGATGGCTTAAGCGGCGACATCATCACCATCAAATCTCCCATGCCTGGGCCTTGGCAGCTGCTGGGTAAAGTCGCCAAGGGCTCTAAAATCGATAAGGTCTCCAAGCTGGGGATCGAGGTCGACCCTATGCCGCAGCCGCTCTATCAGGGCGAGCGAATCAAGATAACCGCCAAGCTGTTAGGCGACGAGCAGCGCATGCGCATGCCAGGACTGGACTATTTGGTGGACTGGACGGCCAAGTTTATCAGCGAGCACAGGCCCGGCGACGAGAATTTTGCCGCCGGTACCCTAATCGTCGGCAGCTATAAGGATAACGGCGAAGGTTTGGATGGCGCCCCCGACGATGGCATCTTTACCGCCGATATCAACCTCAATCAGCCCTGGGGCCACTATCGTTTTCTGGTCAGCGCCAAGAATAACACCTTTAGCCGTGAGGTTGGCGGCGACATAGTCTTGTTGCCTATGCCGGTTTCCCTCTCAGTCATCGCCCCGGAGGATCACCTTAAAGGCCGCTGGCAGGTGGAGGTGATTGTCGATGATGAGCAGTTGCAGCTGGCAAACACCCATTTCGAATTTGAATTAGTCGGCCCCGCAGGTCTGCAGCTGACCCTCCCTGTGCAAAGTGTTACCGACAAGCGTATGCAGCTGACCCTGCCTCAGGTTTCTGAGTTTGGCAGTTATCGCATCAAGGGGATTGCCGCGGCCACCTCTGTCTCGGGGCGCGAGGTGCTGCTCACTCTGCCTGAGAAGTTCTTTAATCTGGTGCCACCACCCGAGCCACCGCCAACGGCTGAAGAGCTAGCGGCCATCGCAGCCAAGAAGGCGGCCATCGCTGAGGCCAAGGCGAAAGGTGATGCCATGTTCTGGATAGTTACCGTAAACCTTAGCCTCTTGGTCTTGGGCACGCTGGCGCTACTGGTGTGGCGTAAACGACAAAATCTTAAGCAAGCGCTGGCGGTGACCGCGGCGCGCCTCGAAGAGCAGCGGGCTAAGGAGATAGGACCGACCCTGGATGAGATCGACCTGACAATGCCGGAAGAGAGTGAGCTAAAAGGCGTCGAGCCGGATAAAAGCTAGCCGCTCTTATTGATTAATCAGGCTAGGTTGGCGAATTTTTAACTGATTAGTTTGTTTCAGGAAAAAAGTTATTGACGGGACTAGGTGGCCTAAGTATTATCCTTCGCAACTTGATGTGGAGCGGTAGTTCAGTTGGTTAGAATACCGGCCTGTCACGCCGGGGGTCGCGGGTTCGAGTCCCGTCCGCTCCGCCAGTCAAGTACCTAATTTTGATGAGATGCCAAGGCGTTTTATCCGAGTTTAGGAGCGGTAGTTCAGTTGGTTAGAATACCGGCCTGTCACGCCGGGGGTCGCGGGTTCGAGTCCCGTCCGCTCCGCCAACAACATTGAAGCCTCGTCAGCAATGACGGGGCTTTTTTGTATCTACTAGCTTACTTTGTTGCTTGCCCTCCATCCCATGTTGCTTGCCCTTGCTCTCATGTTGTTAACCACACCGAGCTATACATTTGAGCTGACAATGTTATCTTGCAAGCAAAGGGAAAGTAGGCGTGCTATTTAGTCACCCGTCTTGGCTATACTCATGCTAGTTACTGGGGCGAGTCAGCCTTAGCGCATTAAGGATGAAAATAATGGTAGAAAAGATCACGGCCATGTTGGGGTTAGTGGGGATCTTGTCAATTGTGTGTCAGTGGCTTGGTTGGCGGCTGCGACTGCCGGCGATACTCCCCTTGTTGCTCTGTGGTTTGTTGGTGGGGCCTGTATTTAGTTTGCTGGATCCCGATGCCATTTTTGGTGATCTGCTGTTTCCTGTGATCTCCCTCGGGGTAGCGGTGATCCTGTTTGAAGGCGCGCTGACACTCAATTTCTCGGAGATCCGTGAACATGGCCGCATGGTGACCCATCTGGTGTCGCTCGGCACCTTAGTCACCTGGCTCTGTATCGGTGTTGCGACGCACTTCATCATGGGGTTCTCTTGGGAGCTGGCCATGTTGTTTGGCGCGCTGGTGGTGGTGACCGGCCCTACGGTGATCGTGCCTATGCTGCGCAGCATCAAGCCAAAATCGCAACTGGCCAGTATTTTGCGCTGGGAAGGGATAGTGATCGATCCCATCGGCGCCTTGCTGGCCGTCTTAGTATTTGAATACTTGACGGTGGCCGCCGAGCCCGCCAGTCATGTGTTGCTCTCGCTGTTTTCCATGCTGGGTGTCGGCCTGGGACTTGGCGCCCTGTTTGGTTATGGCATAGGGGTGATGTTGCGCCGTGCCTGGGTGCCGCATTATCTTAAGAATACCGCCGTGCTCACCATTATGCTGGGGGCCTTCGTGGCCTCTAACCTGCTGCAGGAAGAGTCTGGCCTGCTTACCGTCACCGTGATGGGGATCTGGTTGGCGAACATGCGCGGTGTGGATATTGGTGAGATCATCGAGTTTAAGGAGACGCTTACCGTACTCTTCATCTCGGGCTTGTTTATTTTGCTGGCGGCCAGGTTGGACTCTACCGCGCTAATGCAGCTGGGATGGCAGGGGCTGGCGCTTTTGTTGGTGGTGATGTTTATCGCCAGACCATTAAGTGTCTGGTGCTGCGCCGTGGGCACCTCGCTGCCTCGCGCCGATAAATGGTTTCTCAGTTGGGTGGCCCCGCGGGGGATAGTCGCGGCGGCGGTGTCTTCGCTGTTTGCCATCAAGCTTGAGCGCCTCGGGGTGGCGGGTGCCGACAAGATAGTGCCGCTGGTGTTTTTGATCATCATAGGCACAGTGGTATCGCAGAGCCTCACGGCCGGGGCCTGGGCGCGGTTCTTAGGGGTGAAGGCGGGCTCTGCTCAGGGGCTGCTGATTTTTGGCGCCTCCAAGTTTGCCAGAGAGCTTGCCAAGGTACTTCTCCAGAAGAATGTGTCTGTGGTCTTGGCAGATAACAACTGGGATAACATACGTTTATCGCGCATGGATAATATTCCCGTGTACTTTGGTAATCCGGCCTCCGAGCATGCCGATAACGCGTTGGATATGACGGGATTGGGTCGCCTCCTGGTCTTGTCTCCCTATCGTCAGCTCAATCCGCTGGTGACTTTTCATTTTCAAGATATTCTCGGCAAGAATAAGGTGTTTGGCCTGAGAAGCGGCGAGGGTAACAGCGCCCGCCATCAGTTGTCCGAGTCTTATTTAGAGCGTCTGTGCCTGTTTGGCGACAATGTTACCTATGCAAGGCTCGCCAGCACCATCGCCAAGGGCGGCAAGATCAAGAGTACCAGCCTGACGGAGAACTTTAGCTTTGCCGATTTTAAGCAGCGCTACGGTGAAGGCGCCTTGCCGCTCATCTATCTGCAAGAGGGCAAGGTGAAGCTTATTACCCAGGCGGTGGATGACTTGCCTGTGGGCATAGAGCTTATTAGCCTACTATCCGAAGAGGCGCTCAATGTGGCGCTGCTGGCCGATGAGAAGAGGGCGGCAGCGTCCATTGAAGACGGTGAATGTGTGCTTTCTACGTCAGTTGATGGGAATCAGGAAAGTAAAAGCAGTCAGCAGCCGTCAGCAGTGACAGCTGACGAGAAAGCGGCAGGTTAATGTTTTAGCTTCAATCTTTCTCGCTTGAATAATAGAGTTTGCAGTTTTGGACATAAAAAAGGAGGCGGTTGCCTCCTTTTTTTACGAATCAGCTTTCGCCTTGAGTTCAGGCGGCCTGATGTTGAGTCTCATTGTCTAGGGTCTGGGCTCTGAGCTCGGCTGGGTCGAAGTCATCGACATTGATTGACTTCATGCGGCCGATTTCGGCGCGCTCGAGCAGCGCTACTTCCTCATCGCTCAAGATCCCCAGTGCCTTACCCTCGGCGGCTAGCTTATCCAGCCACATGAAGGGGTGGCGTTTACCGGTTGCCTTGCAGATCTTATCGTGCAGCGGTTCACAGGCCAGAATGTCTTTAAAGGTCTGCTCCTGAATACCGACGGCGTTGAATGGAGACGGTGTCCAGAACTGGCCTTTACCCAGACGGTCACGGCTTGCACAAGGGGTTTGCATGATTTTAGCCACCTTATGATCCAGAACATCGCTTGGACGTTTAATTGGACGACCAAATGGGAAGAGGATGACTCTTAGCACGCGGCCCAGTCCCATCGGGAAGTTGTTGAGCAGATCGTCCAGCGAGTCTTGCAGCTTGTAGAGGGCATCTTCAACCGCCCATTGTACTAGCACAAGATCTTCACTCTGACGGCCTTCGTCCTGATAACGCTTCAGGGTCGCCGAGGCCAAATACAGCTGACTTAGCAGGTCGCCAAGACGGGCCGAGACGCGCTCTTTACGCTTAAGACCACCACCAAGGGTTGCCATGGCCAGATCCGATAGCAGGGCCAGGTTGGCACTGAAACGGTTCATGTGCTGATAGTAACGCTTAGTCTTGTCCTTGTACGGGCTGTTCGAGAAGTAGCTCGAGGTCAAGCCCAACCAGAAGCTACGCACCAGGTTGCTGGTGGTAAAGCCGATATGACCAAACAGGGCAGAGTCGAAGTCGTTCAGCGACTTATGCATGTCAGGATCAAATGCCGCTTCCATTTCGGCTAAGACATAAGGATGGCAACGGATCGCCCCTTGACCATAGATGATCATAGAGCGGGTCAGAATGTTAGCCCCTTCAACGGTAATGGCGATAGGCGCCGCCTGATAGCCGCGACCCAGGTAGTTGTTCTCGCCCAGACAGACACCTTTACCACCGTGAATATCCATGGCGTCGATGACGCATTTCTGCATTCTGTCGGTCAGGTGATACTTAACGATGGCCGAGATAACCGATGGCTTCTCGCCAAGATCGATACCTGTGGTAGTCAGGGTAGTGACCGCATCCATCAGATAGGCGTTGCCGCCGATGCGAGCCATTGGCTCTTCGATCCCTTCCAGCTTACCGATAGGCAGCTTGAACTGACGACGAATGCGGGCGTAGGCACCTGTGGCCACTGCCGCTGTCTTAATGCCGCCGGCTGAGTTAGAAGGTAGGGTGATGCCTCGTCCAACCGAGAGACACTCGACCAGCATGCGCCAGCCCTGACCGGCCATCTCTGGACCACCGATGATAAAGTCCAGGGGAACGAACACTTCGTTTCCACGTGTCGGACCGTTTTGGAACATACAGTTAAGCGGGAAGTGACGACGACCGGTTTCGACGCCGGGTACATCTGTAGGGATCAGCGCGCAGGTGATGCCTAGCTCTTCCTTGTCACCCAGCAGTTTGTCGGGATCTTGCAGCTTAAACGCCAGACCCAGCACGGTCGCAACCGGTGCCAGGGTGATATAGCGCTTGTTCCAGGTCAGTTTCATCCCCAGTACTTCTTCGCCTTGCCATTGGCCTTTACAGACGATACCAAAGTCAGGGATGGCGCCAGCATCCGAACCCGCTTCCGGGCTGGTGAGGGCGAAACAGGGAACTTCCAGGCCTTTGGCCAGGCGAGGCAAATAATGATCTTGCTGCGCCTGGGTACCATAGTGTTGTAGCAGCTCGCCGGGGCCGAGAGAGTTAGGCACGCCAACGGTTGAGGCCAGCTCGCTAGAGACGCCCGCCAGCTTTTGCAGCACGCGAGACTGGGCATAGGCAGAGAATTCCAGACCACCGTACTTCTTCTTGATGATCATGGCGAAGAACCCGTTGTCTTTGAGGTACTGCCAGATAGATTCGGGCAGATCGCCGAGTTGATGAGAAACCTGATGCTGGTTGAGCATCTTACACACTTCTTCAACCGGTCCTTCGAGGAAGGCCTGCTCTTCTGCGGTCAGGCGAGCGACCGGATAGTTGTGCAGCTTCTTCCAGTTAGGCTTACCGGCAAAGAGATCCGCTTCCCACCAGGTGGTACCGGCTTCGATCGCTTCTTTTTCGGTGGAAGACATCTCCGGCATGATCCCTTTATAGAGTTTCAGCAGCGGACGGGTGATCACGCTTTTTCTGAAGGCACCTATGTTAAGCGGTAGGGCGATGGCCAGAAAGACCAGCCAGGCAAGGGGGGAAATGCTCGCGGTTGCTGTACCCAGTGCCATCACGATAGCCGCGATGATGGTCGAGGTCAGCAGGGATACTCTAAGGTAGGCTAAGGCGCCTAACGCAAAGAGCATCACAAAAATCCAAAGTAAGCTAGTCACGGTAATTCTCCTTCAATAGCGACCGAAAGCTGCTCTATGTCAGCAATTTTTATATGACCATAATCACAATTATAGATGCTGGTCAGACCTGTGTCGCATAAAATCTAACCCTATGGCGGGTTTTATACAAGCATTTTTCAAACAATTGTTTAACTTTTTTGTTGAGGCGAGGATTCCACAAATTGGGTCAAGTCGTTAGAATTAAATAAGATAAGCAATTTAGAGTTAAGGTGTCTGTTTATGTGTGAGTTGCTGGCCATGAGTGCCAATGTGCCCACGGATATCGTGTTTAGTTTTACCGGGCTGGCAGAGCGTGGTGGCGTTACAGGTCCCCATGTAGATGGTTGGGGGATTACCTTCTATGAAGGTAAGGGCAGCCGCACCTTTAAGGATGCCTGCCCCAGCAGCCAGTCCCATGTGGCGCAGTTGATCAAGTCTTACCCTATCAAGAGTGAAGTGGTTGTCAGTCATATCCGCCAGGCCAATCGCGGCTGCGTGTCGCTGGAAAATACCCATCCCTTCACCCGTGAGTTGTGGGGACGCTACTGGACCTATGCCCATAATGGTCAGCTCAGCGATTATCAGCAAAAATTTGCGGTGCGCCGTTATCAGCCTGTGGGTGATACCGACAGCGAACTGGCGTTTTGCTGGATTTTAGAGAAGGTGGTCGAGCGCTTCGGCGATCAGGCACCTGCGGATCTGCTGCCCGTTTATCGGTTTATCGCCACCCTGGCCGATGAGATCCGCGCTCTAGGGGTGTTTAATATGATCTTGAGCGACGGTGAGCATCTGATGAGCTATTGCAGCAATAACCTGTGCCACATTACCCGACGGGCCCCCTTTGGTAAGGCCAAGCTTATCGATACCGATGTGGTGATCGATTTCGACAAGGAGACCACGCCCAACGATATCGTCACCGTTATCGCGACCAGGCCGCTGACCGATAACGAAGACTGGCATATTCTGAAGCCCGGAGAGTGGAAGCTGTTTGCCCGGGGTGAGCTTGTTTTAACTCAAGAAGGCTGAAGCCAAGAGAGTTGAAGCCAAGAGAGTTGAAGTCAAGAAAGCTGAAGCCAAACGAGCTTAGGTTAAAGGGCTTAGGCCGAGCAAACACTAGTTGTAAACCGTGGAAAAAGAGAAGGGGCCTAAGGCCCCTTTTAATGCTGATGTTGGGAATGCCAATCCTTTGGGCAGAATGTGCGAGTGATTCAGACAAGTAACTAAATCTATGGCTGACTTTCTATGGGTGAGATTGGTTTTGTCTGTCTACGAGGGCCTTGGCCTGTTCACCTGTCTGTTGATTCGTCTGTTTACTCGCCTGTTTATTGGTCTGCTCGCTGGTTTGTGCCATGGTCGGCTCGTTGTACTGATAATTAAGCAGGGTGATATCCAGCTGTTTGCTGCCCTTCTCGAAGTGGGTGAGCCTGATGGGCAGATAGCCGAGCTCGGGTGACATCCAGAAAAAGGTTTGGCGTTTATCGTTATCCCGCACCACCTCTATCTTGACCGTCTCATAGGTGCCGCTCGCGATCACCATGCGCTCCTGGCCGACCACCTTAAAGTCATACCCATCTATCTCGCCGCTCTTGAGCATCTTGTAGTGCAGTTTATTGCTGCCCTTCATGATATCTAGCCTAAACTGCAATTGGACCATCAAGGGGTCGAAGAGATCTGGGGTATAGGGAAACTTTGCCCGTTCGTCCTTGTAGCGGCTGTGCACCAGTTTCTGATCCAGCACATAGGCGGATTGCTCCTGATAGTCGGAGCCTGTACCGCTGCGATTATGGGTGAAACGCATGGGGATTAGCTGCTCACCCTCCTTACTGAAGGTGCTGATGACGGTGCGTTTATCCCACAGCATCAAGAGGCTGACGTCGCTGTCGAAACGATATTGGTACAAGTTGCCCTGAGGCGCCGGCAGCTGATAGCGCGCCTTACCCAACTCTATGCTGCCGTAGTTCACCTGATACTCGGCCGTGTGGGGGGTTAAGGGGTATTCATCGGCCTGTGCGGTAAGGGCAATGGCACAGAAAGATGAAATCATGAATGCGGATTTGAATATCGACAAGGCCTTCTCCCGGTAACTATAGGCTAAAAGGGTAATGCAAACACTAGGGTCGCCAGATCCGGCTGCCACTCATACTTGGACAGCTTAACCCTACCTCGGTTCACTTCTATCGCTTCACTTCTTAATCTCTGCATCTGCTCGATAAAATGGGGGCTGGTCTCGGGAAAGGCGATCTTGCCTTGGCTGTTGATCACCCTATGCCAGGGAAGCTCCAATGTATCGGGCGCCATCTTGAGGGCGCGGGAGACATAGCGTGCCCGCCCGGGTAGCCCCGCGAGATCGGCTATCTTGCCATAGGAGCTGACCTTCCCCTCGGGGATCAGGGCAATCACATGCCATATCTTGGCCATGGGTGATAACTGTGTCTGATCCACGCGTTCTCCGTTTGGGCCCTAAGGCCTCTGCTTATTTAGGTTAGTGATCTATTGTTTAAGCCCAGAGCGTTTAACACAAAGTGTTTAGCTCAATGCGTTTAACTTAAGCACGCCTCTGTCTGGCTCAAGGCTATGTTCTGATAGTAAACCAGATTTTTTATAATTTCTAAGGTTAAAAGGAGAGTCAATCTATCCGAGAGCCTGAGCGGCGAAATGGGTAAGTGAGGTGAAAAAGCCGAGGCTATGGGTTTGCAGGGGAAAAAGAACAGACAGGTTCTTGTCGCTCGGCCTGTCTGTTCAACTGTCTGTTTACTTATCTGCGTGAAGCGGCGGTTTCGCTAGCCTTGAGCGCCCAAGGCGGTTGGTTGCGCCTGTGATAACGCCTGTTTGGCACCAAAGCGATGAAACAGCACCAAGCCTATGGCGGCCAGTAGGCCGAATCCGCCTATGATGTACCACATCAGGGCGGGCTCACCAGCGCCCTTAGCCACTTCGGCGTAGAGGTAACCCGATAGCGGGCCCGCCAGCAGGAAGCCGATGGCCGATGAGACGAAATAGTAGCCCATAAACATCGCCTTCTTATCCTGGGGCGCGAAGCTGGCCACATATTCCTGGCTCTTAGGAGACGCCACCATCTCGCCGATAGAGAAGACTAAGATAGAGGTGAGCACCATGGCGCCGCCCATGAGTATGCCGTGGGCCAGTCCGCCCAGTGCCGTGCCCAGTGCCAGGATGAGGGTGCCGGCTACCAGTACGGGTAGTGGACTGAAGCGCTCGGCGATGCGACTTACCATCACCTGCATCAGCACGATGGAGAGAAAGTTCAAGCCGATAAGGTATTCGGGGTTAACCTGACGATACTGCTGGGCGAACTGCTGACTATATTGACTGGCCAGCTCTGGGCTTTGTGCGATTGCGCCAAGGGCTGCGCCCAGCTCCTCCCGTGGGATCATTACCTTGGCATGCACCAAGTCGAAGTAGGCCTCTGACAGACTCAGACTCCCGGTGGTGTAGGCTTTTGCCGCGCTCAGAAGCTCGTCGCTAAGCAGAGTGATATCCACGGGGGCGAAGAAGTCGAGCAGTCCGGGCCAGGAGGCGAGCATAGCGACCAGGTCTGAGGTATCGACAAAGTCACGGATATAGATGGGCAGGGTGATAAAGATCTGCTGGTAGACCATCCAGAAGCCGGAGAGGATAAGCAGGTAGATCACGAAGGGCTTGTTGCCCAGGGCGATCTTTTGTTGATACCAGGGCAGTTGCTTGTCTGATTTGGCCAGCGTGTTCCAGAGAAAATGCAGACTAAACCACACCAGATAGATGGTGAGGCACTGCTCGCCACTGATCCACTTGGCGCCGTAGGAGAGCAGGATCACTAAGGTGCCGAAAAACAGCAGGGCGAAACGGGCATTGCCCAGTACCTCCTGAATATCGCGTAACACCTGAGACAGTGGCTTGCCCCGTTGCTGGTGGGGATCCGTTGGCTCGCGATAGAAGAAGGTCGCCGGTATGAAGTTAATACCTATCCAGATCGCCGACATGATGAAGACCCAGTCCCAACTGATGGCGCGGACATAACCTGCGATGAAGGGGCCGAGGAAGCCGCCCACATTGACCATCATATAGAAGATGCCAAAACCCAGGCCGCGGTTGGTGTGATCTGTGGTGCGTGCCACAGTGCCCGTCACCACAGGTTTAAAGCAGGCCGCGCCTATGGCGACCCCCATGAAGGCGATGAAGAAGCCGCTAAAGCTGCTCACCTGACCCAGGAGGAAATAGCTGGGGCACATGATAGCGTAGGCGATCAGGAACATCTTACGGTAGCCATAGCGATCGGCCAGTGCGCCGGTAAGTACAGGAAACAGGTAGAGAAAGAAGGGGATCATTCCCTGCAACAGGCCACGCTCCTGTTCGCTAAAGCCTAAGCCTCCCTGGTGGGCGGGAGAGGTCATGTAGAGGGAGGAGAGGGTAAAGAAGCCATACCAGGCGAGGCGCTCGAAGATCTCCATGGTGTTGGCCACATAGAAGGTACTGGGCAATGGGGTACGTGTAGGGGTCGTCATTATTACTCTCGTATATTGTATACATTTGTCTGGTCATGCTATCGACTTGGGCGATGAAATACAAGTCGGCGGCAAGGCTTGGCCTGAAGGGAAAACCCGATTGCGGTTGCCTTTAATGTGATTTCGGTCATAATGGCGCCACTTTATATGCCTAATTTGATTAACCAGAACCTGAGACTATGCCTGTACTCGATATATTGACCATTCCCGATGAGCGCCTGAAACGTAAGGCCAAGCCCGTAGAAGACATTGCTGCCGTGCAAGGTTTTATCGATGATCTTATCGAAACCATGTACCACACAGACGATGGCATAGGGCTCGCCGCTACCCAGGTGGGCAGCGAACACGCCATCTTAGTGATTGATCTGTCTGAGGATCGCGATCAGCCCTTGGTGGTGATCAACCCAGAGTTCGTCGAGCGTTCGGGTGAGATCGTCGGCGAGGAGGGTTGTCTCTCAATTCCTGGTTACCGCGCCAAGGTGACACGCTTCGAGAAGGTGAAGGTCAAGGCGCTTAATCGTCAGGGTGAGGCCTTTGAGATCGATAGCGATGACTTCCTGGCAATCGTCCTGCAACACGAGATGGATCATCTCGATGGCAAGGTCTTTATCGAGCACCTGTCCCCACTCAAGCAGCAGATAGCGCTCAAGAAGGTAAAGAAATACCGCTAATCGATAGTGATAGCCGATAACCCATAACCGATAAAACCACCCTAGGGTGGTTTTTTTGTGCCTGTCTGCCGCTTACTGGCTCGATGCATTGAGGTGATCTTCCACTCAAATCTTAGCTTTCTCTGCTTGCGATCTGCCAATTTATAAATATACTGTATTTATATACAGTATTTGTGTGATATTTATTTTGAGTGTTGCTCGGACGTCAGGCATGGCGATAGCTTAAGTCAGCTCTAAGCCTATAGTTCGATTTCCGAGGGGGCGTTTAACCGAACCGAATGAGAGCGGGTGCATCATGGCCTTGGCAGATCTTCAACTTGAACGTTTACTCCAGCGCAGCGATCTCTGGCGCGGCGATGCCTATCATCCCCTGCAAATGGGGCTGGACAGCGGCTATCCCGAGCTTAATCGTCATCTGGGACAGGGAGGCTGGCCCAGTCAGGGGCTGTGCGAGATCTTCTGCTCCAGCGAAGGGATCGGCGAGCTGAGCCTGGCGCTGCCTCTGATGCGCCGCCTGATCCCTAGGCAATCGAGAGAGGGAAGTTCTGCCGGGTTGGTGAGTCTGGTGACGCCGCCTCACGTACCTTATCCCCAGTCGCTGGCGATGCAGGGGATAGATGTCAGCCGTCTCTTATGGGTCGATACTCAGACGCCGAAGGAGCAGCTTTGGGCGCTCGAGCAGATCTTAACCAGCGGCGCTTCGCCTCTGGTCTTATGTTGGCTCGAGGATCTCAGTGTCAGTCAGGCCAGGCGTTTGCAGCTTGCCTGCGAGAAGGGCGAGAGCCTGTGTCTCTGTTATCTGCCAAGCAAGGTCAAGGAGCAGGCTCATCCCGTGCCACTGCGGATCGCCTTGCAACCCAGCACAGAAACCAGCACCGAAGCCAATACAGAAACGGGGAATGCGAGGTTTTTCGAGACCCAGGTGGATATTCTAAAGCGCCGTGGTGGCTGGCCAGCGCCGCGCTTCTCCTTATCCCTGCTACCCGAGCTACTGGCCCAGAGTCTGATGCTCGATGTGACTAAACTGCAGGAGCAGGATAAGAGATTGGAAAACGAACTTAATAAGCAGCAGAGCGGTCAGATCTTACAAGGTCCCTGGAGTGCGTAGATGTTGTGGCTGGCGGTCTATTTTCCCCACTGGTTACTCCAGTATCAAAGCTATCATCAAGGCTTGCCCCAGGGCGGCGAGCTGGCACTCTTTGAGCGTCAGTCGAGTCAGATCCTGATCGCATCGAGTGCCGCGGCTAAGCAGGGCGTGGAGTCGGGGCAGAGCCTGGCTACCGCCCAGGCGCTCTGTCCATCGCTGCAACTGCTGGCCTATGAACCCTCCTTGAGTCAGGAGGCCAGCCATTGGCTGTGCCAGTGGAGTTATGGTTACAGTGCCAGGGTCGTGCCGCCTGTCTGCCCGTTCGAGCAGGCCCAGCAGCATAGGCTAAATAAGCCGAGTAAGCCACATAAAGCAAGTAAACCCACTGGTGCGCCGAGTGTGGCAGACACCCTGCTGCTGGAGGTGGGCTCCATGGCGAAGATCTTCGGCGGTCTGGACAGGCTCATTAGCCAATATCAGAAGAGCGCCCAAGGCTATGGCCTCGAGTGTCAGTTTGCCCTGGGGGAGAATGCACTGCTGGCTCAGCTGGGAGCCAGGTATCTGCCGCTCACTGTGCCTGTTGAAGCTGGGTGTGATGAGCATAGGAATGCGGAACATAGGAATGCGGAACCAGGCCCTGAGCCTGAAAGAGGTGTCACGGCATCTACTCATCTTGCCAAACGAGAAGTGAGAGAAGCAGTCCAAGAAGATAAGGCACAAGGAGAAGAAGGCCAAGGAGAAGAAACCAAAGCCCAATCGAAAGATGATCAAGCGGGGGCGTATTCGGTGAATTTACCTCAGATCGCGCTCAAGCAGATCGCGCCTCTGCCGCTCTCTGTCTTGCCACTGCCAGGGCATGTGCTGCAGTCTTGCGAGAACATGGGGCTGACTCAGGTGCAGGCGCTGCTCGTCTTGCCCCTCAAGGAGCTTGGTGAGCGCTTTGGCGAGAGTGTCTTAACCCTGCTGGCTCAGCTTAAGGGGCAGCTGCCTCAGGTGCACGAGTTTTACCAGATGCCAGAGTCTTATCGTCATAAGCTTGAATTGCTCTATGAGGTGAGCCACCTCGAAGGCTTGGCCTTTCCTCTAGGGCGCATGCTAGGAACCCTATCGGCCTATCTGATGCAGCGCCAGCAGGCGGTGCTGGCCCTGTCATTAACCTTAGTGTTTCGCGATCTGGATTTGGCGCCACTGCGCTGCGAGATCCGTTATCCCTTCGCAGAGCATAGGGGGGATGCCTTACTTAAACTCTGCCGTGTGCAGCTAGAGAGCCTCACCCTGGCGGCGCCGGTGATCAGTCTGGCTATTCAGGCCGATACCCTGGTGCCGCTATCTGTGCAGACATCCAATTGGTGGCAGGGCGAGGGGAAGAGTGATGCCAGCATGCGTTTGCTCTCACTGCTTGAGGCGCGTCTAGGTGCGGATAAGGTCAAGGGGCTTGAGCACTGCAGTCATCATCTGCCGGAGCTGAGTTGGCAGAGCCGCTCGCTTTCTCAGAGCCGAGCCTCTCAAAGCCTAGTATCTCAAAGCCGCTCGGCTGCCCCGGGGGGCAAACTATCTAATCAAGCTGTTTCTCAAAACACTTCTAGTCAAAACACTTCTCGTCAAAGTATTTCTAGTCAAAGCGTTTCTACTCTAGGTGCTTCCAGCCAAAAGTTTGAAAGCCAAGCGCTTGAGCGCCAAGCGTATGATCGGTGCGCCGAGCCGAGGGCAAGCTATCAGGGCAAGACCCGGGCGCTGAGCGAGGAGGCGATCTTACTTGCAGATCTGTTTCATGGCCTGTGCGATGGCCGCATCCGGCCTAATTGGCTCCTGCGCCAGCCCGAGCCCCTGGAGCTTGAGTCGGTGAGCCTGCTTAAGGGGCCGGAGCGGCTGCACAGTCCCTGGTCGGCGGCCTCGCCGCGGGATTATTACCTTGCCCGCATGCATCAGGGGGGGCTCTGCTGGGTATTTCGCTCGCCTGAGGGGTTATTCCTACAGGGATGGTTTGGCTAATGTACAGCGAATTACAGTACGCCGAATTGCACGTCCTTTCGAACTACAGCTTCTTGCGCGGGGCTTCCCATCCTCACGAGCTGGTGGAGCAGGCCAAGCGCCTTGGTTATCAGGCATTGGCGCTGACTGACGAATGCTCCTTTGCTGGTGTGGTCAAGGCCCATGAGGCGGCCAAGCGCTGCGATCTTAAGCTGATCCTGGGCGCCGAGTTTCATCTCGACGAGGGGCTGTTTGTGCTGCTGGCGCCTTGCCGTCTCGCCTATGGTGAGATCAGCGCCCTGATCACCAACGCCAGGCGAAGTCAGGGCAAGGGAGAGTACAGGGTGAGCCTGGAGGCCATCTTGGCTCAGCAGCAGAGCCTGCTGCTGTGGCGCCCGCCCACGCTGGCGCAGTTCAGGCAGGCTGGCGAGGCAGGGAGTGACGAGGCTAGGAGCTGCGTGGTAAGGAGTGACTTAGCTGTAAACGATACGGCAGAGAGTGATTCGGCAGAGAGTGATACGGCAGGGAGCCATGCTGCACATAGCGATGAGCCTAATCTGTTGTCCCGTTATCGTGAGCACATAGCGAGCATCGCCTCACGGCTGGTTGTAGCCTTCCCGGACCGCCTGCATCTGCTGATGGAGCGGCTCTTACTGCCGGGAGAGGCGCTTAATCTGCAGCAGTGGCAATGGCTGAGTCAGACTCAGAAGGTCCCCTGTGTGGCGGCCGGTGGCGTGCGCATGCACGAGGCGGAGCGTCAGCCGCTGCTGGATATTTTAACTTGTATCGCCCATGGTCGGGATATCGACAGCGGCGTGGCGCTATGCTCCATCAACGCCGAGGCCAGCCTCAAGCCGACTGCGGCGCAGCATAAACGTTATCCTCAGGAGTGGCTCGATAACGGCTTGGCCCTGGCACGTCGCTGCCACTTCTCTCTGGATGAGCTCAAGTATGAGTACCCGGCCGAGGTGGTGCCCGCCGGCATGCAGGCCCGTGACTATCTGGCGCAGGCGGTGCGTGAAGGCGCCAGATGCCGCTTTCCTAATGGGGTGCCTGATAGGGTGAAGGCGCAGTATGAGAAGGAGCTAGAGCTGATCGCGGCGATGGCCTATGAATATTTCTTTCTGACCATCTATGACATCGTCTGTTTCGCCAAGTCTCAGCAGATCCTCTATCAGGGAAGGGGCTCGGCGGCCAACTCTGTGGTTTGTTACTGCCTGGGGATCACAGAGGTGGACCCCACCAAGATCAACATGTTGTTTGAACGTTTCATCTCCAAGGAGCGTAACGAGCCACCGGATATCGACGTGGACTTCGAGCATGAGCGGCGCGAGGAGGTGATCCAGTACATTTATCGCAAATATGGCCGTGAGCGTACGGCGCTGGCTGCGGCGGTGATCTGCTATCGATTCAAGAGTGCCATGGGCGATGTAGGTAAGGCGCTGGGTATAGATGCCGAGCAGGTAGCCTTGATGGTGAAAAATATCGATCGCCGGGATCCCAAGCATCACTGGACGGCTCAGCTTGCCGACATGTTGCCAGAGGCTGGGCGCGGGCGCATGTTACTGCCCTTGGTGCAGACGCTGATCGGTTTTCCCCGCCACCTGTCCCAGCACGTGGGAGGCTTTATCATTTCGGCAGGGCCCTTGTCTGAACTGGTTCCCATTGAAAATGCGGCCATGGCGGATCGCACCGTGATCCAGTGGGATAAGGATGACCTGGAGAGCCTAGGGCTGTTAAAGGTGGATATCCTGGCCCTGGGGATGCTGACGGCGATCCGTAAGACCTTCGCCTTGCTGAGTCGCCCAGAGAAAGCCTTCTCCATGGCCGATGTGACATGGGAGGAGGCCGAGGTCTATGGCATGTTGCAGGCAGGCGACAGCATAGGGGTGTTTCAGGTCGAGTCCCGAGCGCAGAGTGCCATGCTGCCAAGGCTTAAGCCAGCTTGTTATTACGATCTGGTGGTGCAGATCGCCATCGTCAGGCCTGGGCCTATTCAGGGGGATATGGTGCATCCCTATCTGAGGCGGCGGGACGGCCTGGAGGCGGTGGAATATCCCAGCCCTGCGGTCGAGTCCGTGCTGTCTCGCACCATGGGAGTGCCTATCTTTCAGGAGCAGGTGATCCAGCTGGCCATGGTGGCCGCGGGGTTCAGTGGCGGCGAGGCGGATCAGCTGCGCCGGGCGATGGCGAGCTGGAAGCGTACCGGTGAGCTTGAAAAGTTTGAGGCTAAACTGCTCCAGGGGATGGCGGCGCGGGGTTACAGCCAAACATTCGCCGAGCAGATCTACAGACAGATCAAAGGCTTTGGTGAGTATGGCTTTCCCGAGTCGCATTCGGCCAGCTTTGCCCTGCTGGCCTATGTGTCGGCCTATCTTAAACATCATTATCCGGCGGCCTTCTGCTGCGCCTTGCTTAACAGTCAACCCATGGGCTTCTATAGCCCGTCGCAGCTTATTCAGGATGTGCAGCGCCGCGACGTCATGGTGCTGCCGGTATGTGTCAATCATAGTGACTGGGATAATAGCCTGGTGACCCTGCTGGAGGCTGAGCAGCCTGCGATACGTCTGGGATTTAGGCAAGTTAAGGGACTCAGGCTGGAGGAGATCAAAGCCCTTATCGCGGCTCGCCCCGAAGGCGGTTTTACCCGGGTCGAGCAGCTCTATGAGCTAGGTTTATCTCAGGGCTGTTTGACCCTGCTGGCCAGTGCCGATGCCCTGTTGACGCTGGCCGGGCATAGATATCAGGCGCGCTGGCAACTCAGTGCCTATCAGCCGAGCCTTCCGCTGTTCGATGACTTGCCAGCTGTCGCCAGTGAGGTGGTGCTGGCACCCCCAAGTGAGATGGCGGCCATGCAGAGCGACTATCGCCATCTGGGGCTCAGCCTGGGGCGCCATGTGATGGCTCAGCTCAGAGATAAGGCGCCTTTCGTGGGCTGTCGCCGCGCCTGCGAGTTAGCCGATTGTCGTCACGGGCAGCTTGTGCGTGTGGCGGGCGTGGTGGTAGGGCGTCAGCGCCCCGGTACCGCCTCTGGGGTCACCTTTGTGACCTTAGAAGATGAGACGGGTAACATCAATGTGATCGTCTGGAGCGCCACGGCCAGGGCGCAGCGACAGCCATTTTTGACATCAAAAATTTTAAAGGTAACCGGGGTGTTAGAGACTCAGTCTGGCGTGTCACATATCATTGCAGGCAGGCTGGAAGATCTATCTGCTATGGTGAATGATTTTGAATCGAGTTCGCGGGACTTTCGTTAGTGGTCGCACGTTAATCATGCCATCCGGGCGAGCCACAGCAGGCCTTCTAAGCTTGTTCCTGTCATTGTCCTCGTCCTAGCCCTTTGAGGTATACTCATCGCCTTTGGTTTAACGATAGGCGTGAGTTTAGGCTCCAAATACCAGCAAAATGACCGGGAGAGAAAGAGTGAAGTTTGTCTTGTTAACGCACGAGCGGGAGTACGATCGTCCCAGCAACACGGGCCAGCTGGCGTTAGCCGCATTCCCTGAGCTGTGTCGTCGTGTGCTCTGGTCGCGGGTTACGCCCAATGAGGCGTTGAAACAGGCCTGCGAATCGGGTGAGGCATTATTACTCTTTCCAAAGGAGCACGATGCAGACGAGACGGACTCAGGCTCGAGCGTGGGCCCGATTGTAAATGCTTCGGCCGTGAGCTCGAGCGAGAAAGAGACTATCATGCCCGAGCAGCTTCTGCTTAAAAAAGAGGGGGAGCAGGGCGTGCGTCAGGTGATCATTCTTGATGCCACCTGGCAGGAGGCCAGAAAGATGGTGCGTCAGAGTCCCTATCTGCAAGCGGCGAGAAGGCTGACGCTGCAGGAGAGCGAGCCATCACGTTATCGCCTGAGGCGGAATCAGTTATCTCAAGGTCTGTGCACCATAGAGTGCATCATCAGCCTGATGCACAGTTTAGGGATGAGCCAAGAGGCGCTGCAACTCAATGAGGCGTTTGCTCTCTTTATGTTAGATCACCGTCAGGTAGACGCATAGGAAGTGGCTGAGGGCGCCGGCGAGGACAAACAGATGCCAGATGGCGTGATTAAAGGGGATGCGTTTACCCACATAGAAGATCACCCCGACGCTGTAAAAAATTCCGCCAGCCAGGAGAAGCTGAAAGCCTAATGGACTCATGGCCGCAAGCAGCTGCTTCATCACTATGACACACAACCAGCCCATCACCAGATAGAGTACCAGGCTAAAGAGCTTAAAGCGGTGAATAAACAGCGTCTTAAACAGGATACCGCCTAGGGCCAGACACCAGATGGCGATGAGAATGGCATCGGCCTCGACACTGTCGAGCAGGATCTGCATCAGCGGCGTATAGGTGCCGGCGATTAACAGGTAGATGGCGCAGTGATCGGCTATCTTGAGCTTATGCTTTAATTTAGGCGCCGAGACACTGTGATAGAGCGTTGAGCAGAGAAACAGGAGTATGATACTCAAACAGTAAAGCGCCAATCCGCTCAGTTGTAGATCGGTTAGCCTGTCCCATCCCTTGTGCAGTGAAAACGCTAGCGCCAGAATGCCTGCAATGACTCCAAGACCATGGCTGAGGGCGTTTGCCAACTCTTCTGCTCGGCTGTAGGGGGCTACCGTGGTTGCTAAGCAGGGCTGATCACTCAGGTCTATCTCTTGGGGCGGCAGGGTTTGTGGTGGCATTAGACTCTCTAAAACTGGTTAGACCTCGTTAATGGTGAGTCTAACAGCATGCTGGTGCAAAAGAAATAGTTAAGCGTACATGTGTACGCTTAACTTGGGTTTTGTTTTGTTAGCAATTGAATTTATTGCGCTTTAAGTTTCATGCTGTCCACTATCCATCCTTGATTGAACTAATAGCATCTCTTCTTCTCTAAAATGCTAAGTTTCCTAAGGAAAGGATGAGTTGCTATTGCGAGTGCACCCTAAGGATAGTCAATCTTCCTGGCTTGACCTCAATCTTAATCTAAACCTTAATGCTGATATTGATGTCGAGCAGTTAGCCTTCTGCCGTCTCGTCAACGATCCATTAGCGAGAGAGCCTTTAGCGAGTGAGCACGCCGGGCAAGGCTATTATGATAAAAGTCCTCATGCTAAAAGCCCTCGTGTCGAAGCTATGGCGGCGATGATTGGCTGGAGAGAGTTGTTTATCTTCTTGGTTGTCTTGCTGGCGCACCTTGCATTGCTGGCCCTGCTGAGTTGGCAGTTTAAGGGACCATACCTGGCTCAGGGTTCAATTAAGCAAGGCAAGCAGGCCATCAGCGCCTATATGCTGACTCAGGCAGAGTTTGATGCCATGAAGGCCAAATCTCGCCCTGCCGAGGTACCAGTAAAAGCACTTCTGACGAGCGAGCCAAAGCAAGATACGCTTAATCAAAGGGTTGAAGTGACAGAGGACAATCCGGCGCCAGTTTCCGCTCAGCAAAGTACCGCGTTGATTAAGCCGAGTCCTGAGAAAGTGGCGTCAGCTACTCAAATTACTCGTTTCCAGCCCAATGTTGTCCAAACAAGTGTTGAGCCTTCCCTTGATTCAGCAGTTGAGCTCTCCGAGCCTAACATCGTCTCTAAAATCGAGGTGCCCGCTGACACTCAGAAAAAGAATGAAGCATTCTCCTTCGATGGTATGAAAGGTCTTAATCTGGAGAGGGGAGCAGCAGACTCGGGAGCGGTAAGCGCTGCAACTGGCGATTATATGGCGAGGCACAGACAGGCGCAGCTGGACAAGTTAGTTGAGCACGCCGCCGACAAGGCCACCCAGAAGCAGTCGATGAGCGAGATGGATGGCGAGATGAGGGTGTTAGCCTTGCCTAAGGAGAACGAGTATGAGACGGCAATCACCTTAGACAGCAAGTTGGACCCTAATCGCATCGTCAAGATAGGGGATACCTGTTATCGCGTGGTGAGTGTGGCGACGCCAATCAACCCCCATGGGGAAAACTTAGGCTTCCCCTTTAAGTGTGGTGGCGACAAGGTGAAACAGGCGATTAAAGATTCCCTCGATAAGCATCTGAGTATGATGGGAGTAGAGATTAAAGATAAAAACTAGTGTGATATATTTTCATGCTTAAATTAACATGATGCTTTAAATTTTATATAAGTGTTTGATTTTTAATTATTATGTGTATCGATTAATTTGATGTCATCATTCATTTAAAGGGGCTTGCCACCCTCAATCTCTTAGGTCTATACTGAGCCCTCTTGTCGGAGTGCCATTAGGCTGAGACCGTTTATTCGGGATCCGTTGAACCTGATCAGGTTAGTCCCTGCGAAGGAAACAAGCATAATATGACCTTAGTGTCCCGCCGTTTTTTATTGGCCAATGGGATTGAAATCGCTGCAAATTTGGCGAGTGAAATCCCAGTGACACCCAGCATATTTTTGAATCAGGCGATTTCTTGGCCTGGCTCAATGCCCTCAACGCCAAACTTCTCCAGACAAGCAACTTCATCTAACCCTATAGTGAGATTGCTTATGTCAACACGTCGCGAAATGCGAGCAGAGGCCCAGGCCTTTATCGATAACCTCAAACCCTTACAACACCCTAATTCGCAAAAACTTTATCTCAGCGGCAGCAGGCCGGATCTCAAGGTCGCCATGCGGCAGATCTTTCAGTCAGACACCCTGATTGGCGGCACGGCTGAGGCGCCTGTCTATGAGAAGAATCCCCCTATCACCGTCTATGACTGCGCCGGGCCCTATTCAGATCCCGAGGCCGATATCGATGTGCGTCGTGGTCTTGTTAAGCTGCGCAGCGAGTGGATTGCCGAGCGCGGCGATACCCAGGAACTCGAGCAGGTCAGCTCAGGTTTTACCCAGCAGCGTCTGGCCGATGAGGGGCTAGATCATCTGAGGTTTGAGCAGCTGCCCAAGCCAAGACGCGCCCTTGAAGGTAAGGTGGTGACTCAGATGCACTACGCCAGACGTGGCATCATTACCCCAGAGATGGAGTATGTGGCGCTGCGTGAGAACATGGCTCGAGAGACAGTGACCGACGAGGTGCTCAATCAGCGCGCCCCGGGTGAGAGTTTCGGTGCCAAGCTAGGTGAGCCTATCACGCCAGAGTTTGTGCGTCAGGAGTTGGCGGCGGGCCGGGCAATCTTACCGCTTAACATCAACCACCCTGAGGCTGAACCTATGATCATCGGCCGTAACTTCCTAGTGAAGGTCAACGCCAACATAGGTAACTCGGCGGTTACCTCCTCTATCGAAGAGGAGGTGGAGAAGCTGGTGTGGGCCACCCGTTGGGGCGCGGATACCGTGATGGACCTTTCTACCGGTCGCTATATCCATGAGACCCGCGAGTGGATCATCCGCAACTCGCCTGTGCCCATCGGGACCGTGCCCATCTATCAGGCGCTGGAGAAGGTCAATGGCGTCGCCGAAGATCTCACCTGGGAGATCTTCAGAGATACCCTGATCGAGCAGGCAGAGCAGGGGGTGGATTACTTTACCATTCACGCCGGTGTGCTCCTGCGTTATGTGCCTATGACAGCTAAGCGCCTCACAGGCATAGTCTCTCGCGGCGGTTCCATCATGGCCAAGTGGTGCCTCTCTCATCACAAGGAAAACTTCCTCTATGAGCATTTCGATGAGATCTGCCAGCTGTGCGCCGCCTACGATGTCTCCCTCTCGCTGGGGGATGGCATGCGACCAGGCTCCATCGCCGATGCCAACGACGAGGCGCAGTTTGCCGAGCTGGAAACCTTAGGCGAGCTGGTTAAGAAGGCCTGGCAGTATGATGTGCAGACCATCATCGAAGGGCCGGGCCATATCCCGATGCAGCTTATCAAGGAGAACATGGATAAGCAGCTCGAGCTATGTGACGAAGCGCCGTTTTACACCCTAGGCCCTCAGACTACCGACATTGCCCCAGGCTATGATCACTTCACCTCAGGCATAGGCGCGGCGATGATCGCCTGGTATGGTTGCGCCATGCTCTGTTACGTGACACCCAAAGAGCATCTTGGTCTGCCAAACAAGGAAGATGTGAAGCAGGGGCTGATCGCCTATAAGATCGCGGCCCATGCTGGCGATGTGGCCAAGGGGCATCCCGGCGCGCAGATCCGCGACAACGCCTTGTCTAAGGCGAGGTTCGAGTTCCGCTGGGAAGATCAATACAACCTGGGACTGGATCCCGACACCGCCAGGGCGTATCACGACGAATCACTTCCTCAGGAGTCGGCTAAGGTAGCCCATTTCTGCTCTATGTGCGGCCCCAAGTTCTGCTCGATGAAGATCACCCAGGAGGTGCGCGAATACGCCGCGGCCCAAGCGATCGAGGTGAGGGAGATTGAGGTTGAGCAGATTGACGTTACTGCTAGCGCGCCGAAGGTAGATATTCAACAAGGGCTGGCGCAGATGTCGGCGCAGTTTAAGCAAAGTGGTAGCGAGCTCTATCACAGCGCGGTGAAGCAAAGCCCCGCCATTGAAAGTGCCTATCTCGAACGTACCGCTCTTGAAAGTACAGCTCTTGAAAGTACGGTTCTCGAAAAAGCAGAAGAGGTGTAGCCATGTCCGCTGAAAAACCTATCGTCTGGACCATTGCCGGTTCAGACAGCGGGGGCGGTGCGGGCATTCAGGCAGATCTTGCGACCATGGCGGACCTGGGCTGCCATGGTTGCAGCGTGATCACCTGCGTCACCGCGCAAAACTCGGTGGCGGTTAACGGTGTCGAGCCTGTGAGTGAGGCTATCTTGCTCGCTCAGCTCGATACCTTGCTGGCAGACCTGCCGCCAAGGGCGATCAAGATAGGCCTGCTTGCCAATCAGCGTCAGATTAACCTTGTCGCCGATTGGCTGGCGACCCATATTGCGCCACTGAAAACGGATGATGGCCAGCCTATCCCGATTATTCTGGATCCCGTGATGGTGGCCTCCTGCGGCGATGCCTTGACTGGCGAATCTGCTGTTCAGGCCTCCGCTCAGCCCAAAACTAAGCTCAAAACTAAGCCCAAGCACCTTGCCGGATTGGATTTCAGCCCCTTCGCTAAGCTGCTTACCCTGATGACGCCGAACGCCAGCGAGTTTGGCAAGTTGGTGGGAAGTGAGGCGACATCAAGTGATGAGATGCTAGGTCAGGCAAGCGCACTCTCAAGGCGCTTAGCCTGCAATCTGCTGATCACCGGCGGTGACAAGGGCTCGCTCTGGCGTAGCGATAAGGCGGAAGATCTCTTTATCTGCAACGCGGTGGCGCATACCTCGCCGCTACATCAGCACACCAGTTTTCGCCTCAGCGGTGAGCGAGTGGATAACCGCAATCATCATGGTAGCGGCTGCACCTTGTCATCGGCGATCGCCAGTTTTCTTGCCCAGGGGCTAGTGCTACACGATGCTGTTCTGCTCGCTAAAACCTATGTGGGCCAAGGCATAGCGTCGGCCAAAGGCTTGGGCGCCGGTGCCGGGCCTTTAGCCCGCTGCGGCTGGCCTTCGGGCCTGGTATCGCTTCCCCGTATCACAGAGTTGACCGGCGGGACTCAGTTAAGCTCTTCAGATAGCGCTAGTGATTGTTCTTTACTAGGTTCTTCATTAAGTTCTTCGGCAGCTAAATTTTCAAGGTATAGCTTTCCAAGGCATAGCTTTCCAAGGCTTAGCTTTCCAAGGCTGAAGCGTCCCATCGGGGTGTATCCCGTGGTGGATAATCTGAATACTTTGGAGCTGGTACTGGCTGCCGGT
This sequence comes from Shewanella sp. KCT, assembly GCF_007636505.1. Taxonomy (NCBI): domain Bacteria; kingdom Pseudomonadati; phylum Pseudomonadota; class Gammaproteobacteria; order Alteromonadales; family Shewanellaceae; genus Shewanella; species Shewanella sp. KCT. Next base: position 38,896 of record NZ_LVDJ01000019.1, read on the forward strand.
GCAAGCACGGCGCAGCTGAGGATCAAGTTTGAGGATGATGGCCAAGCAGGTCGTAAAGGAGAAAAGAGCAAACAAGGGGAGGGCAAACAAGAAGAGGGCCAAGGCGCTGCCGCGTTAGAAGCGCAGATCCAAGGGGCTATCGCGCTGGGGCGCAAGTACGATGCTCAGGTGTTTATCAACGATCACTGGCTACTGGCGTTAAAGCATGGCGCCTTTGGCATCCATCTGGGGCAGGAAGATCTTTTTGAGGCGGATCTCAATAGGATCGCCGAGGCGGGGATCGCCCTGGGTGTCTCCAGTCATGGCGTGTTCGAGTTGGCGCTGGCCAGTCAGCTTAATCCATCCTATCTGGCGCTGGGGCATATCTTCCCCACACCGACGAAATCTATGCCTTCTAATCCTCAGGGGATGAGTATGCTCGCTCGTATGGTCGCGCTTTGGAAACCCTATTGTCCCAGAGTGGCCATCGGCGGTATAGACGCTTCGCGTTTAGAGCGGGTTAAAGCAACAAACGTAGAGGCGGTGGCCGTTGTGCGCGCAGTGACCCAGGCAGACTCGCCGGGCGAGGCCTATAAACAGCTGGCCAGGACGTGGGAGAAAGTCTATGTCACTCAATGATAGGGCGTTTATCCGATATTCGCGGCAGATCATGTTGCCCGAGGTCGGCGAACTGGGTCAGCAAAGGCTGATGAATGCAAGCGTCGCCATAGTGGGGCTTGGCGGCTTGGGCCAGCTCTGCGCCCAGTATCTGAGCGCGGCGGGGATCGGCCGCCTGATCCTGATCGATGATGACAAGGTGGAGCAGAGTAACCTGCCCAGGCAGCTACTGTTCTCCCATGACGATTGCGGCCAGTACAAGGCGGAAGTCGCCAGAGATAGGCTGGTAGGAAAAGGCACAGGTGACAACAGCCAGGTATCGGCTTTTGGTCAGATAGCGGCCAAGGTTGTGCGTCTGGAGCTCCACAACGCCGAGTCTCTGCTCTCAGATGTGGATCTGGTGCTCGATTGCAGCGACAACTTTGCCACGCGCCAGCATATCAATGCCGCCTGTGTGGCGCTGAGCACGCCTAACGTGGTGGCGGCCGCGGCCCACTTTGCCGGTCAGTTGATGGCGTTCGATCAGAGCAAATCTCCAGACAGCGGCTGTTATCACTGTCTGTTTCCGGCCGAACTTAGGGTGAGCGAGAGCTGCAGCACTATCGGCATACTTGGGCCCATGGTGGGTACCATGGCCTCGATGCAGGCGCTGCTGGCGATAAAGCTATTGCTGGGTTTACCGGGTCTAGGTCTGCTGCATAGGTTCGACGGATTAACCGGCGAGATGCGAAAGTTCACGCTGCGCCGGGATCCCAAGTGCTCGGTCTGTGCGGCAATTAAAGAATTGAATGAAGAGGTTTATGCGACACATGACGAGACTACCTGTTCATCGGCCTTAGGAGAGATAGATGAGTGAGATCAGCTTAAGTTTGAATGGTCAGTTAATACAGGTGCCAGATAACGCGAGTCTGCTGTCCATGTTGGAGAGCCAGCAGGTTGCTTTAGACAGTGTGGCCCTGGTGCGGGCTGGTGAGGTGGTTCCCAAGTCACAGTGGGCGTTGACCCTGTGTGAAGCGGGCGATGTGATTGAACTCTTTGGCGTAGTGGCAGGAGGTTAATATGTTAACGATAGGCGATAATCGGTTCTCTTCACGCCTGTTTACCGGCACAGGCAAGTTTGCCAGTGCCGATCAGATGTTGGCGGCCTTGGCGGCCAGCGGTTCACAGTTGGTGACACTGGCGATGAAGCGGCTCGACCTTAAGGCGGGCTTCGATGATATTCTGGCGCCCATACGTCAGAGCGGCGTTAAGCTACTGCCCAACACCTCGGGAGCGCGCAATGCCAAGGAGGCGATCTTCGTCGCCGAACTGGCCCGAGAGGTGTTGGGTACTTCCTGGATAAAGCTTGAGATCCATCCCGATCCTAAGTATCTGATGCCAGATCCCATCGAGACCTTTAACGCCGCCAAGGTGCTGTGTGAACGCGGCTTTACCGTATTGCCCTATGTGCATGCCGATCCTGTGCTCTGTCGCAATCTGGAGTCTGTGGGTTGCGCGGCCGTGATGCCGCTGGGTAGCCCCATAGGCTCAAATCGCGGACTGGAGACGGCGGCATTTTTGAAGATCATCATAGAGCAGGCCAAGGTGCCCGTGGTGGTCGATGCCGGGATCGGCTCACCCTCTCAGGCGATGGCGGCGATGGAGATGGGGGCGAGCGCCGTACTGGTGAACACGGCAATTGCCGCCAGCCGCGATCCAGTGAAGATGGCGCTCTGCTTTGCCGATGCCGTCGCCACGGGGCGTAAGGCCTATGAGGCGGGCCTGGCCCAGGTGCACCAGAGGGCGATTGGCACCAGTCCCCAGCAGGCGCTCACCGCCTTCTTATCGGAGTAACCCAATGAGTTTCTTCGATACCTTGAGTGGACTCTCTCGCGAGCAGTTGCGTATGGCGCTCTATTCCACTACGCCGGCCCAGGTAGAGGCGGCGATCGAGGGTGAGCAGGGCAACTTGGGTCATCTGTTAGCCCTGCTATCGCCTGCCGCCGAGGCCTATCTAGAGCCGATGGCGCAGCGTGCTGCCGCCTTAACCCGGCAGCGATTTGGTCACAACATTGGCCTTTATCTGCCGCTCTATCTCTCAAACCTCTGTGCTAACGAGTGTGACTACTGTGGTTTTACCATGAGCAACAAGCTTAAGCGCAAGGTGCTCAGCCATGATGAACTGGCGGCCGAGATGGCGGTGATCAAGCCTCAGGGATTCGATTCCATCTTGCTGGTTTCTGGCGAGCATGAAACCAAGGTCGGCATCGACTATTTTGCCGAAGTCTTACCCTTGGTGAAGGCGGAGTTTAGCCATGTGGCCATGGAGGTACAGCCGCTGAGCAGTGAACACTATGGGATTTTGGTGGAGAAGGGGCTGGATGCCGTGATGCTATATCAGGAAACCTACGATCCTGAGACCTATCGCAAACATCACCTGAGGGGCAATAAACAGGACTATGGCTATCGTCTCGAATCGCCGGAGCGGATCGCCCAGGCGGGCGTGGATAAGATAGGCCTAGGTGTGTTACTGGGTCTCGATGATTGGCGCATGGACGCGCTCTTGATGGGTTATCACCTGGATTTTCTCGAGCGCCGCTTCTGGCGTAGCCGTTACAGTATATCCTTGCCCAGACTTAGGCCCTGCGTCGGTGGTATCACGCCTAAGGTGCAGTTGACCGACAAGGGCCTAGTACAACTCATCTGCGCCTTTCGTCTCTTCAACGAGCAGCTCGAGATCAGCCTGTCGACCCGGGAGACACCTAGTTTGAGAGATAACCTGTTAGGGCTCGGAATTACCCAGATGAGCGCCGGTAGTCGCACCGAACCGGGCGGCTATGTCAATCCGGCCGCTGAGTTAGATCAGTTTGAGATCAGCGACGAACGCAGCGCCGCCGAGGTTGCCAGTGTCCTTCGAAACCGAGGCTTTACCCCAGTTTGGAAAGACTGGGAGGCAGGCTGGGTAGGCGCAGGCTAACGAATTCAAGACGTTAGCCAAGCCCTCTGTAAAGCTGTACTTTGCTTAGCTTTTGATTAATAATTAGCCATAACTGAGACTCATGAATAAGGGCCATTAACTATGGAAATACCATCGAGCTTTTCATCCGGTCTGGCCGGCTTGCAGAGCGCCCAGTCTGGCCTGACTCAGGCTACTGTGGATGTCGCCAAACCCAGCCAACCCCAGGTGAGTGAAGCAGGCGGCACAGAGACGACTAATGCGGTTAGCGCCACAGATAAAACTGAGGCCCTGGTCTCAGCCATCGAATCGAAAAACCAAGGGGAAGCCGCGGTTGAAGTATTAGAGACCGCAAACGAAACCCTAGGTACAGTGATAGATATCAAGGTGTAGGCCATGGCTGGTGCCATGACAACGCCATCTCTTGCGGCGATGCGCCTCGGTGCATTGCCGTCTTCTTCTGCTTCAACTTCTTCATCCTCTACAGCTTCTTTATCTTCTTCAAATAGAACTTCAAGTTCTGTAAGTGCTGTTTCAAGTTCCATAAGCTCCGCTTCAACGCCAGCAGCCTCTCATCAAACGTCCCATGCCAGCCTAAAGGCCAACACCGCGGTTTCCTCGACGCCTTCGGTTGCAATCAGTGTTCTTACATCTGGTCACTTAAGTTCTAGCCTGTCAACGCAAAGTGGCTCAAGTAAGAGCCAGCATATCTTCAATGGCAGTTCGTCGGCTCAAGGGGGGTATAGCCTCTCCAGCGGGCCGCTCGGGGTAGGTGGCCTACTCAACCAAACGGCGAGCTCTGGGTTTAGCAGTGGCTTGAGCAAAGGCATGGGCAATGGCGGCGGGACCAATGTCGCTTCTACACTAGCGGATGCGGGACGTAGCGCCGCAGGCTCTGGTTTACCCCCTGGTTCGGGAGGTAGCAATGGCAAACCAAATGCGAGTACACCAAGCGGACAAGGCGGCGTTGACGTTAGTCGCGGCAGCGCAATTGAGGGCGAAAAACCGGTAGTCGATATCTTTGGTGGGGCCGAGGAAACCCGCGGCGAGTCATACAACCCATTCGCGGATAAGCAAGAGGGGAAAGCCACACCAGGCGATGAGAGTCGCTCACAAGACCCGGAGCTTGCCCGCCAGGAAGCCGAGCTAAAAGAGCTGTCCAGACGTGACGCCGAGGTGAGAGCCCATGAGCAGGCCCATGCTAGCGTTGGGGGAACCTTCGCGCGCAGCCCAAGTTTTAAGTATGAGCAGGGGAGCGATGGCAGACGTTATGCGGTGGATGGCGAGGTGGCGATCGACATATCAACCGTGCCAGGAGATCCACTTGCAACGTTGAACAAGATGAAGCAGGTTTACGCGGCGGCGATGGCGCCCGCGACCCCTTCGATGGCAGATATCCGGGTGGCCAGCGAAGCTCTGCGTAAGATGAATGCGGCCAAGGCCGAGCTTGCCAAAACGCGTCAGCAAAGCGCTATCACCCCAGAGCAGATGAAGCCACTTATCGATGCCGGTAAGAGTGAGCAGCAGCGTCAGCTGCCAGAGCCTGTGACGCCTAAGGTGAGCGGTAACGTGGATGATAAGGGCAAGATCTCTGCGGCCAGAGTCGATTCACTCTCGCCGCTGGATGATGACAGGAGCCCTTCACAATCGATAGAGCGGATAAGTCGCCAGATCTTGGCGGCCGATGGTCTTTTGTTTACCTCAGAAGCCCTGTCGATGCGCTACCAAGCGGGCGAGTCTGACTCTTCTTCAACATCCTCCTCATCCTTCGCCTTCTCCCTCTAAGACTGAATGATTCTTGAGGATCAACTGCTCCAGCAGCTGTGAGGCGGGTCCTTGCTTGTCGCGGTTGGGGATAACCAGGCTGAGCGGTACCTGACGATGACTCGAGCCCTTGAGCGTCAAGCGGGTGAGGCGACCTTCTTTGATGGCATCGCAGATCAGATGACTCGGGATCCAGCAAAAGCCAAGTCCCTTGGACAGCACTACAAGGGCCTCATGGAAATTGGCTACTGTCCAGCGCCGCTCCGCCTTGAGCCAACCCAGCTCGCCGCGGGCGATCTGACCCGTATCTTTGATCACTATCTGTAGCTGCTCAGCCAGAGTTTGGTCGTCCAGCGGCAACTCCATGCTCGCCAAGGGGTGAGAAGGATGACAGACCAGGTGAAAATCGACGTTGCACAGAGGCTGAGCCAGATGACCCTTCGGCGGCGCGCCGCCTATGATGGCGAGATCCACGGCTTCCGACTCTACCAGCTCTGCGCTGCCGCTGATCACCGAATCTAAGATGGTGATCCGGGTGCCGCGCCCCTGAGGCTCAAATTCGGCCAGGGCGTCGATGAGGTGCTCCATGGGATAGATCATCTCGCGGGAGATCATCAGGCTCGGTTCCCAGCCTTTCTCCAGGTTGCTGGCTAACTGCTCCAGCTCACTCACCGAGCGGGTGATGTGGCGAGAACGCCTGAGCAGCACCTCGCCGCTCTCGGTGAGATAAGCCTTGCGTCCTCTGACTTCCAGCAGCGCGACTCCCAACTGGGTCTGCAGTTTGGCCACCGCATGGTTAAGGGAAGATTGACTCTTGTTGAGCTTCTCTGCTGCCTGGGCGTAGCCTCCGCAGTCGACGACTGCCTGTAGGATGCGCCACTGCTCGAAGGTCGATTTTGCCTGACTCATACTGCTCCTGCGCTCCTAATGCTTTTCGGCTTTAGATTTTGCTTTATCGGTTTTTGCCTTTGCAGCATCAGCCTTGATGCTGACCAGCTTAGGCAGGTACTTCTTGGTCGCCTTAAGATTATGGAAATAGGGGCCCTGATGCAGGGTCTTAGGCCAATCTAACAGCATCATGGCTAACACGTTGCGGTGCTCACCCAGGGCGAGATCTGGGTTGCCACGGGGTGAGGGTATGGTCTGCACCTCAGGATCGAAGGCGGCCATGATGTGGGCTTGGGTCTTCTTCACTACGGGATTGTCTGACATTCCCGCCAGATGGAAGCTGATGCCCACCTCGGCGATGATATCGTCGGTGGCATCTTTCAGGATCTTGTCTATGTTGGCCTCGAAGTAATCTAAGATCCAGGCAAATTCCGCTCTATCGACCGGATGCTGATAATACTCACTGGCGGCAAAGATAAAGTGGGTCATGCCGTAGATCTTATTGCGAAACTGCTTCTTGTCGAGTTTGGCGTCGCGACGCTGAGGATAGACGCGATTGAATCCGTCCTTATACTCCTGCACATAATCGCCAACGCCAAGCTGTTTCGCCCAGTAAACATAGTTCACCAGCTGCGCCGCCCAGGCTTCGATCATCGCCTTGTCGGTGAGCCCGCGTTTAAGATCGGTGGCCTTTAGCGCCTTGACCAACTTGTCGTGGCAGGGACCTTGTAGACCAAACTCATCGATGCGGCTTGAGAACCTTAGTAGCACGTCGGTATAGAAGAGAAATTCGGGGAAGGGAGTCAGCGCCTTCTTGCGTGCCTTGGCTCTGGGGCCTTTACCGAGCACGTCGATGGCGGCCTGAGCTTCTTGCTCGACAAACCCCGGTTTATCCAGCTGACAGGCGTAGAAGGCCTGAGACTCGGTAACGGCGTACAGATCCACCAGGGCCGCATTGGCATACTTGTCATCGCCCGTCATGCGATAGAGGCGGATGCCGTAATGTCCCTGCACCCTTGGTGGCAGCTGGTAGAGGTTATCTTCCAGATTTTGTTGGATCGCCTGTTTGACGCCCTGTGCGTCCAGTGATGCTGTCGTCTTAGCCGAGGCAGGTAGAATAGGGAGCAGCAGGGAGGAGCTGAGTGCGAGTGCCCCAAAGATTCTAGTGTACGGGCTTAAGTTGATCATGTTGGCTCCTTTCTAGGATGGTGGCGACAGATTGCGCGCTGCCAAAAATTGCGGTGAGTTGCTCATCAAGGGGCTGTTGCTGCTCGTTGATGAGAAGGAGATGAAAAACGCTTGTTGCCTCCAGCTGAGTGTCACTCAAGATCTGCTCTGCCAGGCGCTGATGCCACAGCGTGAGGTAATAGAGTGGCCCTTGAGTCACCACACCGGTAAAGCTGTAGAGGGCGTCATCGGCATCTGGCCAGGGCGCGCCGAAACTGGCACCAAACTCCTGGTTGAGATCCCGGTAGAGTCGATTATCGAAGTTTTGATACGCAGACAAAGCTAGCTTGCTGCGAAAGACCTTTAGCTGCTTGGAGAAGGCTTTAAGTTGGGCTTCGCGGCTGTTTGATGGCAACTCGGGAAGCAGCTGTTGGCTCAGATATTGACTCAGCCAGAGACTGGCGATCGCCTGGCCATCGCCTAAGGTGTTGTTGAGATAGTAGCGCCCACCAGTGAGCAGGCGAGACACCATCTCGGCCACTGCAGCGATGAGCTGCTCCTGACTGCGATAATCATTTAGCTGATCTGGTAGGGTCAGGGTCAGCTGACCAAATTGTTGCCCGACCACGGTTTGTCTCAGGGGGCTCAACTGGGCCTTATGTTCCTTAAACGTCGGCGTCTTAAGTGTCGGCTTCTTAAGTGTCGGCGTCTGTGCCTTCTCTGTTGGGGGTTGCTCTTGTTTTCCTAGCGGCGGATTAGCTCGCTGCGAACCTGCTAATTGAGGTTTGGGTGGGCGATCGAGAAAAACATCCCCCAGCAAACGCCCCTTATGCCAAAGCCGCAGCATATTGGCGTTAACGGTTTCAAACTCAAGGCCGAAAGGCGAAAGTTCGGCTTGAATATCATCCAGCAACTGCTCACCCGAGCGCGGTGTTACCTCCACCTTAGGCAGCTTTGCAAGTACGGCCCCGAGTGCCCAAGGGGCAGGAGCGAGCTGGGTCTGGCTGTCGAGGAAATGCTTGACCTGTGCGGGATTGGCGAGCAGCTGATGGCTCAGGGCCCAGCTTGCATAATCGTCGGCGCCATGCTCGAGTGCTATCGTCTGCTTGGTCGTCAATATGAGGGAGATGGCCGCCTGATTCTTCTGCTTGGCCCTTACCTGGTAGGCTAGCCACACCTGACGCTTACAGCTTTCATCTTGTTGATGAATAAGGTAGCTGGCTATCGAATTATCGAAGGCCTGTTCAGCTTGTTCAGCTTCGCCATCAGTAAGGCGGCACTGACTTTGCCCCATGCTGAGCGACAGAGCTTTCTGCTTCAGGCCGTGGGCGACGCTGGCCTGGGCGGTATGGATCTTCGCCTTCTGCTGCTGGTCAATCTGCTCGGCGATCTGCTGCGTAAGCAATTGACCAAACTGGCGCAGCCCTGGCGCGTCGCTTTGAGACCAGTTCTGGCTTTGGGTCTTGAGCCAAGGCTCCTGTGCTAGTCGGTCAAACTCATCGGCCAGATGCAGCTGACATTGCAGCAGCGCCTCTTTATCTTCGGCATTTAAGGGATAGTGGCGATAGAAGCGCACGCTGTCTTTGAGGTTAAACAGGCCGATCAACTCGCGTTCGAGTCGCACACTGGCATCGAGCGGCGTTGGGCTTTCCTGTGCCTGAGACAGGGAAACCCGATAGTCGAGACACTGCTCGCTGAGCAGTGTAATAGGAGAGGCGGCCAGGGCCGCCGGGCTGAAGTTAAGCGCTAGGGAGACTGCTAAAATGCGTTTTAGCATAGGCGACGCGCTCTTCCACTGACATAGATTTGTTCTTCATCTGCTCGACATGTTTTAGCCTTGGCAGCAGGCCCTGGCCGTTGGCGATCTGAATCGCCAGACCCGGACGGGCGTTGAGCTCAAGCAGCAGAGGACCAAGCTTTTGATCCAGCACCATGTCGGTACCCAGATACCCTAGCTCACTCATCTCATAGGCCTTAGAGGCCGTATGCAGTAGGGTACCCCAATGGGGTACCTGGATCTCGGTGAGCCTCTTGTCGGTATCCGGATGCAGATCGAGCGGACGGTCAAACTGCACCGCATGCAGGCCGCGGCCGGTGCCGATATCCAGGCCGACGCCCACGGCGCCTTGGTGCAGGTTAGCCTTACCGTCGGACGCCGCGGTGGATAGCCTGAGCATTCCCATCACGGGGAAGCCCTTGAAAACGATCAAACGAATATCGGGTACCCCTTCGAAGGAGTAGCCGTCGAATACGGGGTCGAATTCGATGAGTCCCTCGACGATGGCCACGTCTGGCTTGCCGCCCAGGGAAAAGAGACCGCTCAAGATGTTAGAGATATGGCGGTCGATCTCGCTTGGGGTCACCTCATGACCGTTAGGCTTGAAATAGTGGCCATTTTCCACCTTAGTGATCACTAAGATCCCTTTACCGCCCGAGCCCTGTGACGGCTTGATCACGAAGCCGTCACGGTTGTTGACCATCTCGGGAATGTGCATGATCTCATGTTGCTGACAGACGGTGCCGATAAGCGCCGGCACGGCGATATCGTTCGCCAGAGCCAGTTGCTTGGTGGTGAGCTTGTCATCCACTCGCTTGTAGAACTTGCGCGGGTTATAGCGACCTATGTAGTCGATATTGCGCTTGTTCATGCCAAGTACGCCGTTTTCCTTCAGCTTTCGGGGCTTTGCAAACAGCATAGTTATTCTCCCGCTAAAGGTCTAAAGCGTCTAAGTTCCAATAACTTATAACCTGTGTACTGGCCCATCAGGAGCACAGTTGCCAGGATCACCAGATGGATACCCAGGAAGTTAAATACCCAGTGTTGTACCCAGGTGGCGCTCATGGCCAGGTAGGCTAAGGTGGCAACAAACAGGCTGCCGCCACCCTGAACCATTACCTCTTTGGCGCCTTCCTCTTCCCAGAGAATCGACATACGTTCGATGGTCCATGCCAGGATGATCATCGGGAAGAAGGTGATGGTGAGACCCTCGCTTAAACCGAACTTATATGAGAGCAGGGTAAACAGGCCTATGATGCCGATCACCACTATGATCACCGCGGAGATCCGCGAGATCAGTAAGAGGTTGAGATCTGACAGATAGGAGCGGATCATCAGGCCGAAGGCGACGATCAGCAGGAAGCCAACAAGGCCGGTCAGCAGGGTAGTCTGAATAAAGGCCAGGGCGATCAGCACGGGCATGAAGGTACCCGAGGTCTTGATGCCGATGATCACCCGCAGGAACACCACCACTAGCACGCCGATCGGGATCAGCAAGATACCCTTAAACAGGCTCTGCTCTTCCAGCGGTAACTGATAGAGGGAGAAGTCCAAGGCATTCTTGTTCTTCAGCATATCGATAGAGGTGGCGAGCGCCGAGCGGGTGTCTTGCAACATGGAGAAGTTAACCTGAGAGTTAACCCCGCCCACTACGTCCAGTGTCGACTTGGCGGTTCTGTCCCAGATAAGCAGGTTGTCAGGGCGTCCCTGAGTGCCATCGTTAGGGTTGAAGATGATCCATTGACCCTGATGATAGACCTCAACATAGTTGGTCAGCTGCTGACGACGACGTTGATCTTCTAAAAACAGACCGCTGACTTTCTTGGCCGGGATCCCCTTGCTGTTGAGCATGCGGATAAACAGTTCGGCGCGGGAGTTACTGGTCAGCAGTAGCTCAAGGTTCTGGCTGCGCTCGGTGGCGTTGAAGCTCTTGTTAAGCTGCTGGGCAAATGACAGGTTTGTGGCGCTACGCGACCAGATCTCGTTCATCACCTGCTCTGCGGCGGCCAACTCGGTGGCGGGCCAGTTATAGGCTTGTGGTGCGTCGGGTTCTTTGTCGGCCGGGATCTCATTCTTGCCGGTCGGTACCAGGGTGACCTTATAGTAGAGATCTTGCTGACCGATCGCCTCGCGGGTCGACCAGGTGACCTGACGGCCGGTGTCATCTTCTGTGGCTGACAAGCCGTAGCCTGGAGAGGTGGCGTTTTCCGCTAAGATCTCAAAGGCAGGATCCTTGGGCAGCGAGAAGGTGACCTCGGCAGGCTCGCCGGTGCCCTGAAAACTCACCTTGGCATCCACGGCCCAGCTCTGTACCTGCTCGCCCGGGAGGAAGGGGACATTATGTTCTATGCCGCGATAGACGCTGGCGGCCATGCCCGCAATAAACAGCAGGGCCACTAAGATATAAAAAGGTTTTTTAGAGTGCATCGAATTTACATCCTGTTATTTGGCTGTTTTTGATGGATTGTTCTTACCGTGCACAAAAGTCTGTCCTACATCGACGACGGCAATGTCTTGCATAAACTTACGTCCTAGCAGCAACTGATAGTCGAGGTGACTACGATCGACCAGGTTGAGATCGGTTTCCGCCTTGTAATTGCCAATCTGCAGATGGGCATGGATCACCGGGCGTCTGTCATTCTTATCATCGGCATCTTGCTTGATGCGTACGAAGCGCTCGACCTTAGACTCGAAGGTCTGTGATGGCTTATCGGCGCCTTGAGTGAAGACATCGAAGCGCACCCACTGCTTGCCATTACGTTCGAACAGTATGATGTTGTGGGCATCGAGCGATGAGGATTCGGCGCCGGTATCGATACGGGTCTCAAAGCCAGCCTTGATCTCATCGACATAGACGTGTTCAACCGCGCCTAGGATAAACTTGTCACCGATAGGGGATGGGTCGCACTGCATAGGGACCTGTACCACCTGCTTTTCGGGATGGGACTTGACGGCCGCCACCTGCTTAGACAGCTGATCAAGCTGGGCAGACAGGGAAGTCAGCGCTGCCTGCTGCTCGCTTTGGCTGGTGCTGATCAGGGTGACTAGTTCGCTCTTTTGCTCGCTCAGGCTCGCATTGAAGGTGTCGACATCGACAGGCGCGGGCTGCTTAGGATCTTGGGTGGCTGCGCAACCTACCAGGCTGGTTACCAGGGCGAGAGTGGTCATCTGTTTTAACATAGTGCTTCCCGTTTACTATTTTTGTTTAAACCAAATCTTTGTTGGGTTGATTTTTTACGGCGATAAAAGTGGCGCGTTTGGGCGCCGGATACCCCTCAACCGTCAGGCTGACATCGTTAGGATCCAGGTAGTCCACCAAGGACTCATTAGGCATCCATTCTGTGCTGCGTTGCTCCGCAAGTGAGGTAACGTCGATATCGACGCAGCGAACATCGACAAAATCCGCCTTCTTCAGCCAGGCTTCCAGCGCCTTGGCAGACGGCAGGAACCAGACGTTGTTCATCTTACCGTAGCGCTCCCCTGGGACCAGTACGGTATTTTCATCGCCATCGACCACTAAGGTCTCGAGGACGAGTTCACCGCCGGTTCTCAGTTGATCCCTCAGTTGCAGCAGGTGATCTATGGGGGAGCGTCTGTGATAGAGCACGCCCATGGAGAAGACAGTGTCAAAGGCATCCAGTGGCGGTAGCTGCTCTATGCCAAGTGGCAGCAGATGCACAGGGTGTTCGTTGCCCGCCAGGCGTTTTACCGCCTCAAATTGACACAGAAACAGCGGCGAGGGGTCGATACCCACGACGCGTTTGGCGCCGTCACCCAGCATACGCCACATGTGATAGCCGCTGCCACAGCCGACATCCAGCACGGTACGATTCTTCAGCGGTGAGATATGGGGCTGAACCCGCTCCCACTTCCAATCTGAGCGCCATTCGGTGTCGATATGGATGCCATGGAGATCGAAGGGACCCTTGCGCCAGGGGCAGAAGAGTTTAAGCAGGTTCTTGAGTTTCTCCTGCTGTCCCTTGCTGAGCTGCTCGCCACTGCCGACCTCTACCTTAGTGGTGAAATCGATTCTGTCCGGCGCAGGATAGTGCAACTTATTGAGCACCTTCTCCCACTTGGGTAGGTTGCCATGCTTATGTTCACGTTGCCACTGGCCGAGGATCGCCGGCAGCTCTTCTAACCAATGTTGAAGATTGGAATCGGCGATTTGTTGATAAAAGGAGCTGAAGCTGATCACTTGATGGCCACCATAGATGCGAAATTAAAACATTGGAACCAGACGCTGAAATGGCTAAAGCCTTGGGCCTTAAGCCTTTGCTGATGCTGGGGCAGGGTGTCAGGTTTCATTACATGCTCGAGCGAGCTGCGCTTTTGGCTGATCTCAAGCTCGCTATAGCCGTTGGCGCGCTTAAAGTCGAGGTGTAGCTCATCCAGCAGATGCTGCACAGGTTCATCTTCGAACACTAATTTCTCTGATAGCACCAGAATGCCGCCGGGTTTGAGTCCCTGATAGATCTTGGCGATCAGCGTCTGTCTGTCTTCCGGGGCCAAAAACTGCATGGTGAAGTTTAAGATGACCATGGAGGCATCTTGGATCTCGATATCGCGTATATCGGCGCAGATAAGGTCGACCGGGGTTTCGCTGACATAGGCGCTGAGGTTCTGTTGACAGCGCTCGATCATAGATTCGCTGTTGTCGACGGCGATGATCTCACATCCGCGACCTTCGATGCGGCGACGCACACTCAGGGTGGCCGCACCCAAAGAGCAGCCCAAATCATATATTTTGCTATTGGGGGTGACACATTTGTCGGCGAAATCGCCCAGGGTGTTGATGATCTGTCCATAGCCGGGAACAGAACGGCGGATCATATCGCTAAAGACGCCTGCGACTCTATCGTCGAATTGAAAGTCACTGATATGTTCACAGGCCTGCGCGTAAATAGTATCTTGAGTTGAGTTCATCAGAGTTTTTTGAGTAAATTCAATATTTCATTCTAGCTAATGATAACAGTTCGCAGCAAGTCTGGTACTGGTAATTAGGAATAAAATTCTGTCTAATATCCTAATAACAACATATATTTTACAGCGCGGTGACTTTGCGCTCGACGCAGGGATGCTAAGGTTATTTTTTGTAGCCAGCTTGTAATATAAGCTGCCTTTTATAAGCCCTTTTTATAAGGGACTGTTCTTAGAACAAGTGATAGCTTGGCTTGATATAAAAATGATAATAGAAACTGGGACCTACCTTTGACACCACTACACTCTTTTGCTTCGGCCTGTGTTGCCTGGCGACGTCTCCTGTCGGCATGCATAGTCTTTGCACCGCTTATGATGGCCCGTTTTGTGCTGGGGACGGCCGCGTTAGCGCTGAGCCTACTGGTTAGTTTTCAGGCGTCTGCAGAAGAGCAGCAAGGCCCGCTAGTCTTGGTAATGGGGGAGGACAGCTACCCTTATCAGTTCGTCGATGAGAATGGCGATGTCAAGGGTGTCTTGGTGGATCTTTGGCGTGAGTGGTCGTCTCAGACTCAGGTGCCCGTTGTATTTGTTGCCCGTCATTGGCAGGACTCCTTGAAACAGCTGGCGCAGGGGGATGCCGATATTCACATCGGCCTTGGGATCACCAAGGAGCGGGATAAAGATTTCGATTTCGCCGCGCCCATCGCCTATGTAAGCACCTATCTCTATGTGCGTAACACGCTAAAGGGTAAGAAGAGTTTTAGCGATCTCCAGCCCTATCGCATCGGCATAGTGACGGGGTCATCCCATGAATCCATACTCAATCAGCAAGTTAACGGATTAAGTTACCGCTACTATAATAGCCGCGCCGAACTGCTTCGTGGCGTGGTAGCCGGTGAGGTCGATGTCTTCGCCGGCATGGAAGGCTACTTAAAAGATAACGCCGTTAGCCGTGCCGTCCTGGAAGAGTTTCCCCTGGATAATCGTTTGCTTATCAAGAAGACGGCGCTGGTGCCCGCCGTCAGCAAGGGACGGCTGGATCTTATCACAGAGATCAACCGCGGCTTTGACCGCTTGAGCCAAACCAGCCGCGCCGAGATAGACAAGCGTTGGCTAGGTTTTAGCCATGATGCCAACACCTTAGTGATTGCCACCACAACAGGTATTCAACCCTTTGTCGATACCGGCGGCGATGGCGAGCCACACGGTCTCTATATCGATATCTGGAAGCTCTGGTCTAAGAAGACGGGCATAGAGGTGGAGTTTCGCCCGGCCGCTATGGAAGATGGCCTGGATGAACTCAAGTTTCACCGCGCCGATATCCATGTGGGGTATCCAGAGAGCGACACCATGAAGACCAATCTCACCCGTGCCTGGCGCACCTATCAGGTGAAGAGCCGACTGTTCAGTTATGGTAAGGCGATCAATAGCCTGGATGAGCTAAAGGGTATGCGTGTCGGCGCGGTGCCCACCGCGCCTTATCTGGATAAACTCAAGCAGGCGCTGCCAAACTCTGAGCTTAAGCTCTATACCGATGTGACTCAGATGATAGAGGCCGCCCAGCAGGGGCATATCGCTGCCTTCGTGGCTGCGTCTGCCTGGACCCAGCACTATCTACTGCGCGCCGAATCCTGGTCTGACTTTCACCAGTATCGCAAGCTGGCCTTTACCACAGATATCTATGCCTTGACCCGCAATGAGGACAAGGGGCTGGCCCAACGTATCGCAGCGGGCTTTCGTCTGATCAGCAACGCCGAGCTCGCCGCCATTGAGAATAAGTGGATCTTGGATAGAGATGACAGGAGCGTGCAGTCCTTGCTTAATCCGCTCTCAATCACTGAGGAGCAGCGCCGTTATCTAGACAGTTTGGGTACGCTTAAAGTGGGCTACCTTGCCGCCTGGGCACCCATGGAGTATCGAGGACCATCCGGTGAGTTTATGGGGATCAACAGTGAGATCAGCCACTGGGTCGCCGAGCAGTTGGGGTTAACCATAGAGGGCGTACCGTTCGATCGCTGGAGCAGTCTGCTAGAGGCGCTTAAACAGGGTGACATCGATATCGTCGGCAGCGTCGCCCATACGCCAGAGCGGGAACGGGAGATGCTCTTTACCACCCCCTATTGGCCATCGCCCTGGGGCCTGGTAACCAACCTTAGTCAGGTGACGGTATTTAACCTGAGTCAGATGAGCGGTAAGCGCCTGGCGATTGTCGAGGGGTATCATCTGATTGCCAACCTGATGAACAAGGCGCTGGGCATCGAACTGGTGATTGTGCCCAACAGCCGCGCTGGCGTCGATGCGGTGGCCCAAGGCAAGGCCGATGCCTTCATCGAGAAGGTGATCAACATGGCCATGGTGCTTAAGGAGTCAGACTACAAGGCGCTTAAGATGTCTGTGTTGGCAGATTTCTCCCAGCAGCAGAGCCACTTCGCCCTGAGCCCTAAGTATGATGCGCTGGTGCCACTGTGGGATCAGGCCATCGCCCAGATCACGCCAGAAAGGCAAGAGGAAATTTATCAGCACTGGGTAAAAGAGGAACCCAGCAGTTGGAAGGCCTGGGTCAACTATCAGAGTGCCTTCTATCTTCTGGCGCTACTCAGCTTTGTGGTGTTTGTCTATCTTATTTGGCGCGCTCAGCGTAGCCGCTTGGCGGCGGCCAAGGAGCTTGCCCATGAGCTGACGCGGGCAGGGCAGTTCGATGCACTCACCGGTTTGCCGAATCGCAGCCTGCTCGATGACAGATTGCAGCAGTCAGTGCTGCTACATCGCCGCGAGATGCAGCCCTTTGCCGTACTCTTTATCAGCTTCGATAACCTGCGTGAGATCAACCAGACCTATGGCCATCAGGTTGGTGACAGGGTGCTGGCCAAGGGCGCATCGCGACTCAAGGATGCGGTGCGTAAGTCTGATACCCTGGCGCGTTTTGGCGGCAACGAATTTGTGATGGTGCTTAATCGCAGCAAAGACCTCGATACCGTGTGTCAGGTGGCCGATGGCATAGTAGGCGGCTTTAGCGCCCCCTTTGCGATCAACGGTCTGGATGTGGCACTATCGGTCAGCATAGGGGTGGCCATGTTCCCGAATGATGGCGACACTGTGGTGGAGCTACTCAAGACCGCCGACAAGTTGATGTCGCGGGCGGTGAAACAGGGCGGGCGCTGTTACCAGAGCGCCTGATCTGTGACCCCAGTTCAGGATTTGATGGATATTTATCCAACCCAAAGGTTTACTTCATTTTAAGCGGATGAAGTTGTTTTGAAATCGGCAATATTTCACTATAATGCCGCTTTTGTCATGTATTGAATATCCTCAAGCACGGCCTTGACGGATGAAAGGAAAGTGTTAGATGCGCAGTCATTATTGTGGAGACGTTAATCGGTCTCATGTTGGGGAAGAAGTTACTCTCGTAGGTTGGGTAAACCGCAGTCGCGATCTCGGCGGCGTGGTTTTTCTGGATTTGCGCGACCGTGAAGGCGTGATTCAGGTAGTATATGATCCTGATCTGCCAGAGGTATTCGATGTCGCCAGCACACTGCGCAGCGAGTTCTGTGTTCAGGTGAAAGGTTTGGTACGCGCCCGTCCCGACAGCCAGATCAACGACCAGATGCGCACAGGTGAGATTGAGGTGCTGGGTAAGGCCCTGACCATACTCAACAGCGCACCGGCACTGCCGATCAACATGGACAAAAATCAACACAACACCGAAGAGCAGCGCCTGAAATATCGCTACCTGGATCTGCGTCGCCCAGAGATGGCCGAGCGCATCATCTTCCGCTCTAAGGTGACCAGCGCCGTGCGTCGTTTCCTCGACGGCAATGGTTTCCTCGATATCGAGACCCCAATTCTGACCAAGGCAACCCCAGAGGGTGCCAGGGACTATCTGGTGCCTAGCCGAACCTACAAGGGCCAGTTCTTCGCACTGCCACAATCGCCACAGCTGTTTAAGCAGCTGCTGATGATGTCTGGCTTCGACCGTTATTACCAGATCGTGAAATGTTTCCGCGACGAAGACTTACGTGCCGACCGTCAGCCTGAATTTACCCAGATCGATATCGAAACCTCTTTCATGACCTCAGCGCAGGTGATGGACAAGACTGAAGAGATGGTACGCGGTCTGTTTAAAGAGCTACTAAACGTCGACCTAGGCGAGTTCCCTAAGATGACCTTTGCCGAGGCGATGCGTCGTTACGGTTCAGACAAGCCGGACCTGCGTAACCCGCTGGAGCTGGTCGATGTAGCCGACCTGGTTAAAGATGTCGACTTCAAGGTGTTCCAGGAGCCAGCCAACGACAGCGAAGGCCGTGTTGCCGTGCTGTGTGTACCGGGTGGTGCTAGCCTGTCACGTAAGCAGCTCGATGAGTATGGTAAGTATGTCAACATCTATGGCGCCAAAGGCTTGGCATGGATGAAGGTCAACGAGCTGGAGAAAGGCCTGGAAGGCATTCAGTCACCAGTGCTTAAGTTCCTCAGCGAAGAGGTGGTTAAGGGGATCCTGGAGCGCACAGGTGCGGCCAACGGTGACCTAATCCTGTTCGGCGCCGACAAGGCGAACATAGTGGCCGAAGCCATGGGCGCGCTGCGTCTCAAGGTTGGTGAAGATTTCGACCTGCTTCAAGGCGAATGGAAACCACTATGGGTGGTTGACTTCCCAATGTTCGAGCGCACCTCTGACGGTGGCCTGCATGCCATGCACCACCCGTTCACCGCGCCAAGTGGTATCACGCCAGCCGAGCTGGAAGCGGATCCAACGGCGGCCATCTCTGACGCTTACGACATGGTGCTTAACGGTTGCGAACTGGGCGGTGGCTCGGTACGTATCTACGACGCAGAGATGCAGTCAGCCGTGTTCAGAATTCTGGGGATCAACGACGAGGAAGCGCAAGAGAAGTTTGGCTTCCTGCTCGAAGCGCTCAAGTATGGTACGCCGCCACACGCAGGTTTGGCGTTCGGCCTAGACCGTATGGTGATGCTGATGACAGGTGCCAGCTCGATTCGTGACGTGATGGCCTTCCCTAAGACCACCACGGCAGCCTGTCCGCTCACCAATGCCCCTGGCTTTGCTAACCCAGTACAGCTCGAGGAGCTTGGGGTGAGCGTAGTGGAAGCGAAAAAAGAGCAGGAATAAATCAAGATTGAACCAATAAGCCGAGCATCTTGCTCGGCTTTTTCGAGGCAAACTCGAATAAGGAGTCCCTATGGCCGGTCACAGTAAATGGGCCAACATCAAGCACCGCAAGGCGGCACAAGACGCTAAACGCGGTAAACTCTTCACCAAATTCATTCGCGAACTCACGGTAGCGGCCAGAGAAGGCGGCTCGGATCCCGATTCCAACCCGAGACTTAGGGCGGCAATCGATAAGGCGCTGTCAAACAACATGACTCGCGACACGGTCGAGCGTGCCATCAAGCGCGGCGCCGGTGAGCTCGATGGTCAGGTGCTGGAAACCATCATGTACGAGGGCTATGGTCCGGGCGGCACCGCCGTGATGGTCGAGACCATGACAGACAACCGTAACCGCACCGTCTCTGGCGTACGTAACGCCTTTAGCAAGTCGGGCGGTAACCTGGGCACGGATGGTTCTGTGGCCTATCTGTTTGAGAAGCGTGGCGTGATCTCTTACGCCGAAGGCAGCGATGAAGACACCATCATGGATGCGGCGCTCGACGCCGGCGCCGAAGATGTAGTGACCAATGATGATACCTCTATCGATGTCTACACTACGCCAGAAGCCTTTGGTGCCGTGAAAGATGCGCTGGACGCGGCAGGGCTGGAGGCGGTCAACGCCGAGGTGACCATGGTGCCATCGACCAAGGCAGAGTTGGACGCCGCCACCGCGCCTAAATTCCTGCGCCTGATCGATAACCTTGAAGATCACGACGATGTGCAAGAGGTCTATCATAACGCCGAGATCTCTGACGAGATCTTAGCCAGCCTCGAATAAGCAGGCGATGCCAATAATCTTGGGGGTGGATCCCGGCTCGCGTATCACAGGTTATGGGGTGATCCAGTGTCAGGGCAGGCAGCAGATCTACCTGGGCAGTGGCTGTATTCGCACCCAATCGGATGATCTGCCCACCCGTCTTAAGGTGATATTCGACGGGATCAGTGAGATCATCCGCCAATACCAGCCGGATGAATTTGCTATCGAGCGGGTGTTTCTGGCTAAGAATGCCGATTCGGCGTTAAAGCTCGGCCAGGCGCGCGGGGCGGCCATCGTCGCCGCCACCAATGCTCAATTGCCGGTGGCCGAATATTCGGCGACCCAGATCAAGAATGCCGTGGTAGGCACGGGACGGGCGCAGAAGAGTCAGGTACAGCACATGGTGCAACAGATCCTCAAGTTGCCGGCGGCGCCGCAGGCCGATGCGGCCGATGCGTTAGGCGTTGCCCTGTGCCATTTCCACACATATCAGAGCCTGATCGCCATGGGCGGTAAGGCTAGCGCGAGAACTTACGGAAGATATAGATGATAGGTCGTTTACGGGGATTACTCGTCGAGAAGCAGGCGCCCGAGGTGCTGATTGAAACTGGCGGTGTCGGCTATGAGGTGCAGATGCCGCTCACCAGTTTTTATGAACTGCCAGATTTAAACCAAGAGGCGGTGATCTACACCCACTTCGTGGTGCGTGAAGACGCTCAGCTGCTGTACGGTTTCATCACCAAGCAGGAGAGGGCGCTGTTCAGGCTGCTGATTAAGACCAATGGCGTCGGTCCTAAGCTGGCACTGACCATACTCTCTGGCATGACGGCGGGCGAGTTCGTTAAATGCGTCGAGCATGACGATATCGCGACCCTGGTTAAGCTGCCGGGTGTCGGCAAGAAGACCGCCGAGCGTTTGCTGGTTGAGATGCGCGACAAGCTCAAGAGTCTGATGGAAGCCTCCCATGGCAACGAGCGCGAGTTTGTGCTGCAGTCTAACTATACTCCTGCGCCTTTGGTTAACACCGCCGAAGAAGATGCCATCTCGGCGCTTTTGGCGTTAGGATATAAGCCGGCACAGGCCAGTAAGGCAGTGTCCAGTGTCTTCGAAGAGGGCATGGATTCAGAAACCTTGATTAAGGCATCGCTGAAATCGATGCTCTAGCGCTCAGAGTGAGAAATAGATGATTGAAGCCGATAGGTTAGTTCACGCCCAGCCCCAAGGCACAGAGGAGCGGGACGAGCAGATAGATAGGGCGATGCGTCCTAAGCTGCTGGATGAGTACACGGGCCAGGACGATACCAGGGCTCAGCTCAAGGTGTTTATCGAGGCGGCACACAAGCGCGGCGAGGCCCTTGATCATATGTTGATCTACGGACCTCCAGGCCTGGGTAAGACCACGCTCGCCATGATCGTCGCCAACGAGATGGGGGTTAACATCAAGTCCACCTCGGGCCCCGTGCTGGAGAAGGCGGGTGATCTCGCGGCCCTGCTCACCAATCTCGAGGCCGGTGATGTGCTCTTCATCGACGAGATCCACAGACTAAGCCCTGTGGTGGAGGAGATCCTCTACCCGGCGATGGAAGACTATCAGCTGGATATCATGATAGGCGAGGGCCCGGCGGCGCGCTCCATTAAGCTAGAGTTGCCTCCCTTCACCCTGATTGGCGCCACCACTCGTGCCGGCGCACTGACATCGCCGCTGCGTGCCCGTTTCGGTATCCCACTGCGTCTGGAGTTCTATAACGTTAAAGATCTTAGCAGTATCGTCACGCGCTCGGCCAAGGTGCTTGAGTTGCCGATCGATCAAGAAGGTGCGGTAGAGGTCGCCAGACGTTCTCGCGGCACGCCGCGTATCGCTAACCGTTTGCTGAGACGGGTGCGAGACTACGCCGAGGTGAAGCACGATGGCGAGGTTAACAAGGTGGTCGCCGAGAGCGCTTTGGATATGCTGGATGTGGATGTCGAAGGCTTCGATTATATGGACCGTAAGCTGTTGCTGGCCATCATAGATAAGTTTATGGGCGGCCCTGTGGGTCTGGATAACCTGGCCGCGGCCATCGGCGAAGAGCGCGAAACCATCGAAGATGTGCTCGAACCCTTCCTGATCCAGCAAGGCTTCATCCAGCGCACCCCAAGAGGACGTATCGCCACCGCCAGAGCCTATCAGCACTTCAACCTGATCCAGCCGGAATAATCGCTAGGCGAACGGTTATTATTCACATTAGTGAGTTGAGCGTTAAAAAGCGTGGTCGAAAGACTGCGCTTTTTTGTTTTCAGCCCTAAACCACCTACTTCAGTAGGTGGTTATCATCATTTAGGCTTTGCCTGTAATTCGCATTGATAGATAGATGCAGTTACCCATCGAACGGGGCGGTGTAATCACTTTCCCAATGCTATAAGCAGGCTAAATAGAGCCAAAAATAGGTTGGGTAAATAAATAGACGCTTTTGGCCCCCTTTGAGGGGGCTAATACAAAGCCACCTTCTTCAGAAGGTGGATTTTTACTTTCACCTACTGGCTCTAAATACGACAGCTTTGCTGTCTACCCAGTACCTCCCTGTCTGAACATTTAATCAAAGCTTTCAATCAACACCTCCAATCAAAGCCTTCAATCAAAGCCTTCAATCAAAGACTTTAATCTAAGGCGCTGATATAACGTCTTCATGAGCGTGCCTTGAGCATCATGATCTTGCGGCTGTCGCTCTGTCGTTGCTGGGGACGCACTCGAATTTCTATGCAATCAGGCCGACTATTCGAGTCGGTTGCTGTCTGCCAATTCCTGAATCCTACTCCTGAATCCCTTGGTTTAAAATTTAAGCTAAAAGAGTTCCTGTTAAAGGAATAAAAGATACAAAGCGTTACACATATATAATTTGATAAGCCTACTTGTTAGTGACTTTGTTAATTTCCAACAAAGATTGAGTGTATTTAAATTGAAGCTTGATTTATATCCGCTTTATTAATTCTGCACGTAGTTACTCCTTAAAATTAAATGCGTTAAGTCAGTAATTGATTTAATTGGATGGCGTGGAAGCTAGGTAGGGAGATAAGTTAACTAACGCTGAGTTTCTGCTCGTTTGTAAAATATTGTAACAAGCAAGTCTAATCATCGCTCAGCATCCTTATTCATTAAAGGCTCTGGTCGGCGGATTTGTTAATGTTGGCGTGCTTATGTGCTGTCGGCGTAAAAATGCCAGATTGAAACAAGTGTTTAGACTGTTGTTTTGTGATGATGGTCACACTTTTGCCTTTTGTGTGCGTTGTGATTGTGTTGCAACTCTTGCGGAGGAAAACACTGGCTCGGATCAAATTTTCTAGTTAATTAAACCAGGTGAATGCTTATTCACTCATTTAGTAGAAATATTAAACTTGCGAAGTTACTTAAATAATACTTTGTACTAGGGAATCCCCAGATAATTCCCTTTTTATTCAATTCAGTAGACACGCATGGTGTTGATTGATCTAATTGATTTCGCCAAAAAACTACCAGATCCAACACCATGCGTGATGTCCATACCTTACACGATTTACTCAAAAAGCAATGCCCGCAAATACATCAAAAACGGCTTAATTCTCTGATGGTTGCTACAGAAGCGTTACTTGATGGCAATCAGTTGTCACTCACTCAGCTTGGTCGCAATATCTCTGGTGCGGTGGCGCCAAAGCACAACATCAAACGGATAGACAGGCTACTCGGCAACCCGCATCTACACTCTGATAAATTCGCTATTTATCAAT
>NZ_LVDJ01000020.1:0-56315 GCF_007636505.1 Shewanella sp. KCT
AGATGCAGATGTGGTGGAATTGGTAGACACGCTAGCTTCAGGTGCTAGTGGCTTAACGGCCGTGCGAGTTCAAGTCTCGCCATCTGTACCAACTTGTTGATGCACTCCTCTCTAGAAGAGATAATAACCTGCTTAATAGCAGGTTTTTTTATGTCTGAAATTTGTCTGTGTTTAATAATCTCGGCAGCATCTCCCCTTAATTGCCAGCTCTTAACAGCCTCCGCTGAGTTGCTAGTAATAGCAAGAAGTCGCAAGTCTCTAGCCTAAACAGCTGGAGCGCCTTCGGCGCCCCATCTCTTGCTTATTTTAACTCTGTGTATGACTGCAACTAGAAGTTGTAGGCGAGACCTATCATATAGTGGTCGTGTTCGAACTCCTGGTAGCTGGCCTCTAGCATGAGATCCAACTGAGATAGCAGTGGGTAGCGATAGCGCAATCCCACATCGTAAATGCTATCGGCCACCTTGCCATTGTCGAGATAGCCATAGTTTTCCGCATCGGTAAACAGGCCCACGTGCGCGACCAGTTGACTCTCGTTAAACAGATCTAAGCCATAGTTGACCTCTGTATACCAGGCTTCCACATCCTGATCGTAGTTCACCGTCAGATTGAGGGTCTTGTAGTCGATGCTTACTGCATACTCGACGCTGTAGCCACCGGCCCCATAGGTGTATTTCATGGCATTGAAACCCAGGCCCAGATCCTCGGTGACCATCTGGTAGTAGCCGCCGTAGTAATCGATCTCATAATCGTTGTAGATACTGCCTTCGTCTTCATATCGATAGGTCTCGAATGAGGTCCCTAGATAGAAGCCGCTTTCATGTTCCACCATGAGGTCGCCCTGCAGGGTGGGCTTGTTGTCGCTGATGGTTTGGCCGCGCCACAGGTAGTTGCTGAGGCCCATGAGTACGCCTGAGGCGGCGAATTGACTTTCTTCGGCCGCTAGAGGTTGGCTCATGGTGCAGGCGATGGCTAAGGCGCAAGAGGAGAGTATTAACTTATTCATTATCAACCCTTAAACTATTTTTAGTCTGTTCTAATAAACCTTGATATTAAACTTGTCTTAATTTATTTGATTGCCACTTTTATTGTGGTGCTTAGATTGTAATAAATAGATCTAAATAAAATAATCACCCTTTATTAAAATATTGTTTATTTGTGATTGAATGACTTTTTTCTATTTTGGTAAAAATGCAATTTGCATCTTGCAGGAGAATGATGAGGATAATAAATGTTCAATGGGTTATTGTTATATTGTTGATTTTAATTGCTTAAAGTATTGTTTGTGATGCTTGCGTACTTTGTGGGTTAGTCATAAAATGATTTCTCGGAAAGTGAAAATAACCACTTTCTTCAAATTCTCATCATAGAATAAACACGCTGAATAGTTAGTGTGATCTGGCTCCTTATTTATTTTATTTTGCTTTGTATGATTTTAATAAGGGTGAATAAATCTATTTCTCCCGTTTGGTCTGTTATACATCGTCTTAAATTTCTTTATGTCTACGCCAATAAATTAATCGGCTGGAATAAAGAGGTAAATAGAATAATAAGGAATGTCTATGAGCGAAGTGCATTGGGGGCTGTTGGTGGCAGCCTATCTGTTCTTGGCCGGTGCGGGAGCGGGGGCCTTGTTTATCAGTGGCGCCCTGGTTCTGTCCGAAAAGGTGGTTCACGCCCACCACTGGTCGACGGCGAAGTTTAGTGCCATCGCGGGTTTGTTACTCTTGATGCTGGGCACAGGGATGATCGTCTTCGATCTGACCTCGTTCCAGTACGGCATCTTCAATGGCGACATGAGTAAGCTGCTGCGCTTCTATCGTCTGTTTATGACCTTCGAGCCTAGCTCAATGATGAGTATAGGTACCTGGCTGCTGACCCTGGCGATCATCTTCGCGCTGCTGTTTTGCTTCTCCTTTAAGCGGCGTAATCAGGAGACCTTTACCAGCCGTGGCTATGCGCTGATCAATCTGATCCTCGCGGTCTGCGTTGCCTCCTATACTGCGCTGCTGATCGGTGACATCAAGCACAACATAGTTTGGTCTAATAGCATCTTGGTAGTGATCTTCCTGGTGTCTGCCATCTCCTCCGGCGCCGCCGTGGTGCTGATCGTCAAGACCTGGCTAAAGCAGAGCGACCCACATCATCACTTCGCCAAGGCAGATTCCATGGTGATGCTCATCGAGCTGTTTGTACTGGGTATCTTCGTTTACGCCATCGCCAATGTGAGCAAGTTCTATGGCTTAGATAACCTGCTGGGGATGGCGACATCGGCCGGTAAGATCTGGTGGCTCGGCGCCGTAGTGGTTGGCCTGTTGCTGCCACTGTTACTCAACCTTACCTCCATCATGGGCAGAGTCGGCGTGTCTCATGCTAAGGAGTATGGCATCGCCGCACTCACCTTAGTCGGCGCCTTCTGTTTACGTTATTCGGTGTTACTGGCCGGTCAGTCTTATTAGGAGCTAAAGATGTTAGATAGAAGAAGAACAATCAAACTCCTGGCTGGCGGCGCCATCGCAACCACAGGCATGATGTTTATCCCCGCCGATCCTGTGATCGCCGATATTCGTCGTCAGGGTAAGAAGCGTCTGGCTATGGTGATCGATCTCGGTCGTTGCAATGGCTGCAAGGCCTGCGTGGTCTCCTGTGGTATAGAAAACGGCAACCTGCCTGACGAGCACAGAACCCAGGTGCCGCAACACAGCGTGGATCTGAATGGTAAGCAGTATGTGTTTAACATGCCGGTCCTCTGCAACAACTGCGACAAGCCCTCCTGCGTGTCTGTCTGCCCGACGGGCGCCACCTTCAAGCGCGAGCAGGATGGCATAGTGGTGGTGGACTCAGAGCTGTGTATCGGTTGTAACTACTGCATCCAGGCCTGCCCCTACGATGGGGTGCGTTTCACCCACTCGGCCACGGGCACAGTGGATAAATGTAACTTCTGTATTCAGCGAACCAGCCGCGGCTTGCTGCCTGCCTGTGTCGAGACTTGTACCGGTGGTGCCCGTGTCTTTGGTGACATTAACGATCCCGAGAGCGAGGTCTCCAGGCTGATATGTCAGCACAGGCCGTTGGTGTTGCAGGCCGGTAAGCAAACCTCCCCCAATGTGTTCTATATCGGCTTGACCCAAGACGAGAGCAACAGGGCATACAGTATCAATTCTCCTCAAACCTGGCAGAGGTAGTAGCATGGATCGTAGAGATTTTTTAAAGGCGGGTTCGGTTGCCGCCGTGATGACAACTGGCGCGCTGGGCGTCAAGGCCGCAACAAAGGCGAGCACGAGCGACGCCGAGATCAGCCGCTATGCCCCGACCTCGCTGACTCCTGAGTACTATTTTGATCAGGACAAGCAACTGGTGGAAAACCCTGAGCAGCGTTTCGCCTTCTCCAAGTGTTTCGGCTGCTTTAACGTCTGCGGCGCTCGGGTCAGCATAGACAACAAGACAGACAAGGTGCTACGCGCCGTGGGTAATCCCTATACCCTGACCAATAACGCAGGCCAGCCCTTTACCATGGAGACGCCGCCTAAGGAGGCGATGTTACAACTCTCCGCCGTCAGCGGCCTGAGCCAAAGCAATCGCGCTACTCTGTGTGGCCGCGGTAATGCGGTGCCTGATGCGTTCGAGGATAAGCACCGTATCACCCAGTGCCTCAAGCGGGTGGGCAAGCGAGGTGAGAATCGTTGGCAGAGCATCTCCTATGAGCAGCTGCTCAAGGAGGTGATTGAGGGCGGCGATCTGTTCGGCGAGGGCAAGGTCGAGGGGCTGAGGGCGATTCATGATAATCCTGCGCTGGCCAATCCGCGTTATCCAGATTTTGGTCCGGTGAAGAATCAACTGCTGGTCTCTACCTCCTCTGAGCAGGGGGCTCGGGCCGATTTTTTACACCGCTTCGTCAAGGAGTCCTGGGGCACACCCAACATAGGCAATAAAGACTCCTACTGTGGTCACCAACAGGTGGCGGGTTGCGCCCTGGGCTGTTTTGATGCCGTCGACGAGATGGCCTTGCCTCAGGTGGACTATGAAGAGACCAAGTTTGCCATCTTCATCGGCACCAACCCTGGGCTCAGTGGCAACGGTCTCAACGTGGGCTCGCGCCGTCTGGCCAAGGCCCGTAGCGATCGCCCCGACTTTAAGTATGTGGTGGTGGATCCCATCTTGCGCTCCTTAACCTCTGAGGTGGATAACGGCCAAGGCGAGTGGTTGCCCATTATCTCGGGTGGCGATACCGCGCTGATGTTTGCCATGATGCAGTACATCATCAATCATGATCGCTATCGCCGCGCTTATCTTGAGGCGCCCAGCCAGGCCTGCGCCGACGCCATCGGCGAGATCAACTACACCAATGCCACCTATCTGGTGGTGAAAGAGCCTGGTCATCCCCTCTATAACCAGTTCCTCACCGCGGAAGCCTGTGGCGTGGGCGAGGCCGAGGTCAAGATGGTGATCGACAAGGCCACGGGTCAGCTGGTGACAGGCGAGAGCGAACAACCCGCCGAGCTCTTCTACAAGGGTAAGCTGGCGATCGGTAATGGCGTCGAGCTGCAGGTGGAGACAGCCTTCTCGCTGCTTAAGCAGAGGGTAAACGGCTATCCGATGCGCCTGCTCTCCGAGCGCTGCGGTATCTCGATAGTCAAGATAGAGGAACTCGCCAAGGAGTTCACCTCCCATGGGCGTAGTGTGGCTATTGAGACCTGTACCGGCTGTAATGCCTCAGACGGCGGTCAGTTTACCTTCGCCATGATCATGCTGGGAACCCTGGTTGGCGCCCATAACGCAAAGGGCGGCATGATGCACATGGGGGGCGTGGGTTACGCCGCCATGTATGACATCTACGATGGCCCTCTCTATAACCTGATGGATTTTGAGCACACCTCGCTGACTGGCTTTAACGCCGAGCGCTCCGGCGATTATGAGCTGAGCCATGAGTATCAACAGAAGCTGGCCAAGGGGATAAACCCTTACCCGGCGGAGCAGCCCTGGAACAATACCTTCGTGCAGGACAACAGCGGCGAGCTGCTGGTGGCCCATGCCAACAAGAATCCGTTCCAGTTCAAGGCCTGGATTACCTGGGCGACCAACCCTATCTATGGCTGCTCAGGCTTGCAGGATCAGGTGGAGGACTCCATCAGAGATCCTAAGCAGCTGGGGCTGATCATCGCCCTGGATCCCTACATCAACGAGACCAATGTGTTCGCCGATTACATTGTGCCGGACTCACTGCAGTATGAGCAGTGGGCCAACTCACGCATGTGGGGCAGCGAGTTTGTCGGCGATGTGGCCTGTGTGCCCGTGGTGGCTTCACGTAACGTCAAGACAGCCCTGGGCCAAGAGGTCAACATGGAGCAGTTCCTGATCGATATTAGCAAGGCGATAGGCTTGCCAGGCTTTGGTGAGAAGGCGTTTAAGGACGTCGAGGGACGCGACTTGCCGATTCATGAGCCGGCCGACTTCTATGTGCCGCTGTTTGCCAATATCGCCCATACAGGATCTGTGCTGCCATCGCCTACGGAGGAAGATATCGCCTTTACCAGCGTGGATCGCGTGCTGCCGCTGTTCAAGGCCAGACTCAAGCCCGAGGAGGTGGGGCCGACCGCCTATATGCTGACCCGTGGGGGGCGTTACGAGCGGGTGGATGAGCGTTACGAAGGGGAGTTTTTCAACCCCATGATGCGCATGGACACTCAGTTCCAGGTGTACAACGAGTCCCTGGCCCGGGTGAAAGACTCCTACAGTGGCGAGTATAACGACGGCCAACCCGTTTATGATGTGGACCGCTTCTGGGACGGCTCGGCGGTGCGTGCGCTGTGGAAGGTGAATGAGTATCCCTTCAACCTGTCGACCTTCAAGTTGCATCTTCGTAGCCCTTATTCTGTGGCGCTGCCGCGCATCACTGCCCTGGGTGAGACCAACTATATCCATCTGCATGAGGATGATGCCGCCAAGTTTGACATCAAGGATGGCGATAGGGCGCAGGTGTTGTCTCCTAAGGGGAAACATATCGAGGGGATAGTGCAGGCCGACAAGACGGTGGCCCGCAATACCATAGTGGTGGGCATGGGCTACGGCCACTGGTGCTTCGGCGCCAGCGATCTGGAGGTCGATGGTCAGTTGATCCCTGGCGTTCCATCGAGAGGAACGGGGGTCTGTCCTAACCCCTTCAACATAGTGGATCCTAGCCGTAAGGGCGCTAGCCTCTACCGTGACCGTACCTTTGGTTCGACCGCCAGACATGGTGTGCCTGTGGCGATCCGTAAGGTGTGACCCAAAGAAAGCGCCGCGTCATTTCGACGCGGCGCATCTTATTACGCTGTTGTTAGGCCGCCTTTGTCGTCAATCACTCGGATAGGACACTCTTGCCCCCATCTCCTGTCTTAGCGACCGAGGTTTTACCTAGATACTCTATTTATCCTTAGCTTTGATAGATAGAGTTTTTTCTTATTTGCGGCCCATGGCCAGATACCATTCATCACGTATGCCATTGAATAGCTGCTGCTTGAGCCAGTGGTGGGTGGGAGATTGGTTGATCTCCGAGTAGATGAGGTAATTGCCGACCGTCCGACCGACTGTGATCTGCTTGAGTAGGCGTTCGGTGAGCTCGCTCGGTAGTGTGGCGGTTCGTATTCCTTTGATCAGCGAATAAAACTCGCGGGTGAAGACGTTACAGCTCATGGAGATGGCGCGTCCATCGAGAATATGACGGCTCAGGGCGGCGATATTGTCTGTGGCACCGAGCACGTTAACCGCCTTGCCTTCAGTCTTACCCAGTTGTTCCAGTAGCGGCATGGACAGATCGTTATAATTATCCAGGGCGAAATAATCATATTGGCATAAGTTGGCCAATGTAAATTCGTCCTCAAATACCGCATGTCCCTCCTTGGCGATTAAAAACAGCTCCTCGGTGGGGGAAAACATCTCACAGATGATCTTGTGATCTTTAAATCTTTCGTAGACGACGGCAAAGTCAATCTCGCCATGTTCTATGGCGCGGCTGCAATCGCTGGAGAGGGTGCGCACCTCGAAGGTTAAATTAGGTGCCTGAGGCAATATATATTGATGAATCACCTTGTTGATCACATAGGTGAACTCGTTGTAGGCATAGATCTTAAAGTGGCCCCGGGCGGTGAGCGGATTGAAATGAATATGGTTGTGTTTGATCACCTGATAGTCATGGAGCAACTGTTTGATGTAAGGCAGTAGCTGTATGGCTTTGTCTGATAAGACAAAACCTTGTGCCCGACGGATGAAGAGTACGTCCTTAAAGATATCGCGCAGTATGCCAAGGTGACGGCTGACTGAAGAGATGCTCATCCCCAGCTCATTGGCGACCAGGCCTGCATTCAAGTGACGACTGATGGATTCGAAAATGATCAGCGAATGATAATCGAGTTTATCAATATTCATGAGGAGAGCAATTCACGGTTTTTATTGGTTAATTTTTACCATTTTACCTAGGCATCAAACAAATTTGCCTGGCAATTCTGTGTGTCAGGTTGGCTTTTATCGACTAAAGCCTAATGGCCCGGACAAGCTTATTTCTCAAAGGCGATAATGGCGCTCAAACTTAAATCATAAACATTTGTAATAGCTGAATATTTAATAGATGAGTACTTAATTAAAAAGGTCTCCAAAATAGCCGGTGGAAACGCCGGAGATAAGGGCGAGCTAATGGACTTGACTAGCAAGAACTAAAAAAAGAAGCATCCATGCTTTGGGAGTATAGCTAAGGTTAAAAGAGGTGGGTGCCCGTCTCTTGACGCCGACCTCAGGGGTTAACTCTGCTTACTGAAATTGATAGCTCAGGGTGATGCCAAACTGCCTGCCCCGAGCCAGGGTGGCCAACTCGTCGCTGCTATAGAAGTAGCTCTCGTTGGTGAGGTTCTCGCTCCACACCTTTGCCGACAGGTTCGGGGTGATCTGATAGCGCATCGCGGCCTCGACCAGGTTGGCGGCCTCGCGGGTCAGCTCGCCCGAGGCGGGCTCCTTCACCGGTGCCAGGTAGCGATAGCCTGTGCTGAAGCTAAAGTCAGACCATCTATATTCCATGTTGACGCCAAGCTCGTTGCGACCGGCATCGGCCAGGCGATCGCCCTCGTCGCTGACGGCGTCTATCCACTGGCCCGTACTGCCCAGGGTAAACTGCTCGCTAGGGCGCCAGTCGATGCGATATTCCAGCCCCTTGATGCTGCCGCTGTCGACGTTGCGATAGCTAAGCGTCTCCTCGGCGATGCTGACGCGCTCGATATAGTCGCTGACGCGTGAGTAGTAGGCCGCCAGCTGCCAGGCGAAGTCGCCATAGACATCGGTCAGGGTCAGCTCGGCGGTGGTGGACGTCTCAGGCACCAGATCGCTGTTGGCCACTATGGTGCCACGTCCCGTGCTACCGCTGTAGTAGTGTTCGGTCAGCGAAGGGAAGCGGTAGGCGTTGCCCAGATTGAGTTTCCACTCCTGCTGCTCGCCGCGGGTATAGACGGCGCCGATAAATCCGGTGACGGCGGTATCAGAATGATCCTCAGCCCCCTCGCCAGACTGTTGATAACGCGCGGCGCGCATGCCCGCCACCAGTTGCCAGTTATCCAGTTGAGTGCTGGCGTCGGCAAACAGGGCGTATTCATCCTGGCTGGCATCGATATTCTGCTGCAGACTGGTGCTGTCGTTTTTTAGCGAGTGCTGGAATTCATTGGCCTTAACGCCGCGACGGGCGATATAGTCGGCGCCCCAGCGGCCATTAAAGTCGCCGACTTGCCACTCCTTGACCCAGTGACCACCAAGATCCAGCGACTCGTTGCTGACGGTGTTGACCCGCTTTGCCGGGCGTATGGTCTCAGTCTCCAGGCTTTGATCGTGGGCGAACAGGCTCAGGCTCCAGTCATGAGGCCGCGTCAAACGCCATTGCAGCAGGTGGTGCTGCTCATCCGGATAGGAGACGATCTTCTTGTTGGGATAGTCCTTGCTAGACTTACCTATGTCGTCGCCATTGCTGTAGAGGTAGAAGGTGTCGCTCTCCAGGCCATTGTCGAATGCCCAGTGGTGAGCGATCAGCGCAGATTGCTGGTCGAAATGATCATAAAGGGTGTTGCCCTGCACATCTTCGCTATTGCCAGCGTGTTGTCTCGATAGCGCCACCGACCACTGCTCGTTACCGGCTTCCAGGGTTTGTTGATCATACTTGGCATCGGTCAGGGTCAGGCTGGCCGCCACATTGTGGGCGTGCTTGGGGTTGAGCTGCACCAGACCACCCAGGGCGCCAGAGCCATAGTAGGTGGAGGAGGGCCCCTTGATCACATTGACCGATTCGAGAAATTGCGGCGGTATAAATGAAGCTGTCGTTCCGGCCCGGCGTTCTGTGTAGAGCGGAATGTCACCGATAAAGGTTGGCACTCGCCAACGGGACATCCCCCTGAGTCCGACGGTTTGAAAAAGCCCTCCCTGGCCGACAAAACTAATTCCGGGAACGGAATGCAACAAACGTGCTAGGTTAGTCGGGGTCGAATCGCTGTCGTCCGGGTTAAGGGTATTGACGTTCGCCGTCGTGACCACAGGACTCTGAGTAGCATTCCTGTTGCCATTGATGGTGATACGTTCAATCGACTGCGCGGCCAACCCCGATGAAGAGGTCAACACGAGGAGCGATGTGAGTATCGATGAAGTGATTCTGTTCAAAGATAAATACATAAGGCGTACTCCAGTGTGCTTAGGGGCATACCTTAGCAAGGCGCTGGCCCGGCAAACTGATAAAGATCAGTTGGCCAAAACTATTTTTCCTGGCCGGTTAAATGGGCCTTAGGGGTGGGGCGGCGGATGAGCGGGAAAATTAGATTGAATTCACCTAGTTCGATGCAATACCCTAGATAGATAACAAAACGAGACCCTATGAGCCGATGGCGCAACAAATAGAGCAAACCGTATATATTGTCGATAACGACGAGGCGATCCGTGAGGCGATGGCCTTCCTGATGGAGTCAGTAGGCCTGCCCTGCAAGCTGTACTGCTCGGCGCAGGAGTTTCTCGACGACTATTC
Source organism: Shewanella sp. KCT (assembly GCF_007636505.1). Lineage (NCBI taxonomy): Bacteria > Pseudomonadati > Pseudomonadota > Gammaproteobacteria > Alteromonadales > Shewanellaceae > Shewanella > Shewanella sp. KCT. The sequence goes on from NZ_LVDJ01000020.1 coordinate 10,022, forward strand.
GCCGCAGATGAGCGGCTGTCTGGTGCTGGACGTGCGCATGCCTAAGATGAGCGGCATGGAGCTACAGCAGAAGTTAAACGAGCGTCAGGTCGCACTACCTATCATCTTCATCAGTGGTCACGGCGACGTGCCTATGGCGGTCAAGGCGATGCGTCAGGGGGCCTTCGACTTCATCCCTAAGCCGTTTCGCGATCAGGAGCTGTTGGATCGCATCAATCTGGCGCTGGAGCAGGAGGCGCAGCTGCGTCTGGTGCATCAGCAGCTGAGTCAGATAAAAGAACGCCTGGCTACCCTCACCGGACGTGAGCGGGAGATCCTCGACAATATCGTCATGGGGAAATCCAACAAGCTGATCGCCATCGAGCTGGAACTGAGTCAGCGCACGGTGGAGATCCACCGCGCCAGGGTGATGGAGAAGATGGCCTGCGACTCACTGGCCGAACTGGTACATGACATCACGCTGATCAAGTCTGCAGACGCCTGACCCTAGGGCGTCCGATTCACCACACATTCATTCGCTAACTGTCTTGGCTTTTAAGCTAAGACAGTTTTCGTGACACCTATTTCCCCATTTTTATCTTCTATCTCGACCTTCTGTCGCGAACTTCTAGCTCAATTTTTTTGCCTGCTCGGTCAGCCGCTGATTCACGCCAATCGGCTCTGACGACGGCTTTTCTGCATGCCGAGCCGAGTGAGCCGGCGCTTTTTCTCGCCAAACTGATCTTTGTCAGTTGGCTATTTATTTCTGCCTGTAGTGTGAAACAGCTTGTGTATACGAACCAACCACACTCAAACGACAAAAATTCGCATCGATGCTAAGTGGGTAACACGGACTTAAGGTGCAATTTTGGTAGTAATAAAATAACTAGGAGGCTTTTGACTATGTTCAAAAAGTCAACATTATACAACAGCCTGTGTCTCGGCTTTGTCAGCCTGATGGCGGTGAATCACGCCCAGGCCGCTGCGTCAGCACCTGTGGTTAGTAAGTCTGTTAATAACGTCACTATCCCTGCGCTGCGCGATATTGCGCTCAACTTGAGCAAAGATACCAAGGCACGTCTCGTGCGCGGTAAGATGGATTCGGCGTCCGGTGAAACCACCCGTAAGACCAGCGAAATCATCCAAAACTTCGAACTTCCCTTCGTTGGCGGCATGGGTAAGAGCGCCTCTGGTCTGAGTAAATCCAGTAAGACGATGGGCGTCCTGGCCCTGGACGCAGCCGATCCCGTGCAGCGTGACTTCCTCGGCGACAACATGCCAGCGCCGCTGATGAGTTTCGACGGCATCGACAATATCAACCGTGTTGCCCCGCCCGATACCACAGGCGATGTCGGCCCGAATCACTATGTGCAGATGGTTAACGTCTCTTTCGCCATCTGGGACAAGCAGGGCAATCAGCTGATCCCGCCAACGCCGACCAATGCGATTTGGAAGAGCCTGGGGGGCATCTGTGCCCAGAACAACGATGGTGACCCTATCGTGCTCTACGATCCCCTCGCGGATCGCTGGATGATGAGCCAGTTCGCCATCAACCAGTCGGACTACCACGAGTGTATCGCCGTGTCTAAGACGCCGGATCCTACCGGTGAATGGCACCTGTATGACTTTAAGATCAGCGACATCAAGATGAACGACTACCCGCACTTCGGTGTGTGGCCAGACGGTTACTATATGTCGGTGAACCAATTCTACCTCGATGGTCGTGAAGATCAGTGGGGCGGCGCCGGCGCCGTGGTGTTCGAGCGTGAGAAGATGCTGCGCGGTGAACCTGCCCGCATGGTCTACTTCGACGATCCTGCACCAGAGCTGGGCGGTATGCTACCGGCCGACCTCGATGGTCTGACGCCGCCACCGGAAGGGGCGCCTAACTACTTCGTGCAACCTATCGATGACAGCCAGGGGCCTGCCACCGATGAGCTGCATATCTGGGCCTTCAAGACAGATTGGCAAAATCCAGAGCTATCTACTTTCGAGCAGATCGCCATGTTGCCGGTAACCGGCATGGAGTTCAGTGGCTGTAAGGGCGGCTGTATTCCTCAGCCTGACGTGAGCAGCGAAGATTATCTGGACCGCATTCCATATCGTCTCATGTTCCGTCTCGCCTATCGTAACTATGGCGATCACGAGGCCATGGTGCTCAACCATACAGTGTTTACCGGCGACGCCGATACCAATCGCTGGAGCCCACGCTGGTACGAGATCCGCAACCCAAGCACCACGCCTGTGGTTCATCAGCAGAGCAGCTACGCGCCTGATAGCGATACCCGCTGGATGGGCAGTGTCGCCATGGACGCCGTGGGCAACATCGCCCTGGGTTACACGGTTTCTGGCCCTAACACCTATCCGTCGGTACGTTATACCGGCCGTCTGGCATCGGATCCCCTAAATACCATGCCACAGGGTGAAAACGAGTTGGTGGCTGGTGGCAGTTCACAGCGCGGCGCCAATGGTCGCTGGGGTGACTACAGCACCATGAGCGTGGACCCGGTAGACGACTGTACCTTCTGGTATACCCAGGAATACTATGGCGATCTTAACGCCGGTGACATCGACTGGATGACACGCATCGGCTCCTTCAAGTTCCCTAACTGTACCACTGGTCCTCAGGGCACCCTGGTTGGCACGGTGACTGGCGTCGAAGGTAAGCCACTGGCCAACGCCATGGTGAAAGCCGGCGCGGTGACCGCCTTTACTGACGAGAACGGCCACTATGAAGTGACCATGCCTGTCGGCAGCTATGACGTGAGTGTTCGCGCCTATGGCTACCAAGAAGCCAAGCACGCGGATCTGGCGATTGCCGAAGATAGCGAGCAGACGCTGAGTGATTCACTGTCGCCACTGCCACTGGTTACCCTAAGCGGTAAGGTGGTGGACAACAGTGGTCATGGCTGGCCATTGGCGGCCAAGCTGGCCCTTGCTGGCGAACTGGCGCCAAACCTTGAGTTGATGAACGACCCGGCAACCGGCGAGTTCAGCGTCGAGGTCTATCAGGGCTGGGGCTATAAGATCACTGCCTCGACTGCGCTGAGCGGCTATCACGAGAAGTCGCTTGACTTCGTGGCGAGCGATACTCAGATCGCCAACGGTGTGACCATAGCGCTGGATGTAAACAACAGCGTCTGTAGCGCGCCAGGTTACAAGGCCTACGGTATCGTCGAAGACTTCGACGGTGAGACCTTTCCACCTGCGGGCTGGACCGTGGTTAATGATGCAACTGGTGATGATATCGAGTGGCGTACTAATACCGCTTGGGATCGTCCTAACTTTACCGGCGGTAGCGGTAAGGCTGCGGCGGTAGATAACGACCGTTACGGCTGGGGTAAGTATGACACCAGCCTGGTATCACCAAGCATTCAGGTCAGCGCCCTGGAAGAGAGCACGGCACTGCAGTTCAAGTTGGACTTCGTGGGTGGCATCTTCGGCGGTTCTATGGTTGATCTCGACATCAGTGTCGACGGCGGCGCCTGGAAGACGCTGCTGAGCTATCCAGATACCGCCAGAGAGCGTCTGGTTGACTACGATCTGGCCGCTGAGGTGCTAGGTGCGAGCGAGTTCCGTCTGCGTTGGCATTATCACCACATCTATGGTGACAACAAGCAGTGGGATAACTGGGCTCAGGTAGATGATATCTCTATCGCCCGTGGTTGTAGCTCGCTAGAGGGTGGCCTGGTGGCTGGTACCATTACCGACTTCAACACTCAACTGCCGGTAGCCAACGTCGAGATCATCGACGGTCTGGGTAACAAGGCGATGAGCGATAACCAGGGTCAGTATGTGATCTTCTCGGCCCAGGGCGAGCAGCAGCTTAACCTGCATCAGGCCGGCTATGCCGACGTGAAAGAGAATGTCAGCGTGGCTGCCGATGAAGTGACTGCCAAGGACTTCAGCGTTAAGGCGGGTCGTCTCAGCTCTGAAACTGAAACCATCGAGCTGGCTGTGACCAGCGGTCGTAACCTGAGCGAAAGCTTTGAGATCCAAAACTCGGGCAGCAACGATCTTACCTTCAAGCTAGGCGAGATCAATGCACCGCAGGCCGCGCCTGTCGAAGGGCCTAAGCTGGCTATCGGCGGTCGTAAGTTTGGACCTAAGAACCTGTGGGATCTGACGACCCGTAACATCCGCGTGCCTTTCATTCTGCCACAGGCTGATCTCGAAGAGAGCCAGGTGGTACAGAGCTGGGCAGTAGATCTAGTAGCCTCTAACGGCGTGGTCTTCGACCAGTCAACGGGCGATCTCTGGATCAACAACCTGGGTGTGTTCGGTGGTGACGATAAGGTCTATCGCTTCAAGCAAGATGGTACCAAGACCGAAGACAAGATCGACCTGCATCCGCTGATGACCACACGTGGTGCCCACGCTGGCATGACCTATAACAGTCGCAGTGGCAAGTTCTGGCAGATCATGGTGGGCGGTGAGCGTTGTATCTACGAGCTGGATCCAGTTGAGAAGCAGGCTACTGGCAAGCGTCTATGTCCTGACGTGACTACCTCGCAGCGTGGCCTGGCCTATGACGCGGTGAACGATCAGTTCTTCTCGGGTTCATTCATCGACGGTCTGATCCATCGTTTCAGCAGCGACGGTACTCTGCTTGAGTCGACCGATGTGGGTCTGCCTATCTCAGGCCTGGCCTTCAACCCAACATCGCAGCACCTGTTTGTGGCGACCAACAGCTTCAAGCCTATGGATATCGATATCTACATCCTGGATGTGGCGAACGATTACCAGGTGATCGGCGGTTACGCCATCGACGGCCGTGCCGACGGTGGTGGTTCGGGTCTGACTATCGATTGTCAGGGCCATCTGTGGGCGCTGGATATCGAAGCGCAGAAGCTGTTCGAGATCGAGTCTGGCGAGACTGGCGTGTGTGACTTCCAGGATGTGAACTGGTTATCGCTTAACCCTAATGTCGGTGAACTGAGTGTCGCGGGTAACCAGCAGGTGACCCTGGATGTGGACGCCGCCAACATGGCGCCTGGCGAGTATGAGGTTCAGGTGCTGCTCAACAGCAACAGCCCATACAAGATGCAGTCTATTCCGGTGAAACTGACCGTGAATGAGCGTGTCCCTGGCGTACTTGGTTTTGCCGTGACTCACTATGAGGCTAACGAGGCCGATGGCACTGTGACCCTGACGGTTTCACGTCAAGGTGGCAGCGACAATGCCTTGACCCTGGAGTACCGCACTCTGGATGCAACGGCCAAGGCGGGTGAAGACTTCGAAGCCGCCTGGGGCGTCATCAAGTGGGAGGACATGGACATGGCCGACAAGACCATCAGCATCAAGCTGCTGAGCGATGATGTCGAGGAGTCTATGGAGTCCTTCAGTGTGGCCCTGTCACAACCGACTGGTGGTGCGACCCTGAACGCGGCAACCATAGCCACGGTTGAGCTGGAAGACAAGAAGTCCAGCGGTGGTAGCTTAGGCCCAGTCCTACTGCTGCTACTGGGTGTTGGCTCACTGTTTAGCCGTCGCCAAGCGCGTCGTTCATAAGTGTAATTAAGCCAGCGCGAAGCCTCGCGCTGGCTTTCTACCTTTAGCATTCAAATTGGAGAAATCGATATGTCACGTTTCCTCTCTGTTTTTGCCATCTCTATCGCCTTGCTGGCCAGCGGCGCCCAAGCCGAAACGGTAGGCTGGCGCGATCTGGCCCATGCCCGCAAGGTGGCCAGCGATCCCTATCATCAACTCAATCAGGATCAATCACAGCTGATGCTGGATTTTATGGCCATCTCGGCTCATTTCGCCAAGGTGCAGCGCGATAACTATCTGCCGGGACTCAACGCGCTGTCGCCGCTAACCTCGGCAGATTTCAGCCAGGGCAGCTATCCCTACGCTGAACGGCTAAACGCCTATCTCGAGCAGGCGAGCGAGGTCAACGCCAAGCTGAGTGCCGCCATCGAAGCCGAGCAAGACCCAGCCAAGCTGGCCCAGGTGATTCAGGCCACCAATAAGTCTCTGGACGCCATGGCGGCGCTGTCACCGCGTCTTGAGCAGTTCAAGCATGGCTGCGACAAGTATCTGGATAAGAAAGAGCGTATCAAGCAGCCCAAGTATGCCGCCGCCTTCACCGTGGGCAGCACGTTAGTGGATGCCGTGCCTGCCTATCAGGCCCAGCAGCAGGCGCTACTGGCGAAGGCCAAACAGCTAAAGGCGCTGTTAGCGCACAATCTTTGAGCCCAACTGATCTTTGTCAGTTGGCCGCGCGCAATAACGGGTAGTTTGTATCACTGGTATACACACAAGCATCGAATAACGGCAAATCACGTCAACTTTAGTGGCGACTTTAGATAAGAGTGTGTCTTAGGGCGCCCAATGACGACGTGAGCCAAGGTAAACCTATAATAAGGAGACTTTTGATGGGTATCAAAAAGTCAACATGGCAAGGCTGCAGCTCTGTGGGGCTAGCGGGATTATTGGCGACGGTCAGCGCCTTTTCTTGTGCAGCCAGCTCTCCGATCGTCGGGGAGTCATTGAACCAAGCGTCGTCGACACCTTTGGTGAAACTCGCCAACAAGATGCTGGTGAGTAATAAACTAAAATTCCAACCGACAGCTCAGACCAAGCTGGCCAAACCTAGCATCTCGGCCTCGAATCAGGCGCTGATGGAAGCTCAATACCAGGAGCAGATGGCTTCGGCCGTTGCACTGGAGCAGTACAGCGATACCGTGGTGCAAGCCGAGCCTGGCACTGGCGCCATGCCAGCCCCCGAGCTGAACTTCGATGGCCTAACCCGTAGCGGTTTCAATGAGGCTGCAATGCCTGATGTGGCGGGTGATGTCGGCCGCGACCACTATGTTCAGGTGGTCAACATGGCATTTGCCGTGTGGGATAAAGAGGGCAACCTGCTGGTTGACCGCACCCCGATGACAGAGTTCTGGAAGCGTCTGGGCGGTGTCTGTGGCGACCCTAATGCCAACCCGGCTCCGGCTAAACCCTGGGAGAGCCCGACCACTGAGCGTGAGCCTATCGTACTTTACGATCAGCTCGCCGACCGCTGGGTAGTGACCCAACACGCCTATGTCTCCGGAAAGGAGAGCCGTCAATGTTTCGCCGTCTCTAAGACCAGCGATCCTACCGGCGACTGGCATCTATATGAATTTGAATTAAACGGCGACAAGTGGCACAACGGCGCCCAGCTCGGCGTATGGAGCGACGGTTATTATCTGTCGGCCAATCAACACAACAAGAGCGATAACAGCAAAGCCGGTAACGCCGCCGTGGTGTTTGAGCGTGACAAGATGCTCTACGGCGTACCTGCACGTTCTATCTATTTCGATGCGCCGCTGACAGCAAACCTGCTGCCGGTGGATCTCGACGGTAAGCGCGCGCCTGCCGCCGGTACACCTAACTATTTCCTCAGCCTGCAGGACGACAAGGTCCATGGCAGTGCTCAGGATGAGATCCAGGTTTGGGCCTTCAAGACCGACTGGAACAACCCGCAAAACAGTCAGTTCAGCCAGGTTGCTGCGCTGGCGACCGAGCCATTTGATATCAACCAGGCCTGTGGCAATACCTGTATCGAGCAGGACTCCTGGGGTGGCGATTCTTACAACGCCCTGAAAGCCTACCAAGAGAAGCTGATGTACCGCGCCGCCTTTAGACAGTTTGGCGATCACCAGAGCCTGGTGGTTAACCATACGGTTGACGTGGGCGAGCAACACTTCGGTGTACGTTGGTATGAGATCCGCAACCTGGGTGCAGGCGCCGAGATCTATCAGCAGGGCAGCTATGCCCCGGACGCCAACCACCGCTGGCTGGCGAGTATGGCGATGGATGCCACGGGCAACATAGGCATGGGTTACGCCATCTCGGGTGAAGAGATGCTGCCTTCTGTACGCTATACCGGCCGTTTGAACGGCGATCCTCTGGGTCAGATCTCATTGGCTGAGCAGGTGCTGGTGGATGCCGAGGCGGCCCAGGTGAACTCCTTCGATGGTCACTATGGTAAGCGCAGCATGATGACAATCGACCCGACGGACGATTGTAGCTTCTGGTATACCCAGGAGTATGGCGCCGATCACGACTTCGAGTCTATGTGGGCTACTCGCATCGGCAAGTTCAGCTTCCCTAACTGTGTGGCCGATCCTACCGGTATGCTTCACGGTGTGGTGACCGACAGCGTCACTGGCTTGCCACTGGCGAACGCCGAAGTGGTTGCCGGCCCTTACAGCACTGTGGCCGACGCTGAAGGTAAGTATCAGCTGCAACTGCCTGTGGGCGATTATCAGGTGTCGGCCCGTGCCTACGGTCATACCAAGGCGAGCCAGGGCAGTGTCTCTGTGGCCAAGGACTCTGATTTGGAGCGCAACGTGGTCTTGACCGAGATGCCTCAGGTGACGATTTCGGGCAAGATCAACGACGGTTCAGGTCACGGCTGGGGCGTACCCGGTGCGATCGGCCAGAACGGTGAGCTGATCCCGACTACGCCGATCGCTACCGATGCGATCGATGGCAGCTTTAGCGTCGTGGGTTATGAAGGCTGGCCTGTGGCGATCACCGCCCGTGCACCTGGCTATCTGCCAGAGACCATGGATCTGGTGCCAGGCGGCGATGGCGTGAGTGGTCTTGCCTTTAACCTGGCGGTAGACAAGCAGGTGTGTAGCGCCCTGGGTTACCGCAAGATAGATACCAACACAGCATCACTGGTGAACTTCGAGTCGCCAGATTTCCCGCCTCAAGGCTGGACAGTCGTCGATGCCGCAGGTACCGGCGTTATCTGGAAGACCAACGAGCAGTGGGAACGTCCTAACAACACTACGGGTGAGGGGCTTGCGGCCTCTATCGACAGTGATAAGGGTGGCCGTAAGGCGTATGACTCCTCACTGCTAACGCCTATCATGTCAGTTGCCGAGTTGGGTGGTTTCACCACGGTTCGTTTCAAGGAGGGCTTCCGCCCATCCGGCGACTCGGCCTTGGATATGGACATCAGCGTCGATGGCGGCGAGTGGCAGACCCTGCACTCGGCTAATGCCAGCGAACAAGGTACAGTGGTAAACGTGGATATTGGCGAAGCCTTAGTGGGCGGTAGCAACTTCCGTCTGCGTTGGCGCTACCATAATGCCAACGAATTTGCCTGGGATTGGTGGGCGCAGATCGACGACGTCGAGTTTGGTCTGGGTTGTGCCATGGAGCAGGGTGGTTTGGCCGTGGGTAACATCACAGATGCCAACACCCAAGCGCCTATCGCACAGGCCAAGGTATGGCTGGGCGATACTCAGGTATCGAGCAACACCGAGGGGCAATATCGTCTGTTCGAAAGCGCAGGCAGCCAGATTGTCTCGGCGACCCAGAGCGGCTATGGCGTGAGTAACAGCCAGTTGACCGTTACCGACAACAAGATTGCCGTGCAGCACCTTAGCCTTAAGGCGGGTATGCTGGAGGTGGATCAGCCAGAGCTTGCGGCAACCGTGCGCAGCGGTAAGCAGAGTGAGCTGAGCCTGACGGTCAAGAACGTGGGTAGCCGAGAGGTGAATTACCGACTGGGTGAATTGGCCGCGACCGTCGAGGGCGAGCTGGAAAATCCGATGGCGGAGGCTGAGTTAGGCTTTGGTGAGTCAGTCGAGAAATCGAGTCTTGGCTTGGCCGTTCCTTATAGCGCCACCATGGATCGCAGCAGCGGCTCTTTGTGGGTGAACAACGTTAAGATATTTGGCGGTGACAACAAGTTGTATCGCTATGACGCAGAAGGCAAGCCAGGTGGCGAAGTGATCGACTTAGATGCCATGCTGCCTGAAGGCGGATTGTTAACCGACGGAGCCTATAACAGCCGCACCGGCATGTTGTGGCAGGCGACGCTGTTTGCCGACGACTGTATTCATGAGATTGACCCAAGCAAGCTGATGGTGACAGGCAAGCGTGTCTGTCCTGGTGTCGGCGCTATCTCTGGGCTGGCCTATGATCCAGTGTCTGGTGACTTCATTGGTGGTTCTGCCAGCGATATGACCATTAGTTACTTCGATGAGTCTGGCGAGGTGCACAAGACTGAGGAAGTGGGCGTGTCGGTATCTGGCATGGCTTACAACTCGGCCAGCGGTCACCTGTTTATCAGTACCAATGGTCCGGCAGATCCAGGTTCTGAGAAGGTCGACCAGGTATTGGATATCTACGTACTGGATAGCCGTGACGACTTCCGTATGGTTGGCGCGCTCAATGTCGATGGCATGAGCAACTTTGGCCAGACGGGTCTGGATATCGATTGTGACGGTAATCTGCGTCTGGTCGATATCGAAGGCAGCAAGATGTTCACCGTCTCTTCTGGTGAGACCGGCGTGTGTGACCATAAGGATGTGACCTGGCTTGACGTGTCACACACCAGCGGTCAGCTGAATGTCGCTGGCGAGCAAGAGGTGACCTTTGATGTCGATACCAGCGAGTTGGCGCCAGGCGTGCATCAGGTACAGCTGCTGCTGCAAAGCGATACCCCATACGGTACTCAGGCGATTCCGCTGTCGCTGACGGTAGAAGCCAAGGTGCCGGGTGCAGTGGGCTTTAAGGCCACAAACTATGAGGTGAACGAGGCCGATGGCAGCGTGACCCTGATGGTTGAGCGTCTCGGTGGTGTCGATGGTGAGGTGAGCGTTAACTACCGCGCCGTCGATGGTACCGCCACTGCCGGTGAAGACTTCACCCTGGCGCAAGGCACGCTGACCTGGGCCGACCAAGACGGTGCGGCCAAGGAGATAGTGGTTGCCATCAGTGCGGACGACAAGGAGGAGGCGACCGAGTCCTTCAGCCTGGCCCTGTCGAGCGATGATGAGCAAGTTGCCGTCTCTGACAACAGCATTGCCAATGTCAACATTGTCGATAACACCAGCTCGTCGAAAGGGGGCGCGGGTCTACAGCTATTGCTGGGTGCCTTGCTCGCCTTCGGATGGCGCAGAAGAGTGAATCGTTAAACGATAAAAGGTGCCTTCGGGCACCTTTTTTACCTGTAGAGAGGTAACAGACAATGAGTAATCACAATCTGGCAATCATCTTACTGACACTCCCCCTGCTAGGAGGCGCGATGGCCTGTGAACCCAATAGCGATGCCGAGAAGGCCAAAAACAAGCCTAAGGTGCAGCAGAGTGCGGCACAAGCGGGTTCAGAGCCTGTGCGCGAGATGTCGCCCGTCAAGGCAGATAACAGTCAGGGCGATCATATAGTGCCCAATCACAGACTGCCGTTCGAGCAGAAGCTGGACGAGAAGGGCAAAGCGGTAGAAGCGCAGTCAGAATCAGCGAGTGCTCCCTGCCAGGCGGATACCACAGAGCAGGCAGATCAGAGCGAATCGCCGCTAAAGAGTGAAGCGCAGGCTGAGCCAATCAAGCCGGGCGAGGCAGTAAAAGTGAGTGAGTCAGTAAAACCGGGTGAATCTAATCCCGAGTGCGACAAACCGCGACAAGAATAAGCTCATGAAAAAAGAGGATGCCTTATAAGAGATCGTTAGGGCAGTTTGATTAAGCCTTGTGGCAAGAGCGAGGCCCTGTGCCTATGGCCAACGGGCGCTGGCGGCGATGCTGGAGAAGTGTGCCCCAATATGACACTATGGGAAGTGATCACAGATTATGATAAGCAAATTCAATTTGGGCGCATTTACCGGTAGAACCGCTAAGCGGTTAATCTTATACATTATTCTATTCAGTGTGCTGATCACTATCCTGTCGTCGGCGCTGCAACTCTATGTGGAATACCAAGACGAGGTGGTCCAGATAGAGCAGCAGATCGAGCAGGTGCAAAATTCCCACCTCGACGGCATCGCCCACTACCTGGAGCAGAATAATCCCACCCAGCTACAGCTGCTGATCGATGGCCTGGTTAAGTTGCCGGATATCGAGCGCATCAGCATCATCGCCCGGGATCGCGTGTTACAGCGCACCGGTAAGGTGATGTCCGATAGGGTGATAGACACCAAGTTCCTGCTCTATCCCACGAAAAGTACGAACGCCAAGGAGCCGCTGGGCACATTGCATCTGGTGGCAGGGCTAGATCCCCTCTATGAGCGCCTCAAACAGAAGATCTGGTTTATCCTGGTTGCCACCGCGGTGAAGACCTTTCTTATCGCCGCCTTTATTCTGCTGCTGTTCCAGTACCTGGTAACCCGTCATCTGAATAAGATTAGCCAGTACGCCCACAACTTAACCCTTAACGGCCATGCGCCGGCCCTGACCCTGGACAGAATGCCAGCGCGCCGGGGCGAGGTGGATGAGTTAGATACTGTGGTAACGGCGCTCAACGAGATGCAGACCAGGCTAGCGCAGGAGCTAAGGCTTAGGGAAGAGGCGGAGTTTGACAGCCGCAGCAGCCGCGAGCAGCTGGCCCATATGGACAGGGTCACCAGCATGGAGGAGATCGCCAGCAGCATCGCCCACGAGATCAACCAGCCGCTGACGGCCATCGCCACCTATGCCCAGGCCGCGCTGCGCAGCAACAAGGGCGATGAGTGTGTGCCTGAGACGCTGATCAAGGCGCTGGAGAAGATCACCGAGCAGGCGCTGCGGGCTGGCGAGGTGATCCGCACCATACGTCAGTTCATCAGCAAGCAGGCCAGTAGTCGCAGCGAGATTGGGGTCAAGGCACTGCTGACCAGCACCAGCCATCTGCTGGAGACACTTGAGTCGCAATATAAGGTCAGTTTGGTGCAAGGGCTTGCCGACGAGCGGCTCACGGTTATCGGCGATCTGGTGCAGCTACAGCAGGTGTTGTTTAACCTGCTGCGCAACGCTATGGAGGCCAGCCCACCCGAGAGCATTATCGAGATCTGGGTTGAGGAGTGTGGCGATAAGGTGAGCATTCGCATTCGTGATCGTGGCTGTGGCATAGACGCCGAGGCGGCCAAGGAGATCTTTACCCCCTTCTTTACTACTAAGCAGGAGGGGATGGGCATGGGCCTGGCCATCTGTAAGACCATAATCGATGCCCACAACGGCGAACTGCTCTTTAGTATCAACGAGTTTGGCGGCTGCGACTTCACCATGCTGCTGCCCCAGGGGGACAAGCTAACAGCCGAGCCTGAAACACTATCGGAAAATAAGCCGCAGAGCGAGCAGGGGCCGGTATCATGAAGCATGGGCCTCTGATTAAACTCGCTGGCGCCCTGTCTCTGATCCTTATCGGCTTCATTGGCGTCACCCTGTGGCAGTATGAGCCGCTGCATTCGGGGGCCGGGGAGGGCGATCCCCTGCTTAAGGTGGTGGAGGTCAATATCTATGGTCACTCATCCTTGATGTCTTTCGAGGAGCAGAACGAGGACGTTACCGACACCTTCGGCTCCGTATGGACTGGCACCCTGGTGGGCGGCAAGCGGGTGCCCGGCATCAAGGGCCAAGGGATAGATTTTTCCGCCAATGAGCAGGCCTATGTGGCGTTCGACATCTGTTGTAAGAGCGATGAGATGAAGCGGGCCAGAGGGCGGGAGATCACCTTCGATTTTGGCGGTATCAGCATGGGGATGTGGATAAAACCTTTAGCGATTAACGAGCAGGATATCTACCCTTTGCTTGGCGGCTGGTATGGCGATGTGCAGAGCAACAAGCTGAGGATCAATAAGGGGCATCTGGAGCTGCTGATCTATGACGCCTCAGGTTTCTCCCCCGAGGTGGCGGTGCGCTCCCGCACTCTGCTCAGCAACGATCGCTGGTATCACATCGCCCTGGTACACGACGGTCATCAGGCCAACCTCTATATTGACGGTGAGCTGGATGCCAGCGATATCCTGGATCGTAAGGTTGGCTCCATCATGAACGATATCTTTATCGGCGGGATCCCCGGCGACTATCCTAACTTCGGTCAGGCGCGTTTTCCCGGGATCATCGATGAGGTTGTGATGTCTGAGCGGATCTTCTCCGCCAAGGATGTCAGAGCTATCTATGGCCTAGTGCCGAAAGGCAATTTAGATTAGCGCCGAGAGGCACTTTAAATTAGCGCCGAAAGGCAATTTAGATTAGCCCCGAAAGGCACTTTAAATTAGCGCCGAGAGGCGTTTTAAATTAACTGCGAAAGGCAATTGAAATTAACTAAAATGAAGCATTGAAAGGCACCCAGATGGGTGCCTTAGTTTTTGATGAATGATTGCTTAGTAGCAATCTCCGCCAGCCGCTTGCTGTAGCTGGGGAAGATCGTTGATGACGATATGCTTACGGTTGACCGACAGCAGCCCCTGCTTCTGCAGGCGGGTGAACTCGCGGCAGACGGTCTCCGAGGCGACTCCCAACAGGTTGGCGATATCCACCCGGCTCATGGGCAGGGTGATCTGGGTCGCCGTCAGGCGGTTGGCGATGTTGAGGATCAGCGAGGCGATGGCCGCCTTGACCTGCTTAAGCTGGATCAGTCTCAGGCTCTGATCCGCCTGCATCTCCTGGCTGAGTAGCTTGAGCATCAGCTGCTGCACTATCGGCTCCATGGCGGATTGTTGCAGCAACTTGGCGAAGGGGATCTCATACAGGCTCGAAGGTTCTAGCGCCACCACAGAGTAGAAGTGTTTGTGGTTACCCAGGCCGCCGGCGCCTATGACGTCGCCCTCCATATAGAAGCCAGTCACTATCTCCTCGCCTTCCGGGGTCAGGCGATAGCTCTTGAGGGCGCCCTTCTTGACCACAAACAGCGAGTCAAACTGGTCCTGTTGGCGTAGCAGATATTGCTCCGCCTTGAGGTGACGAAATCGCTTGGTCACGCTGGTCAGTTGCTGCAGCAAACTGCTTGAACATCCACTTTCGGCAATGCTGAGTGCATCGGAGAATGGGCTTGAGGTGCCGGTATCGGCCAGTAACGCAGCGCCGAACATCTGTTTTTCAACTGGGCTGAAATTACCCTGCTGTGTTCTACCTGTCGATATGGACTTAATCATGTTGCACCTCAAAAAACTATCTGTTTTTAAATAAAATTTTATCTATTTGCTCTTGGTCATCCTCTGATGATGTATCGATTGTAACGTTATTGTAACTTTTAAAAATATCCGCAAATGTCCCTAGATGGGGATCGGAAAATACCTATATTTGCTGTTTTTTTGACTAAAAACAGCCTGATAATGGTTAGTTTTTGTTTGTTTATTTATATGTTTTATTTGAATAAATATATTTATTGTTTATTCGGCAACGAGATGGCGAGAAAATGTGAAAAATTTTACCTTTTGTTCACCTTGTTTGGGCTGGGACTGTAGAGGGAGAAGGAGCAGGTTTTTGAGGAAGGCTGCTTTGTTGAGAGGCGTCTCGCCCTCAGAGGAGGGCGAGACGACAGAGGGTGAGCTTCTTAGATGACTTAGCTCTGCAGTATCTTGAGCGGCAGCCCAAGCACGTCATCGCCGCTACCGGCCAGGTACCAGATGATGGCGACCAGGGCGCCGACGGTCAGCAGATACCAGATGGTTGAGAAGATCTGACCGTATCTGTCCAGCGGCAGCAGATGGCTCTGGTGACGGCTCTTCCACTCGAAGACGATTTCCAGGCTGCCGATCAGCAGCAGGAAGCCCAGCAACGCCAGCCCCAGACTATAGCTGATGAAGACGCCGATGGCGGCGCCGGCCACACAGGCGACAAGTCCCATCAGGCTGTTCATGGAGAAGCTGATGCTCTTGAGGATATGACCGCCATCCAGCGGCAATATGGGCAGCAGGTTGAACAGGTTCAGCAGGGCGTTGAAGGCGGCAAGTCCGGCAAACAGCGGGTTATCTGTGATCCAGTAGGCGACCAGGGCCGCTATCGACATCAGGAGGCCGAAGGTAGGCCCCATGATGGAGATCACCACATCCTGCCAGCGGGTGTTGATCTTCTCATCGCTGAGCGCCAGGCCACCCATGAAGGGGATCAGGTAGATCCCCTTGGTCTTCATGCCGAAATATTTCATGGCGCGAATATGGCCATACTCGTGGAACATGAGACAGGCGATCAGCGCCAGGGCAAACTGGAAGGAGAAGAGCCAGGAGTAGGCGGCCACGCTGGCACCGGCCAGCACCACCTTGATCACCTTGGCGCTCTTGAGCAGCTTAAAGCCTAAGGAGGCCAGGCCCACTAGGCTCAGTTTCTGTGGTGCCTTTACCGGGGTGACCGGCGTCTGGCGCTCGATATCCTTGGCGTTGCGGCTGCCCTCGCTCAGCACGGCGTCTTCGCTCAGCAGGCGATAGTTAAGCGTGAAGGGTTGCCAGATGAGGTCCACCTCCAGGGTGAGGGGGATCTTCTGCACCGTCTCTTGCTGTGGGTCGTGGCGGCTTAACTCAAACTCGTGGTTTCTCAGCCCCTGATTATCGGCACTGGCTTCCTTGACCGACACCAGCTGATTGTCCCAGAAGAGTTGTTGCCAGCCGGCCATTGAGCCTTCGAGGCGCAACTCTTTGCCTAAACAGTCTATTCTCAGTAGTTCCACGTGTTTTCCGTTATCCGTTACCGCTATCTGGCGGGGATTATGCCTGTAAAGCCATGGCAAAGAAAAGAGGCCCGACAATTTTGCCGGGCCTCGTTAGTCGTCTAATCAATTGAGATCACTTACGATTGCTATAGTCGAAGCTGATCTCCTGGGCTTCGTTGACCACTATGCAGGGGCCGTGTTCGCGCTGGGTACGGTTAAAGGCCGGGCCGATATGTAGCTCGACGTTGGCGAAGATATGCTTGCAGGCCTCGATGCGGTACTCCTGATAATAGTGTTCCACTTCCTGCTTGATGGCGTTGAACTCCTGCTCCTCCCGGGACCACTCCTCGGTGATGCGGCGCTTCTCCTCCAGCATCCCCTTGACCTGCTCCACCATGAGGGCATCGTCCTGCCATTCGGCCTTGGGGGGCAGCTTGTTGAGGCTGGCCTCTATGTTGAGCTTGGCTACCACCATGTGTTTGATCCCATGATCCAGCTGCTTGAGCTCCTCTTTCAGCTCGCCGCACTTCATGGCGCAGAATACCTCGGTGCGGGTACCGGCCGTGGCGCCTATGATCACCGCCTTGACCCCCTTATCGGCCTGGGCCACGCCGCCCACCAGGTCGCCGCGGCGGCCGTTGGCGTCGCTGACGATTAGTTTCCCCGCCGTCTGGGTGTGGCTGTGCAGTAGCTGCTTGGTAACTAGGATGTCGCCCTCGGCCTGCAGCTCCGAATACTGCACGAATTGGGCGGAGATCTGCCCCTTGGCAGATAGCTTGGTAGAGAGTTGATCTTCCTTGAGCTGGCGGCCGATCACCCCCTTGCTGACTGTGATGTCACCATCTGCGATCAGCTGGGCCGAGTCGACGAAGCCCATCACGGTAATGTCGCCGGTGGACTTGACCACCATGCCTTCATGCACGTCGCCCGTAACCAGGACACTGCCCTTGAAGTCGACGTTGCCGTAGCCGATATCCACATCCTTAATCTGCAGCACGTCATCGACCTGCATGCCTGTCTTGGTCTCCACCGGCTGGCCGGCGACCGTGGCGACTAACACATTGGGATCGGATTCCAGCAGCTCGGCGCCCGTGCCTGCGGTAAGTTTAAGATCTTTGCCGGCGATCGGCAGTAGCGGCTCACCCTGAACGTTGTAGCCCTTAGTGCCTTCGGTGGCGGGGAGCTTAACCATCAACTTGTCTTTGGGTTTGACCATGATGATCTCGCCGAGGTTACGCATGTCCACCGTACCGTCGGCGCGCTCCTGGGGCTGCAGCAGACGCTCCCTCGCCAGGGGCACCTTACGCTCGACGATGGCATTGGTGCCATTGATGGCAGGCTTGCCGTGGGCAATCACCTCGCTGCAACTCTCGCCTGGGGCCAAGGTCGGCAGCTTGGCCAGCAGGGCCTCTATCTTGACCTTACTCAGCCCCATGCTGATCTGTTCGGCCTTGAGGGCCCTTAAGATATCTTGCAGTGTCAGTGACTTGCCACCCCAGGGGGCGGTGAGCGTCATCTCGGCGCTCATCTTGTCGTCGCTGAGGGTGATGGCTATCTCGGCGTCGCGGCGCTCGGCGATCTCGAAGAAGAGTTCATACTGACCATCGTCCTGACCTATAACCTTGTTGACCTGGGCGACGGCCTTTTCGATAACATTCTTACGGGGGAAAAGCTGGCAAAATTCGGGGAGGGTGAGCAGTTCAAGAATGGCATCCACCGTCAGTGGGCCATGGGTATTGGGAATGACTTTTAATTCGGCTAAGTTTCCGTCACTACTCAGTTCTATCAGTCCAGGATCCAGCATAGAGATTTCCGCAGGTTAATTATTATTTTAGTTAGTATTCTCCCGAGTATAACAGCATAAAGTTTGACCTATGAAGCCCTATTTTATGATGTAGATGAAGCGCATGATTGAAATGAGATCTCGTGCGAAAAAAGCCGGGTGACCCCGGCGTTAAATAACAGATTAAACAGTGTTTTTTTAGCGAGTTACGCCTTGCGGTTGGCGTAGATCTTGTATTTGTTGTTCTCGGCAGCCACATTCACGGTTTTGAAGAATTTGGCTATGGTGTCACTGTAGGGCAGGTGGCGGTTGGCCACGATCTGAAAAATACCGCCAGACTTAAGCTTCGCCTCACTCTCCTGCACGAAGCGGGTCGCTATCTCTGTGGTGCTGTCCAGGCCATCGTGAAACGGTGGGTTGGAGATGATGGCGTCGAACAATCCCTGGGTTTGCGTCAGGCCGTCCGAGGCATAGACCTTGGCCTGCATGCCGTTGGCCGCCAGGGTCAGCTCGCAGGAGGCCAGGGCCATGGCGTTGATGTCGACGCACTCGAGTTCGAGATCTGGGTTGGCCTTGAGCAACGCGGCGGTGATCACCCCGGCGCCGCAGCCAAAGTCGAGCACGCGCCCCTTAAGTGTGGGCAGGTGCTCTAGCAGCAGCTCTGTGCCCTCGTCGAGTCGTTTCTCGCTAAAGACGCCCACCAGGTTGCAGATGGTCAGCTCCCCCTGCGGCGTGCTCAGCACGTAGTCTTTGACCCAGTCGCTGAGTTTGATCTCCGGCGCCTCGCTTTGCAGGCTGCTGCTGTAGAGCATGCAGTGACGGGCGTTATCCAGCTTGATACCGGCATCGAAGTAGTCAGGCAGCTGCTTGGTGATAGAACGAATGCCGCCCTTCTTCTCACCGACGATCACCAGCTCGCCACCCGGGATTAGATGGCGCCCCGCCAGGTTGATCAGGTAGGGTGCCAGGCTCTTAGACTTGGGGTAGAAGAGCACCACGGCATCGAAAGTTTGCGCCGATGGCAGCTGATGACCGAAATGGCACTGCAGACGGGCATTTTCATGGCTTTTGATGCGCTGAAAATGGTTGAAATCCAGGGCCAGAGTCGTGACTTTTGCGGCATCTTCCAACAGGGCCGTCGCCAGAAGATCGCACTCATGATTGATGAGCAAAACATTCTTTGATTCAAACAGTTCGATATTTCTTAGGACGACTTGAGAAGGATTAGATAACACGCGCAACCACAGGCCAAAGGGGAATTTGCGGCAATTATAGCCCAAGCCACTATATTATCAGTAACATTTATTATGCCAGTTTGCCGATTCTTGCCTAAGCTATATCTCATTAGAGGATAAATATCCTTTGTTATGTGAGATTTGGCGCATAACTGAGGTCTATAGGAGATAGAGGAGCGAGGATGCGGCAATTGTCGACATGGATGTGCCTACTGGGCCTTTGTTGCGCTAACGTTTTCGCCGCTCAGGTGATCGTCAACTCTTCTGTGGAGATCGCCGACATCACCCCGAAAGATCTCAAGCTGATCTTCGCCATGCAGAAGCTCTATTGGTCCGACGGTCAGAAGATCCATGTCTTCGTCCTCCCCAGCAACTCCCCCATACATGAAGAATTTTGCTATCAGCAGCTGGAAATGATGCCCTATGTGCTGCGTCATCGCTGGGACCGCCTGGTGTTTTCCGGCGTCGGCGAGCGGCCGGTTACCCTGGATTCCGAGGCGCAGATGCGCGAGAAGGTGGCCAGCACGCCCGGGGCGATAGGCTATGTGTCTGGCGGTGGCGGCGAGCTCGCCGTCGAGGCAGGTATCGAGCGTCAAGGAGGACAAGATGAAGCCGAGCACTAGTCGCTTAATCCTTTTGGCAGGCATCTTAGGTTTGCAGCTGGCCCTCTGCCTGCCTCTTGCTGCGCAGGCCAAGAGCAACCAATGGCAGGTCAATGGCTTTATCGGTCAGGGCTATATTTCAGCCGATGGCAGCGAGTTTATCGTTGGCGAGTCGGGAGACACTTTCGATGTCACCGAGGCGGCGCTGCACCTCTCTTGGATGCCGGATGAACACTTCCGTGTGGCGGGGGCCGCCCGTTATCGCCAATGGGGGAACCTGGATGAGTCAGGTCTCTCCGCCGACTATCTGTTCGCCGAGTATAAGTTCATCTTAGATCAGGGGTATGTGGGGGCCAGGGGCGGCCTGTTTAAGAGTGAGGCCGGCTTCTACACCAGTACCCGGGATGTCTCCTTTACCCGGCCGGGGATCTTGTTGCCCCAGTCTGTCTATAGCGACTATCTTCGCGATGCCCTGCTGCATATCACTGGCGGCGAGCTGTTTGGTGGCCATCCCGTGCTGGACGGCTCACTGGAATGGCACCTCACCCTGGGGGATGCACAAACCTCCGACGACCTGACCCGTAACGTGGTGGGCTCAAAGGAGTTTGGCCGCTTCGATGCCGATGGCTATTGGGGGGCGGATCTCGAGTATCAGGACGACAGCCTGAGGCTAGGACTCACCTATTTCGACGCCAAGAGTCGTTATCAGTCCCACTTGGGGGGGCCTTTTGCTGATGGCAGCCTGCGATCCAAGCACTGGATAGTGTCGGCCCAGTACCGGATTAACTTCCTCGAATTTACCGGCGAATATCTGCACTGGGATCGCTACGTAGGCGGGGTGTTTGTGCCGCCGGAGCTGGGCATCTATGAGGTGAGGGGCTACGGCTACTATCTGGATGTGCGCGGCTATCTGCCGGGGGATGTCGAGGTGTTTGTTCGTTACGATCATCAGGTACAGGATGAGAAGGACCCAGATGGCGACAAGCTGGCCGAACGAGGACTGCCCGGCTACTTCGGCTACGCCCACGACTGGACCATTGGGACCCGCTGGCTGCCCGCGAAAGATTGGATGGTGGCGGCGGAATACCACAAGGTACGCGGCGCCGCCTGGGTGACGCCTATCCTGCTGCCGAATCCGGCGGTGCAGGACAAGGACTGGTCGCTGTTTGCCATCGAAATATCCTATAAGTTCCAGTGGTGATCCCATGATAGTGAATCACCCCAATCGCTTCTTGAGTATCAAATGGAAACTCCTTATCGCGGTGATTCTGATCTTGACCCTGGTGGGTGGGGTGATCTGTACCTTGGCCTACCAGCAGCTACTTAACCAGCAGAAGATGTTACTGGAGGCCCAGCGGGACAAGCTGGCCCAGAGTCTCTCCTTCTCCATGAGTACGGCGGTGGAACATTCACTGCAGGCGGCGATGCAGCTTGGGTTTGTGGCCAATGCCAAGGGGGATGATGGCGCCGAGGGCTATCAGCTACTGCTGAGCGAGAACTGGCCCGACGTACAGCTCTATTGGGATCTCAAGGGCTTTGGCCTGTATCAGCTAAACGGTGAACGACTGGCCCATGCGGGCGAGCCACACTCTCAGGATGATCTTCAGTGGCTGATGCAGAGCGAGGCCTCTTTCGAACTCACCTCAAGGGTGGTGTGTGTCGAGGACTGCGTGATCCAGGTGCTGGTACCGACCCTGGTGAACAGCAAGCCTCATCTGTTCTTCTTCGAGTCGGCACTCACGGAGGTGATCAGCCACTTTCGTACCGACAAGTCGATCGAGCTGGCGGTATTAGGCGCCCAGTCTCGCGGCGCCGAGCCAGGTCCCCTGTGGGGGCGTCATCTTTATAGTATCAGCAACCGCCCCAGCAGCTTCGCCCTGCTGAGTCACATGGCCGACAGTTACTCCTGGCAGCAGATCTCCCTCGGAGAAGGCATCTACAGCTATCAGAACAGCCACTGGGCGGTGTGGTCCTTTCCCTTGGATAAGGTGGAAAACGCCCCGGCGATCGTGGTGTTGATGAGTCTGGAGCAGTGGCAGCAGATGCTATCTACCTTCCAGCTGGGGATGGTGGGCACACTGCTGGTAGGACTGATCTTGGCCGCCGGTCTGGTGCTGTTAGTGGCCTGGTCGCCGGTGATAAGCCTGGCGCGCCACGCCAGCCTCTTGCCCCTGCTGGCGGACCACGACTTTGGCAGCGTACGCACCAGCCTGCCGAGCAAGCCATCCTTGTTTCCCGACGAGGTGGATCTGATCCATCTGGCGACCCGACAGCTGGCCGATAACATGCAGGGGATGGAAAATGAGGTGGACGAGTACACCCATGAGCTGGAACGGCTCGCCATGCTGGATACCCTGACGGGCCTGCCCAACAAGGCGATGCTGCATCATGAGCTGCAGACCGCCATCGCCTGTATCGCCAGCGAGGAAGATTGTGTGGTGCTCATGTTCCTGGATCTCGACGAGTTTAAGCGGATCAACGATACCCTGGGTCATATTCAGGGGGACGAGCTACTCAAAATTGTGGCCGCCAGGCTGACCAACAGCGTGCGCGAGATGGATACCGTGTTCCGTCAGGGGGGCGATGAGTTTCTTATCTTGCTCAGGCAGGTGCGCGACGAGCAGGAGGTGAGCAATGTGATCCACAGGATCTTCTCGGCCCTGCAGCATCCCGTGGTGCTGGGCAGCCACAAGCTGATCGTCACCACAAGTATCGGCCTGGCCTACTGCAACACCTCGCAGCTCAGGGCGGAGGAGCTTATTCAGCATGCGGATCTGGCCATGTATCAGGCCAAGAGCGCCGGTCGCAGCAACTACCGGGTGTTCAGCGAAGAGATGCTGCATCAGGCCAACAACCGTCTCATGATAGAGCAGAGCATAGGCGCGGCTATCAACGAGGAGCAGTTGGTGCTCTTCCTGCAGCCCATAGTCGAACTGCCCTCTGGCAGGCTGCGCGGCTTCGAGGCGCTGATCCGCTGGTTCCATCCCGAGCGTGGCCTCATCATGCCGGGGGATTTCATTCCCGATATCGAGCATAGCGAGGCGATCATCGAGGTGGGTAACTATGTGATCCGTAAGGCCTCGGAGTTAGTCGCCCAGCTCAAGTCGGCCGGCTGGCCCGAGCTCTATATCGCGGTCAACCTGTCGGCCAAACACTTCCTGGCGACCGATCTACTCAACGTGGTGCGTCAGGAGGTGGAGGCGCAGCAGATCTCGGCCCAATCCCTGCTGCTTGAGGTGACCGAGGAGAGCGTGATCGAGCAGGTAGAGCAGGCCATGGCGGCCATGGCGGCGCTCAAGGCGCTGGGGGTGAGGATCGCCATCGACGACTTCGGCACCGGCTACTCTTCGCTGAGCTATCTCAAGCAGTTACCCTTCGATCTCTTGAAGATAGATCGCTGTTTCACCGCCAATGTGCTCGATGGTGAGGCCGATGCCCATATCATCACCACAGTGATCGAGCTGGCTCATAATCTGGGGCGTCAGGTGGTGGCAGAGGGGATTGAGACTCAGCAGCAGGCGGAGTGCCTAAGCTGTCAGCGCTGCGAGCTGGGTCAAGGCTATTACTTCTCGCGGCCACTGGACGTGGCGTCTGTATTTAAGGTGTTGCAGGAGATAGAGGAGACTCGCCTGTGGCCCATCAGCCAGGCTCCCCAGCCTAAGTTGGCTAGGCAGGGGAGCTAGTGAGACAGGCTAGCGCCTGATGCTAGTAACAGTAGCTAGTGAAAGATATGGCTTATTCTTGATTGTCTACCTGAGACACGGGGGCGGCAGACTGGCTCTCGGCGCCCTCGCTAAGTAGATCTTCTGCCTGTTGCAGCGCCTGCTTAGCGTCCATCTCCTTAGCGTTAGAGTCGCTGGCGGCAGACTGTCCCTCGGCGGCCGGTTTGGCCTCGACGGCCGACTTCACATCTTCTTTCGGCAATACCTGTGAGTCGATGAGATCCTTTGCCTTGCTCTCAACCTCAGCTTCAATCTCAGCTTTAACCTTCACCTCAGTTTTCTGCTGCGCCGCTTCAGGCTCAGCATCTAGTGGCAGAGCTTCTACAGGCTTAGCTGACTTTGGCTTTAGAGGCTTAGCTGGAGCCTGTTTAGCTTCTGGCTTAGCTTTAGCCGCTTTAGGTAGCAGGCTGATCAGCTTATGGGCGATATCCGTGTTGTCCTGATGGCCGGCAAACAGGGATGAGGCCGGGCCGGCGGCAAACACCTGTACGTCCACTCCCGTATGACCGCCCGTGGTCCAGCCTGTGTTGGAGCGCTGGTCAATTAGCTTCTTAAGCTGGGTGGTCAGCACCTGCTCGCCCTGCATTCTGGCGTTATCCAGTGCGCTAAACTCGTCATCGCTCGGGGTAAAACCTAGGGCGCCGCTCACGCCGCTTCGCCACTCGTCCTGGGCCAATGCCTGCTTAGCGATTTGTGTCGGGCTGGCGCTTATCTGGCGCAGCATCTGGCTGTCCCAGCGGTACTCGCCTCGGGTGCCGATTGAGAGACCGCCGGTGTTATGGTCGGCGGTGACGACTAAGAGAGTGTCTTGATGCTGACGCACATACTGCTCGACCACCTCGATGGCGCTGGCAAATTCATGCATCTCGGCCATGGCGGTGGCGATATCATTGTTGTGGCCGGCCCAGTCGATCAGGCTGCCTTCCACCAATAACACGAAGCCTTGGTCGTTCTGGGAGAGTAGTTCCAGCGCCTTGGCGGTCATGGTACTCAGGCGTCTGGCCTCTGGCTCATCGATCGCCCAGGGAAGCTGCACGTCGGCGAACAGACCCATCACCTTAGGATGGGTTACACCCTCCAGCAGGGCTGAATCCTTGAGTACCCGATACCCCTTGGCCTCGAACTGCTTGATCAGTTTATCGGAGAAGTATTTCTGACCGCCGCCGAGCATGACGTCGGCATCTGTGGTCAGGTAATTCTGGGCCAGAGCCTCATAGTTACGGCGGCTCTCGTTGTGGCTTAAGAAGGCGGCCGGGGTGGCGTGGTTGATCTGGCTGGTCACTGTCACGCCTGTGTTCATGCCGCGCTTCTTGGCAAGTTCCAGCAGGGTGGGGACGGGGCGCTTGTCGACATCGACTGACACGGCGCCGTTATAGGTCTTCACCCCAGTGGCCAGGGCGGTGGCGGCCGCGGCCGAGTCGGTGACATAGCCGCTGACGGGCGCCGGATAGGTGCTGGCGTTGCCCATCAAGAGGCGGTCAAATACCGTCTGCTCTATCTCCTGGGTGTTGGGATTGTCCTGATAGTAGCGATAGGCGCTGGTGTAGGCTGGGCCCATGCCATCGCCTACCATGATGACGATATTCTTGGGACGGCTCGGCGCCGTCTGCGGGCCGAGCAGGTTGTCGGCCCAGAGGCTGCCCGATACCAGCGCGGCACCCAGGCAGAGGAGGGAACATAAGCGGGTTAGTTTCATCTTGGCTCCAGATTAACGACCGACACGCGCTTCGATGGCGTCCATCAGCATGCCTGTGATATCCACGTCGAAGGCGGCCTCGATCTCTCTGATACAGGTCGGGCTGGTGACGTTGATCTCGGTGAGCTTGTCACCGATCACATCCAGGCCGACGAAGATCAGGCCACGCTTCTTCAGCTCGGGGCCGATGGCGTTGGCGATGGCCCAATCGCTCTCAGACAGGGGCTGAGCGACGCCGCGACCACCGGCGGCCAGGTTACCCCGGGTCTCGCCCTTCTGGGGAATGCGCGCCAGGCTGTATGGAACCGGTACGCCATCTACCACCAGGATGCGCTTGTCGCCGGCGGTGATATCCGGAATGAAGGCCTGGGCCATCGCATATTGCTGACCATGGTTGGTGAGGGTCTCGATGATCACCCCTAGGTTAGGATCCTGCGCCTTAACCCGGAAGATAGAGCTGCCGCCCATGCCATCCAGCGGCTTGAGGATGATATCGCCCTTCTCCTGATAGAAGGCGCGGATGCGCTGGGCATCGCGGGTCACTAACGTGTCTGGGGTAAATTCGCTGAACCAGGCGGTAAACAGTTTCTCGTTGGCGTCGCGGAGGCTCTGGGGCTTGTTGACTATAAGCGTGCCTTGCTCCTCGGCGCGCTCCAGCATATAGGTGGCGTAGACGAACTCGGTATCGAATGGCGGGTCCTTACGCATCAGGATCACGTCGAGATCCGCCAGCGGCGTATCGACGGCCTCTTCCAGTTGGTACCAGGATTGGGGATCTTGCTTCACCGTGAGGCGACGCATGTTACCCATGGCCACGCCGTTCACCATGGCCAGATCTTGCATCTCCATGTAATAGAGCTGATAGCCTCGCGACTGCGCCGCCATCAACATGGCGAAGCTGGAGTCTTTCTTGATGTTAATGTCGCTGATGGGATCCATCACTATGCCAAGCTTTATCATCTCATCTTTCCTTTTGTTAATACTAAGGGCCGAGCCTTTTAGCTCAGGTCGCCAAACTTAAGTTGCAGTGCGCTGATGGCCGTCAGGGCAGCGGTCTCGGTGCGCAGTACGCGGGGGCCGAGCAGCACGTCGGTGAAGGCATGGGTTTCTGTCATGGCGATCTCCTGGGGCGACAAGCCGCCTTCGGGGCCGATCAGCAGACGCACCCTTGGAGTCTCCATCACCAGGCCATTGATACCATGGTCGGCCCTGGGGTGCAGATTGAGCTTGAGGGCCTGGGTGGCTTCACCGCACCAGTCGTCGAGCTGCATCGCTGGTCTCACCTCTGGTACCGTGCTGCGGCCAGACTGTTCACAGGCGCTGATCACTATCTTCTGCCACTGCTGGATCTTCTTCTCCAGACGCTCGCCGGTCAGCTTGACACCGCAGCGCTCGGAAAACAGCGGGGTAATCGTATTGACTCCCAGCTCGACCGATTTTTGCAGGGTGAAGTCCATGCGATCGCCGCGGGAGATCACCTGGCCCAGATGCAGGTTCAGAGGCGACTCGTTGTCGTTCGCCTCCTTGGATAGGACCCGCACTTCGACATTTTTCTTGCTGGCGGCGACGATCTCGGTCAGGTAGTTGTGGCCATCGCCGTTGAACAGCTCGAGCTGCTCGCCGGCGCCCATGCGCAATACGCGCCCGACGTGGCCGGCGGCTTCCTCGTCCAGCATCAACTGCTGGTTAAGGTCATAGTTGCCGGGCTGATAGATCCTTGGAATTCTCATGCATTACTCCGCGATACGCTGGGTATCTGTCCGCTTTTGGCACTGGGCCTGGACAAAGGGGTTGTGGTTGCCCTGTTTGGCCGCGATGGCGGCGTCTCTCTGGCACTCAATAGTATCAACTGGATAGCTTTTATCCCATGCCTGAAACAGTTTTAGCTGACTTTTGGCGATCTTGAGGCCATAGGCCTGTTGCATATAGAGATAGGTGCGGGCTATCTGGCCGCGGGTCTGGCTGGGAGGCTCCACCTTTCTGCCCTTGAAGTCGACCACCATGGCACACTGGCCATATTGCTCAGCCTTGGCGTTCCACTGGCTGAAGCGGAAGTTACTGCGATCGCCATTAACCTCGCCGATGGCGGGCACCAGGTTATGCAGGTCGCTCTCCATCTTCTTAAATTGTTTGTCTATCTTGCCGCAGTTTTTACGGCCGCCCTCTTGCCAGCATTGACGCTGGTGGCCAAATTCCCAGGCGGGGACTATGTGTTCCCACTCGATGCGTTTGGCGCGCTTCTCCTGTTTACGTACCTGATAGCCGCAGCGCTTGAAGTCGGGCTGCCACAACTTGCCCGAGATGCTGATGTCGCAGCCGCAGTAGAAGCTCTTGGCTGGTAGCGCCTCGCTGTAGATGCTGCGTGCGACCTGCTTGGCCTGATTAAAACTGGTGGGATGGGAGGCGAGCGCGCCCGTGGTAAAGCCGAGCGCCAGCAACGCCAAGGCGCCGCGCAGCAGCGGCCTCAAACTCAATGAGGTAGTTAGCACATCTATTCCCTAAAAATAAAAATTCGTCGCCTATCTCTGCCGCGCTCTCTATTTGGCCGGCTTGGTGGCGACTCTTGTGTTGGTGCCCACTCAATCTTGTATCGCTGAATATGGCGCCGTAATTCAAGCCGATTCTACGGGAATCGACTCAGTTCAGGCAAGTTAAGCCGGATTCATCATGCCTCGCCGCCCGTGCCATCCAAGGGGGTGAGAGTCTCCTGGCAGCGGCGGCAGCGATACTGGGTCTCTTGGCGCTGTACCTTGTTGTGTCTGCGAATGCTCAGTGGCACGACGCCGCAGCGGCAGCGATAGTCGAAGGTTCGGCCGGCGACCGAGTCGATATTCAGGCTGTGGGTGGTGCTGGGTGTCAGGCCATAGAGTTTCACCATCAAGGCCTGCCACTCCTTGCCGTGGGGCTTGACCCGGCCATAGAGCTGATAGGCGAGCAGGTGACAGATCTCGTGGGGCACCACCTGCCGGACAAACTCATCCAGGTTTTCCTCTAACAACACAGGGTTGAACCTCAGCTTATTGAGCTGCAGATGGGCGGTGCCGGCGCTCTTGCCCCTGAGTTTGAAGTTCACTTCGGGGCGCGGAAAGTTGCGCTTAAGTTGCCCCTCTGCCGTTTGATAGCAAGATTCAACGGCCTCGAGAATAAGCTGCTGGTGTTCGTTAAGCTCGGTACTATTTGCTGGAGGCTTAGACGTTTTTGATTTTGACGCTTTGGAGCTAAGCCTGGATGATTCTGGCGTAGGCGTGTGAAACAGGGATTGCAATCGTCGAAACATGAAAGGTCAACAGGCCCTAGGCGTTAGGTGATAGACGCCCGCCAAGAGGGCGGGCGTTTTCAGGAGGAGTGATTATAGCCGGGTTGCCGCGGCTTTGACCATCTCCTTGACCTGATCCACGATCGCCATCTCCGTCTCTGCCTCATAGGCCTTCACCCTTGGGGTGTGGATATGGCCGACCTTGATGCCGCTGTTGAAACGCTGGCCCAGGAGCACCGCGCGGTAGGAGATCTCGTTGGACAGGTAGCCGCCGCCCGAGCCGTTGACTGAGCCATTGACCTGAGTCGTGTTTTGCAGCTCGCTCAGGGAGCTGGCGTCGAACTCGCCTCTCGATAGCGTGGTCACTGTGTGGTTGTCATTGATCTTCCACTTACCCTTGACCGACTGCATGGCACCGACAGGTAGGGAGAACTCGACAAACTCAGGGCCATAGAGTGGCTTACCATCGAACATGGGGGCCTGTGGTGACTGGGCCGTGGCGCCGGTCAACACATTGAGGTTATCGGGCGCTGCCGCGCTGCGGTTACGGCCGGGGAAGCGCTCCAGATCGAAGTCGTCACGGCCCATGCTGACGGTGAAGATGGCGTTGACGCTGTTTTCACGATAGACAGGGGTGAGGAGTGACTCGATGATCCCCTGATCGAAGTCGGCGAAGCGCACCGGGATCATTACCGTCTCTATCTGGGCCTTCTTGCCGTCGACGCTAAACTTGTAGCCGTCCAGCGCCAGCGCGGTTAAGCCAGATGGGTTGCTCTGATCTATGTTGCGATCCAGAAAGAAGGGATCGAAGCCGGTGAGCAGAATACGGATCTGGCTGTCGTCATCGAAGTGGATGTCGCTGAAGCCGCGGGAAGATTTCTCTACCGCCTTGAGTAATATGCTGCGCTGCCAGTCGGCCATGTTAAAGGCGGGCTTAGACTCTTTAAGGGTCTTCTTCATCGCCAGGCGACTCCAGTAGAGGGGTCTGTCGTCCTGACCGCCAGATTGCACGTCTCTCACGGCCTGTTGCCATAGGCGCTCGCCTTGGTGGGCCACCATCTGTGTCATGATGAGTTCATCTTTTTGCTGACGATACTTGTCGTCCAGGCTATCGACCAGGGCTTGATAGCGGTTGACGACGTCGGGCATGGCCTGGGTTGCCTTGGGAAGGCGCAGTTCTTCGAGATCCAGAGCGGCGAAGGCGCTGCTACTCAGCAAGCTGGTCATCGCCAGGGCTATGGCTGTTTTACGCATGACATGGTTCCTTTGCAAAAACCTCTTACCCTTACACTCAGCCTAAGGCTGATGTTGGGCAATGATGGCTCAGGGCGGTTATCAATTTGAATTTATTATAGTCAACAACTGAGTATGCACGACATCTGCCTGCAAATAAAGACTTGAGATGGCTTGATAAAATGCCAGATTCTTGACACAAATCATCATGAGTTTGCCCCCACGGCGCAGGGGCAAGTTGCTAGACTCGAAGCAGGGATTTTATACGGCTTAGTGGGGTGTGAAGATGAAAATGCGGGTTAGCTCGGAGTCTGGTCTTAGTTGTGGCTTTCGTTCCAGTTTTAGTTCTGGTCTAGGCTCTGGTATTAGTGCTGGTTTTAGTGCTGGCTTAGGTTACCGGCTGCTTTGTTCGTTGGGGTATCTGGGGCTGCTCAGCCTGGCTCTGTTAAGTTGGGCTGGCGGCGCGGCGGCAGCACCTCAAACTGGGCCTGATAAACCGGCGGCCGAGCAAGAGTCGGCCGGGCCGCTCAGGCTAGATGGCGAGATACAGGCGGCATTCGATGCCGTGGGCGCGAAAGGTGTCATGGTGCTGTTAGATGACAAACAGGGAAAACTGCTGACTAACGACGCCGCCCGCAGCCGGCATCCTTATATTCCTGCCTCGACCTTTAAGATCCCCCACAGTTTATTGCTACTCGAGGCGGGCATAGTAGAAGATGAGCACAGCCGGTTTGTTTGGGACGGCGTTGAGCGCGCCTACAGCAGGTGGAATCGCGACCATAACTTTGTTGGTGCGATGAAGTATTCTGTGGTGCCCATCTACCAGAAACTGGCGTTGCAGCTGGGGGCCGAGCGTATGGCCCGCGGCCTGACAAATCTCGATTATGGTAACGTCAATATTGGCGGCGGGCTGGACAGCTTCTGGCTCGATGGTGACTTGGCGATATCGGCCCTCGAGCAGGTGAACTTCTTAAGGCGTCTGTATCACAATCAACTGCGTGTGTCCGAGCGCAGCCAGCGTATCGTCAAGACCATGATGCTTAACGAGGCCAGCGGCGATTGGGTACTAAGGGCAAAGACGGGCTATGGCGTGCGCAAGGGGCAGAAACTGGGATGGTGGGTCGGCTGGCTCGAGCGCGAGGAGAACACCTATTTCTTCGCCATGAATATGGATATCACCTCAGATAAAGATCTGGTACTGCGTAAGCGGGTGGTGAAGCATCTCTTAAAAGCCAAGGGCTGGATGTGAGAACCTACATCTAACGGAGACGGCCTACATCAGTAGAGGTTAGCTACATGAGTAGAGATTGTAGCGACTCGTGGCTGTTGAAGCGCTTGGTGAAGAAATCCAGGAACACGCTGATGTTGGTGGCCAGCTGTCGGCGACTGGAATAGACGCCATAGACCTTGAAAGGCTCCATCGGCCACTCCTGCAGTAGCGGCACTAGGCTGCCACCGGCCAGCTCGTTCTTACATACTGAATTAGAGAGCATGGCGATGCCGAAATCGTCCAGCACCAGCTGTTTAACCATGATGGCGCTGTTCACCCTCACCTTACGCTTGAAGTTGACCATGGTCTTGCGTTCGCCCTTGCCCAAGGGCCATATGGGGGCCGATCGCGAGGTCCCCAGCAGTATGCCGCTGTGTTCTTTGAGATCCTGGGGGGTCGCCGGGGTACCCTTGGCCTTGAGGTAACCAGGGCTGGCCACCAGTATGGGTTGGCGTTCAAACAGCAGGCGGGCGACTAAGTCGGAAGATTGCAGCGGCCCATACTTGATGGCGATATCATAGCCTTCGCCTACCAGGCCCACATCACTGTCGGTAAATTGGACGTCGAGATCCACGTTGGGGTAGAGCCGCATGAAGCTGCTACAGAGGCTGGCGATAAGCTCCTGGCTGAAGGAAACCGGAATGGCGATGCGCAGTGAACCAAATACATCATTATGCGTATTTTCTATGGTTGCCTTGGCAGCCTCGATTTCATCGCTAATACTACTGCAATGCTGGTAAAAAAGCGCTCCAACCTGAGTCAGGCTGAGATTGCGGGTATCGCGTTGCAACAGGCGCACGCCTAGCTGCTCTTCGAGCTGAGCCACCTTACGACTAATGGTTGATTTTGGCATGCCCGTATTACGAGCAGCCTGGGAGAAACCCTTGGCGCGAACGACGGCCGCAAAGAGCATCATACCGTTTAAATCTGGCATTATTTATCACTGTCTCAAATATGGAACAAAGCGTCTAAGCCAGTTTAATAGCATTTGACCCTATAACAAAGCTATATTTATGGGCTAAAAATTTTAGAGGCTAAAGCAGAGGATCTATTGATGACCAGCAACAATCAGCCCACAAACACGACTCAGGTTCAAACAGCCGATCCGCTTTTTCTTCAAGCTGAACATTTGGCACAGGATTTTTCTCTGTTTCCTAAGCATAGTAAGCAGAGCCTTTCACAGCAGATCAAGGGTCTGCTCAGCGACGATGAAATTCAAGCTAACTTAAAAGAGTTAGAACAGTTGGATGTTGACGGCTACGTGGCCAAAGTCATTCAACCTACCTTAGACAAGAGCCGCCCAGGCGCCAAGCGCGTGATTGCGGATCTGAAAGGCAAGTTAATTGTCGAAAAACATATGGGGCCTTTTTATAGTGCCGAGATCGAACTGAATTTTGGATCTCGTACTCGCCGCATCGGTTTTATCGCCCAGGAACGTACCACGAGCAATGGTGCCTGGATGCCAGAGCATCACCTGGCGGCCTGCACGGCCATTCGTCATTTTGCCGAGCTTTCAATGCCTATCGTTTACCTCATCGACACTCCGGGTGCCGATGCGGGTGAGATAGCCAACAGCCAAAACCAGGCGCACACCATCTCTAAGGCGATTGCCGAGAGTGCTAACGTCGACGTACCTACCGTAGGTATCGTTATCGGTGCCGGTTACTCTGGTGGTGCTATTCCGCTGGCTGCTGCCAACATTCTATTGTCGCTACGTGACGGTATCTTCAACACCATCCAGCCACAGGGTCTACAGAGCATTGCGCGTAAGTACAACCTCTCTTGGCAGGAGTGTGCTAAGTCGGTAGGTGTGTCGCCAGAAGAGCTGTACACCTCAGGTTGTATCGATGGCATCATCGACTTCTCGCCATCTGACAAGGATGAGCGTCAGCACAACCTACGCCGCGCCATCATCAGCAGCATCGAGGCCGTTGAGCATGCGGCGGTACAGTTTGTACGCGAATCTAAGGATCTGCGCGAGCACTACGACCGCAGTCTCCACCGTTTCCTTGAGCCTTCAAAGAACCTGGAAGCGCTTGAGCACCACGCCGAACTGTCGGTGGCTAACAACCCCACCATGCACCTCAACCTGTTTGGTAGCTCATACCGTTACCTGCGTTACCTGACGCTGCGTAGCCGTATCCATTCGATCTCACAGGAGCAATATGGTCGCCTGTCTAAGGTGAGTGTGCCAGAGGGTGATCTGCTGGCGCGTATTCAGCAGGAGCAGGACAAGGTGTTCCAATCTTGGCTGTCTAGCCCAGATAAGCTGGTATACGACGAAGAGCTGAACAAGCTGTGGAGCAACTTCACCGCCAAGCGCGACGAAGTCTCTACCGAGCGTAACATGCTGACTCGTCTCATCCTGGGTGAGCCGAAGCAAAACTATAAGAAGGCCCGTAAGGCGCTATTGTTCAACATCGGTTGGTCGCTGTACCACAGATGGAAGAGCAACGCCGAGAACAACTTCAAGGGATTGATCCACTATCTAGAGAGCCTTCCAGACGAGGTAACTCAGGCAGATTGGCCTGAGCTGAACCAGCTGACGGTTCTGGATGTGATCGTGCACGAAGAGCTGCGCGAAGACTTCATCTGGCAATGTTATAACATCCTGATCTTCAACGCGCTGTATGACAACGTCGTGGGTAACCTTGCCTCTATCGCGAAAGAAGCCATGATGTCTAAGAGCCTGTCGCGCGCCTCGGTTGACGGCCTGCTACATGACTCTATTGACCGCGCTATCTCTAAGCAGGATACCGCTAACGATAAGAACAAGTTCTACAAGTGGCTGAAGTACTTCATGTCTCAGTCTAACCGCGCCGATCTGCTGACCAAGACTGAGCAGTGGAAGAGTGTTGGTTTCCCTCAGCTTAACGACTCTCTGTTCGTTATCCTGACCTACTTCTTCGAGCGTCTGCTGCCTGAATACTTCGCCAGCGAAGAGGAGAGCAGCGAGTACACGGGTGCCATTAACCCGGTTCGTATCGGTCGTCGTAAAGACTTCTGGAACCGTCTGACCATGGGTTATCAGGATCTGCTGATCCAGAAGGTACTGCGTGACGAGAAGCGCGCCGGTAAGATGAGCTGGGAAAATGTGATTGCCAAGTTCTTCACCGAGTTTGAAGAGCTAAACGGCGACAAGATGTCGGCTAACCTGCTGAACTTCCCTGGCTTCCGTCTCTCTATCGAAGACGCGCTAGACAAGGGGATCCGTCCTTGTGGCCTGATCACAGGTACCGCGGACTTCGAGCACCATGGACAGACCATGCGCGTTGGTGTGGCCGTGTCTAACACCGCCTTCCAGGCCGGTGCCTTCGATATGGCTTCTGCCGAGAAGTTCTCAGCGCTCTTGATCGAGTGTGCCAAGCGTAAGCTGCCGGTGATCTGCTTTATCAGCTCTGGCGGTATGCAGACCAAAGAAGGTGCTGCGGCGCTCTTCTCTATGGCGGTAGTGAACGACCGTATTACCCGTTTCGTTCGTGATAACGAATTGCCGGTATTGATGTTTGGTTTCGGTGACTGTACCGGTGGTGCACAGGCGAGCTTCGTGACTCACCCGTTAGTACAGACTTACTACTTCTCGGGCACCAACATGCCGTTCGCCGGTCAGATGGTTGTCCCTGCGTATCTGCCTTCTACCTCGACCCTGTCGAACTATCTGTCTAAGGTACCTGGCGCCATGAACGCCCTGGTCACCAACCCATTTAGCGACACTATCGACGATCAGCTAAGCAGCATCGATCCGCTGATGCCTAAGCCAACGGCTAAGGTAGTGGATGTGATTGGTAACGCCATTTCGACCCTGGTGCCTGAGATGTTGATCACCGAGGAAGAACTGGTACAGGACGATCCGCGTCAGCTGATGAAGCCGATCGACAAGGTGCTGGTACACGCCCGTGGCTGTACTGCGGTGAAACTGATCCGCAAGGCACACGACAACAACATCAAGGTGGTACTGGTGGCGTCAGATCCTGACATGACCTCGGTACCAGCCGACATGCTGAACGAAAACGACAAGCTGGTCTGTATCGGTGGTAACACCTCAGACGAGAGTTACCTCAACGCCTACTCGGTATTGAAGGTTGCCGAGTATGAGCAGGTCGACGCACTGCACCCTGGTATCGGCTTCCTGTCGGAAAGCCCACAGTTTGCTGCCCTGTGTGTGAACAACGGCGTTAACTTCGTCGGCCCAAGTGTGCACTCAATGACGACTATGGGTAACAAGTCGAACGCGATTAAGACCTCGCAGTCGCAAAATGTGCCTGTAGTGCCTGGTAGCCACGGTATTCTGACCAACGCCGAGCAGGCGGTGAACGTGGCCAACGAGATCGGCTACCCAGTGCTGCTTAAGGCGGTACAAGGTGGTGGCGGTAAGGGTATCCAGGTCGTTCAGCGTCCAGAAGATATGATCTCTCTGTTCCAGAAGACCTCTACCGAAGCGGCTGCGGCCTTCGGCAACGGCGACCTCTACCTAGAGAAGTATGTGACCTCACTGCGTCACATCGAAGTACAGTTGCTGCGTGACAAGTTTGGTAATACCAAGGTACTGGGTCTACGTGACTGTTCGGTACAGCGTAACAACCAGAAGGTGATCGAAGAGTCTGGTTCTACCATGCTGCCAGAAGAGCTGAAGCAGAAGGTGATGGAATATACCCGTGCCCTCGGCGACGCCACAGACTACATGGGCGCAGGTACCGTAGAGTTCATCTACAACCTGGATGCCAACGAAGTCTACTTCATGGAGATGAACACGCGTCTGCAGGTTGAACACCCTGTGACCGAGGCGACCTCAGGTATTGATATCGTGAGCGCAGGCTTCGACATCGCCGCCGGTCGTTCAATAGAAGATCTTGAGCCACAAGAGATCGGTTACGCCATCGAGGTTCGTGTGACTGCCGAGAAGGCCGCACTGGACAGCAACGGCGTGCTACAGCTGCTGCCACATCCTGGCATGATCACCGAGTGTGTGATCCCAGAGCGTGACGATATCGAGATCATCTCTATCGCCGGTGAAGGCAAAGAGGTTTCACCATACTACGACAGCCTGATCGCTCAGATCATCTGCCGTGGTGAGAGCCGTGAAGATGTGATCAACAAGCTGCATGACTACCTGGCGAACCAAGTAGTGATCAAGGGCATCGCGACTAACATTCCATTGTTAACGCGCATCCTGAAAGATGGCACCTTCAACGAAGGCGTGTACGACACCAACTACCTGCCACGCTTCATGGCCGAGCTGGATATTCCAGCGCTGATCGCCGAGATGGAAGCCGCCGCAGAGACTGTAGGTGTGGATACCGAGTCGCTACGTGTGGGTGAGAGTAACGAGCTTAAGGTTCTGGCTCAAGGTGCAGGTATCTTCTATACCTCTCCGGCGCCGGGTGAAGCCGACTTCGTTAAGGAAGGCGACATAGTGACTGTGGATCAGACACTGGCGTTGACCGAAGCGATGAAGATGTTCTCTCAGGTGACACTGGCTGGCTTCAACCGTCAGGGTGCCGTGCTCTATCCAGAGGATAAGCAGTACCGCATCGAGCGTATCCTGAACAGCAATGGTCAGCAGGTTTCACAGGGCGAGCTACTCTTCGTGGTCTCTCCTGTCTAATCTAAGACGCTAGCTGCTAAATACCCGCCTGATGGCGGGTATTTTTTTGCCTAAGGCTTACCCTCTACTTACTGTCTATTTATCGTCTGTCGCCAGCGTCCACTTGAGTAGCAGAGGCCCTGCAATTGTAGTGATGGCGATGATCAGCACCAGCTCGGTAAACAGCTTTGGCGAGATGATCTCCATCTGCAGCCCCATCTCGGCAAACACCAAGCCTACCTCGCCCCTCGGCACCATGGCGCTGCCGACAATTGCCTTGGTGCGCAGGTGACCTGGCACCCTGAGCCCCGCCATCATCTTAGTGATAATCGCCAGCAAGGAGAGCATCAGCAGGGTGAACAGACCGCTCCAGCCGAGATCTATCTGGCTGAGATCTAAGCTTATTCCCACGTAGACGAAGAAGATGGGGGCGAAGATATCTACCAGGGGCTTAGATTCGACCTCCATCTCGTGGGTGAAGGCGAAGGGGTTTTGCAGGTAGCGATTCAGCGGCGAGATAAATTGGCGACTGAGCGCCAGGCCGACGGCGAAGCCGCCGAGCAGGGCCGGGGCATGGAGGGCATGGGCCAGCCAGGCAAACAGGCAGATGAGGATCATGGTGACTATCGCCTCATAACCCGTCTCCTCCTCTCTGGGTTTGACGGCGCGAAACAGATACAGCAGCAGGCGCGCCATGGGCGGTGCCAGCAGCAGGAAGCCGACTATCTTGAGGATCAACAGGCCGCTGGGGATCAGCCCCACCTCACCCGAGCTGGCAAAGTTAAACAACAGGCTCAGTAGGATCACCCCGGCGATATCGTCAATCACCGCCGCGCCGAGGATGATGTGTCCCTCCTGGCTCTGTGATTGATTGGCCTGGGCCATCACCCGCACCGATATGCCTATGCTGGTGGCGGTAAGGGCGCAGCCCAGGTAGAGGGCGGTAAAGCCGGGCAGTTCCAGGTAGAGAAGGCACACCAAGCCGATGACCACGGCGGGCAGGGCGATACCCAGCAGGGCAACCCCGGCGGCGCTGTTGCCCGCCTGAAACAGGTGCTTGATGGAGGTTTCGCAGCCAATGGAAAAGAGCAGCAGGATCACCCCCAGCTCGGCCATTACCGCCAGGGTCTCATGGGGGGCTATCCAGCCCAGTAGGCTAGGGCCGATAAGGATCCCCGCCAGGATCTCGCCGACCACGGCCGGGAGTTGCAGCCGTTTAAAGACCTCGCCCAGCACCCGGCCGAAGAGCAGGATCAAACACAGGGACAAGACAAAGTTATCTATGGCCATAGCAGGCGCGACTCCCCGAGAGTGGTGATAATGTGATCTTGATCATTTTGATGACCGAGATCAAGGCGTAACCCATGGAGTGTGACTAAGCTCAAATGGAAACTTGCCGACAGGAGGTAACCATGGACAAGGTGTTTATTATTTCCCAGAAAGCCGAGCAGCAGGCCGATGCCATAGAGACGGGGATCGCCTTGGCCAGGGAACTGGAGAAGGAGGCTGAGGTGTTTGCCTACAGCTACGAATCCTTTGCGGGTAAGGAGTACTACAACCCCAGGCTGGGTGCGGCGGCCAAGGTGGCCCTGATGAATCAGCGCAGCGAGGAGATCGCCGCCAAGCTCAAGGCGCTCAAGGCGGAAGACGTGGCCGTGCATAGCGTGTGGACCAAAGATCTGTTCGAACATGCCTGTCATCACTCCATTCGTCATGGGTTCGACCTCATGGTAAAGGCGGTGCATCACAAGACCCATTATCTGCCGATGGACTGGCAGCTGATCCGCCATGTGCGCATCCCGCTGATGATGCTGTGCGACAACCCCTTGCAGCGCGCCCGCAGCGTGTTGATGGCGGTGGATCTGGGCAGCGACAACCCCATTAAGCAGAAACTCAACCAGTGCGTCATTCAGCATGGTCGCCAGCTGGCCGAGGCCCTCGATTGCCAGCTGCATCTGGCCTATATCATACGTGTGCCTAAGATCTTGCGAGACATGGATCTTATCGACACCCGCACCCTGGTGAAGGACGCCTATCACAGGTATCAGCCTCAGCTGGACGAGATCGGCCTGCATCAGGAGCATGTCCACTTCCTGGCGGGCGACCCCGATCTCTGCCTCTACGAGCTCTCTTGTCGCCTCAAGGCCGCCTATCTGGTGATGGGCGCTCGCCAACGCAAGGGGCTGATGGGCATGGTCATAGGCAATACCGCCGAGGCCATGTTGACCCGCATCCGCAGCAATGTGTTGATCATTCCAGCTGACGATCAGCTGTTGCCTGCCTAACCTTAGGTTTGTGCTGCTGACGCCAGAGACGCTTGTGATATTCATCGATGAACAACAAGGTCGAGGCGGCGCTCAGCAGCATCAACCACTGTCCTAGCCCGATAGGGCTAATGCCTAGCGCCTGACTCAATCCAGGGGTATAGCTGGCGCCTATGTGAATGCCCTGAGCCAGTATGATGCCAAACAGCAGCAGCGGATTGCTCAGCACGGGCATGCGCAGCAGCGAGTTACGCTCCGAGCGGCTGTTGAGGGCGTGCACGTTTTCAAACAACACCATTAACATCAGGGTGAGGTTACGGGCGTCGTTCTCGCTGCTGCCCATGGCCAGCACCAGAGAGAAGAGGCCGAAGGCCACTATGCCCATCCACAGAGCGCTGACGATCAGCCGCTCCAGCATGAGGCGATCGAAGATGGGCTCGCTGGGGCGGCGCGGCGGCTGATCTATCTCGTGGCCTTCGCCGGGTTCGAAGGCCAGCGCCACATCCTGCACGCCGTTGGTGACCAGGTTAAGCCAGAGGATTTGCAGCGGAAACAGTGGGATAGGCTGAGCAAACAGCACGCTTAAGATAAACAGCAGCAGCTCGGCGGCCCCTGTGCTGATCAGCAGGTAGATCACCTTACGGATATTGTTGTAGACGATGCGCCCCTCGATGATCCCCTTGACGATAGAGCTAAAGCGGTCGTCGGTTAGAACAAGATCGGCGCTCTCGCGGGCCACATCCGTGCCCTTGAGCCCCATGGCAATGCCCACATGGGCATGCTTCAGCGCCGGGGCGTCGTTGACCCCGTCACCCGTCATGGCGACAAATTCGCCCTGGCGGATCAAGGACTCGGTGATCTCCATCTTCTGCCTGGGCTGTACCCGTGCAAATACCCTGTGGCTGGCGATGAGATGGTCGAACTCGGCCAGACTCTGCTGCTGGGCCTGGGTGAGCTGCTCGCCGGTGATCACCCCATCTTGGTCGTTGGCCAGCTTGAGCTGACGCGCCAGCGCCAGGGCGGTCACAGGGTGGTCGCCGGTGATCATCGCTACCTTGATCTGTGCCTGCTGACATAGGGCCACCGCCTCGATGGCATCTTCCCGCAGGGGATCGCTCATGGCCACTAATCCTAGAAAATCCAAACCTGCCAGTGGATGGTGTGGGTCGCAGACCTCGCCGCTGGCGAGCGCCAACACCCGGTAGCCGTGGCGCGCTAGCCAGTGGGTCTCATCCAACACAGCCTGAGTCTGCTGCGCATCCAGCTGGCACATGGTGAGCAGCTTCTCCACCGCGCCCTTGACCGAGATGACGGAGCGCCCCTCTATCAGGTTGATGCTGGCGCTGAACTGGTTCTCCGACTCGT
Source organism: Shewanella sp. KCT (assembly GCF_007636505.1). Lineage (NCBI taxonomy): Bacteria > Pseudomonadati > Pseudomonadota > Gammaproteobacteria > Alteromonadales > Shewanellaceae > Shewanella > Shewanella sp. KCT. Next base: position 50,349 of record NZ_LVDJ01000020.1, read on the forward strand.
AGGCAAATAGCTGCTCCTGTGGTGGCTGCTTGGCTTTGTCCATCTCGAGATTGAGCTTATAGCCGAGGGCCAGGAAGGCGAGATCTACCCCGTCGCCGTCTGCATGCATCTGATCCGCATGGTTCTGTTCGGCCTCGAAGCTGAGGTGAGCCTCGTTGGCCAGCACGCCGGTGAGGGCAAGACGGTACAGCTCGGGGTCCCGCGCGGTCGACACTGGCACCCCATGGCCATGCTTGTGCACTAGGCCAGTGGGCGTCAGCCCTGTGCCCGCCACATGATAGCGCTCGCCCGTCAGCAGGCTGATCTGGCTGATGGTCATCTCGTTGACCGTCAGGGTGCCCGTCTTATCCGAGGCGATATAGGTGCAGGAGCCGAGAGACTCCACCGCCACCAGCTTGCGCACTATCACATTGGCCTGGGACATGCGTTTCATGCCTATGGCCAGGGCGACCGTGATGGCCGCAGGTAGCCCCTCGGGAATGGCGGAGACCGCCAGGGCGACCCCCAGCAGGAACACCTGGGAGAGATCCGCGCCCCGCAGCAATGTCAGGCCGAAGATGAGGGCGATGATGATTAAGGTGGCTATGGCGATGATCAGGGTGAAGCGCTCGATACGCTGCATCAGCGGCGGCTTGGCGCTACCGCCCTGGCGAACCAGATCGGCTATCTGACCTATCTGGGTGCGGGCGCCGGTGGCGATCACCTCGCCCTCGGCCCGTCCATGGGTGACCAGGGTGCCGGCGAAGGCGAGATCTGTCTTGTTGACCGCCACAGACTCGCCGGTGAGGGCCGACTCGTCCACCTTAAATTGGTTATGCTTTTCGATTTTGATATCGGCGCCGATGCGATCGCCGTTGGTCAGCAGAATATAGTCACCGGGCACCAGACTCAGGCTGTCCACCATCTTGGGGTGGCCGTCGCGGATCACCTTGGTCTGGGAGGGCACCAACTTGCTCAGGGCATCGGCGGCCTGCTGGGCCGAGTATTCCTGCACCGTGCCTATGATGGCATTGAGCATGAGCACGGCGAAGATGAAGATGGCGTTGAGGATCTGGCCGAGCAGCAGACAGGCGATGAAGGCTGCGAGCAGCACATAGATGAAGGCGCTCTTAAACTGCAAAATAAACAGGCGGATTAAGCTGAGTCTTGCCGGCTTGGGCAGGCAATTGGGCCCATATTGTTCCAGCCGCTCGGCCGCCGCTTGACTCGATAGTCCTGGCCCGGCCACGAAAACTCCTTGTGCACTTAGGCTGAGGTGATGCTAGATCTATAGCTCATCTCGGCCCTAGCTGCCGGGAATCGGCCTAAGGCTTGATAGAGATCAATGGCTTCGGGCTTAGCGAGATATTTTACTCTTTGAGGGGATGCTCCTCGGGTAGTTGGCGGTGGATCCACAAAATCAGCTTGTGCTTCATGTTGGGGCCATCCTCCTTGTCGGTCGCCAGGGGCTGGATCAGCTTATCTTGCACCAGTAGGCGGTAGATGCACTCTACCTTGTCTTTGGGGGAGATCCCCTTATCGAAATCGGCGAAGCCACGTTTCTTGGCGTAACCAACGCCAATCTCCAGGGCCAGTTTTAACAGCTGTGCGTCGTGCTTACCGTGTTTCATCGATCAGGCTCCATTAGCGGCGATATCATCAAACTACCTTAGTTTCCAACGGGAACAAACCGTTAGTGGCGTAATTTTGCTGTCAATGTCATCTCTGCTGCGCATCTGGCTATAATTACAGCAAATTGAGCGCAACGAGGATAGTTATGATCCAGGTAAGGGGTATAGATCATTTGGTATTTCGTACCACCAAGTTAGACGCCATGCTGCACTTTTACACTCAGGTGCTGGGCTGTCCCATTGAGCGCGAACTGGCCGAGGAGGGGCTCACCCAATTAAGAGCCGGCAAGGCGTTGATCGATATCGTCACCTGCGACAGTCCTCTGGGGCGATTGGGCGGTAGACCGCCACAGCAAGATGGCCGCAACGTCGACCATATCTGCCTGCTCATCGAGTCCATGGAGGAGCAGACCCTGCTGGATTATCTCAGCGAGCAAGGCATAGCGACCGAAGGCTTTGCCAAAAGATACGGTGCCCAAGGGTTTGGGCGTTCCCTTTATATTAACGACCCCGAAGGGAATGTTGTGGAATTGAAGTTGGCGAAGGAGTAGACCTTAGTAGTCTAAGAGATAATTGTAGTAAGTGTAATAGTTCGGTTTTAATGATCCTATGGGTATTATGGTTGATTTGCATAAAAATCTCGTCGACCAATGCATATAAAAAACGGCAACAATAGTCGCCGTTTTTTCGTTGTGAAAGAGAGGTTAATTCAGCTTTGCCGATGAATTATATCGAATTAAACCCTTAAGTATCGGATTGACTGTCTCACAACTTTGTTGAAAGTTGACGGCGAGTTTTTCGACTTGGTTATTCGCATCATAAGTAAGCTCAAGTATTTCGAATTCACCTGAGCTTATATTGCAGCCTCTATGATCGCCAGTAAAGCTTAATCCTGGTGCTAAAGGTGCTTGAAACGGATAGCGTGTTGCATTTTCGTACTTTTTGGTAGAGAGCTTCTCACCTTGAGGAGCTGCCATGTCAAGTGTCCACCATGTATCACCGTCAACCCTAACTCCTAAATGATCTTCATTTTCCCATTCATTGCGGCTAATGGTGAAAAGAGCATTTGAGTCATCCATGGTAAGTATCTGTCCTGCGCCAATATAATCTCCGCTCGGACTCACAAAATGCATGATATTTAAAGTGGATGGCTGGTAAGTAATGCTAATGTCTGTGCTAATTTCATAGTCTTGACCATTATTTACAGACAATCTTACCGTCACGTCTTTTTTATGATTTTTAGGAACATTGAAGGATGTTGTGGCTGAGTTTTCATTTGAAAAATTGATGCCAATGTTATTAATGTCTATCCATTTAAAGTTAAGTTTTAAGCCTTTGTTCATAATTGTTTCAGAGGCATCAAGAACTGGAAAATCTTCTTCTCTATATATTCCAGTGCCAATATCGTAATTTACCACTAAAGAGTCATCTACAATGATTTGAGTACTATAAATCCAACTGGTTGCATCTTGTTCACTCATAACTTGGAATGTATCAAAGTTGTAAGTTTGTCCTGGATTAAGCGTTAATTGTGGCGTTAAAGATACTATGGCACCAGAGACCATTATCTCTGCTGGGATACTAGCATATGGCCATTGTTGAGATTTTAAGTAAACGGTTTCATAAGTATCAGCTTTGACAGGCCTAGACATTAGGAATTTTAAAGCACCTCCGCTCGCAGGAAAATTATCTAGGATTTCTTCATCTAACTTAGCGACTAGTTCAAAATTATCTGAACGATACGGCTTAATATTGTTTGAAGGGGCATCAGAATAAGACCATAAAGAGCCTTCAATTGCGTCTGACCAATTTCGAGCATAACGATATTTGCCTGCGTCAATGTTAAAAGATTCTGAATAGTTTACAAAATTACTACTGATTTCTACTTTATCTTTCTCGGTAGTAAATGCTTCGACTGTCCCTTGGTTAGGGTACTCTCCAAAATGGCCACTGAGTGGATCTGTAATTTTAAAAGAGTAGTTTATTTTTAAGTCGGGTATATCGATTTTCCCTAGACCTAGTACTGAATATGTTGCATTTGAAAAATCTTCAACTTTGCTGAAAGATATGTCTTTGAAGTTAACCGTTTGCTCAGAATACTCATTGGTTGTTAAAGATATTGAACCGATATTCTGGACCGATACAACTTTAGACATAGGTTGTTTCTTTTGTAAGAATCTAATTGTGCCTTTAAATTTTATTTCTCTATTATCATCAAAAATGACATTTGATAAATTTATTTCTCCAGAAGTGTCAGTAAGTTCTGCGTTAGAAGAGGTTAATTTTAATTCAATTTCCCCATTTAAGGTGCTGTCTAACACAGATACATAACACTCACGATATTCGACATTAATCACATCCATATTTGATAACAGATTGTTGTCGTCAACATCATTATACGTTTTAGTAATTACCCCCCCGTTACTACAACTCTTTTCTATTCCATGATCCGCAAAATTTGCTGATTTAACAATATCATTAGCCAGTGAACCCACTTGAAGAAAGCTTTCAATGGTGGATAGTGCCAATATTGATGAGTCTACCGGGTTATCTTGAACGCGAAAGCTCTCAACGGGAGGGGTAACTTCAGTAGATTCGCTGGAGTCTGAGCCTCCACAAGCTGATAATAAAGCCAATGCTGATAAAGCAAATCCTTTTATAACAAATTTCATGTAGATTAGTCCTTTAAAATAAAAACAACTGTGCTATCGAGGAGAGCATCTTACATGAGATTCAAATGTAAAAAAATAGTTTCCTTGAAACTTGCTTGTAACAATATTGGCCTGTGTAGGTATGAAAATAACGCTGAATAGTGAATTATTCGATGGGAGGTAGTAGATCATGCTTCACATGATGTTTTGTTTAGCATTTTGTATCCCCTTTAAATGTAATGTGATTGAATTACTTTAAGGGAATCGAGTTATAACTGTGTATCCTTGTTCTTTCAAATGAGTTGCTGATGTTTGTCTAAAGTGTCTTGAGCAGTTTGCTACAGACTTAGTTCGAACTAGCTCTCAATGTTGCGCTTACTTGATTAATGACGCCAAATTTTTCTATGCAACTTTTGCGAGTAATCAACTCATTAGTAGTGTCGCTATTAACTGTTCTCTGTTGCTTTTGGCATTTTTTTTACAGAGGTGAGTATTGATTAAATCTGAATTGGTTCGTTGTTTGTGGAGATCTGTATACGCCGCTATCTTCGTTGTCACTTACACATGGGCGAATGAATTTGGCGTTCCTGAACCTTTGTTGTCGGCACTTATCTTCGGAGCACTGTTTCACTTCGGTATAGGTAAAGTTATTGATTTAGGGAGTGACAACTTCTCTATTTGGAGCTTGGCGGGAAGAGGCCGCCTCTCGAATTTCCTTGTGTATTTGCTAGCACTGGCTGGGCTCATAGTTGGAGCCGCTATTGTTGCCGACCCTGTAGTTAACATGATTCGAGGGCTAGAAAGCATGCCAATAAGGGCGACAGTAGGTGTTATAGCGTTTAGTGTGGGAGTAGGCTTATTGGCCTATTGTCGAAATTTGAATGCTCAGGAAATTTAACAAACGACAAGGCTTTAAAAGTAATTATCTTCAATATCAGTTGGGTTTTATCTCTTCGAGTAGACCCAATGGGTAAGGACGTAGAAGCATTCCTTACCTTTGGTTTGGGATGAATTGCCTTGCTTTAGCGTTAACCTTTGTTGTGATCGATTGCCGACAGCAGGTGCAGTGCATGGATGCACCAATGCCGCGATTGCAGGGACGCAAAAGAGCGACCCTTATGTGCTTACACATTTGTGACAGATTGAATGAAGTGTTGCTTCATTTTGATGTTTTTGCATCTACCTGAATTAGGTACTTGGATGGGAGCTTTAAACCATAGCTTCATGGTTAATCAATTGCTTGGCATTAGGTGTAGTGCATGGATGCACCAATGTCGCGATTGCTGGGACGCAAAAGAGCGACCCTTATGTGCAAACATTCTTTTGGCACGCAGCGAGTCCATATATGGACACCTCGATAGATTCAATAGCTAATTTGTTAGTAACAAAAGATATTACTGCATCCGTATATCCGACCTGTTTATGAGCAATTAGAGGCTCTGGCCTTAATGAGAACCGCGCCTCTACGCCTTAACCGTCCCTCCGAACTCTTAGGTTCATGGACTCTCTCAGGTGTTGTAGAGGCCGGTATTACCTGTTGTTACATTACTTTTTAGCAGTACATGGTTTGTTTTACTTACAGGTCAAACCGCTCTGAACTCCGTTTTCTTAAATAGAATAGCCCAAACAATTCTTGCTAACTTGTTAGCCAGTGCGACTGCAGACTTGTGACTGCCTCGCCGTTCGATAAGCGTTTTAACCCAAAC